>JAYVFU010000023.1:0-19045 GCA_043772865.1 Methylophilaceae bacterium
TCAAGATGTTGGATGAGCGTGTCATTGCGCAAGAGTCTGAACAAAAAACTAACCCAGTCATCTCTTACACTGAACAAGAATTATCTCGCGCCTTTAATCGTCAGTCCGTTTGGAAACGTATTGCAATTGTGGCTGCGGGCCCTATTGCTAATTTATTGTTAGCTATATTGATTTACTGGGGTTTGTTTGTATCTGGGGTCACAGTGATGAGACCAGTTATAGGAGATGTTACTGATAACACTGCAGTAGCAAAAGCTCAATTACAAGCAGGTGATTCAATTAAAAAAATTGATGGCTCAATAGTTGAGAGCTGGCAAGATGTTCGTTGGATTTTACTAAAAAAGTCGCTATCAACTTCTACAAAAGAGCCTGCTGAGAAAACATTTGAAATACCACCAGTAATTGCAAAATTAGATATCGTTAATGTAGATAACGAGGAAAAGATTATCAATATTAATTTAAGTGGTATTGATAAAAACGATCTTGAGAGCGATGTTTTAGAACAGTTAGGCTTTATTCAATACCAACCAAAAATCTTACCCACTATAGGTGAGGTCACGCCCAAAAGCGTTGCCGAACAAGCTGGATTAAAAGCTGGCGATAAAATAATTACTGTTAATAAGTTGGTAGTTACAGATTGGGATAGTTTCGTAAAAGTGGTGCGCGTTAACCCTATGCAAGCAATTAGTGTTGAATATGAGCGTCAGTTATCAGGTGTTATTCAGCGGCATACAGCACTTATTACACCCGAAAAATTACAAGATCATGGTAAAACTATAGGGCGTATTGGTGCTGCAGCTAAGGTTGATCTTACAAAGGCACAAGCTGACCTAGATAAACTTTTAGTTGTGGTAAGTTACTCTCCATTTCGTGCCCTAACAATGGCATTAGATAAAACTTGGGATACCTCAACATTTAGTTTAAAAATGTTAGGAAAAATGCTCACTGGACAAATGTCGTTTAAAGGCATTAGTGGTCCAGCCACCATTGCAAGCTATGCTGGGCAAAGTGCAGATTTAGGCTTAAAAGTATTTTTAGGTTTTTTAGCTACTATCAGTATTAGCATAGGCGTGCTAAATCTGTTGCCTATACCAGTTTTAGATGGCGGACATTTGCTGTATTATGTGGTAGAAATTTTTAAAGGTAGTCCGGTTTCGGATCGCGTCATGGAATTTGGACAACGCTTAGGCTTTGGGGTATTAGGGCTTTTAATGACGGTTGCGATTTTCAATGATATTACGCGTTTTGCAACAGCATTTACTAGTTAGTAGTTCAGACAATATTATAAAAATAATTTCACGGGTTAATGAATGCCATCTAAGTTAAATTTATTTAAAACAAACTATATGCTCAGCGCAGTTGTTGCCGCATTGAGTCAAGTCGTATTTGTATCGACAGCCTATGCGTTAGATCCCTTTGTGATTAAGGACATCCGTGTAGAAGGTTTGCAAAGAACTGAGGCAGGTACCGTATTTAACTATTTAAATGTTGAAGTCGGCGATGTGATGAGTGATGAAAAAGCGACTAAAGCGATTAAGTCTCTATACAACACAGGTTTTTTTAAAGATGTGCGTATTGAAGCTGATGGGGACGTACTAATTGTCACCGTGCAAGAGCGTGCATCCGTTGCTAAAATTGATTTTAGCGGCAATAAGTCATTCCCATCAGATAAAATGCTTGAGGGTTTAAAACAAATAGGGATTACTGAAGGGCAGATTTTTGATAAAGCACAACTTGATAAAGCTGAACAAGAAATCAAGCGTCAATATTTATCGCAAGGTAAATATAGTGCAACAGTAAAAGCTGTAGTTTCGCCTCTGGAACGCAACCGAGTAGCGTTACGTTTTGATATTGAAGAAGGCGCAGTTGCTAAAATCAAAGGCATTAATATCGTCGGTAATAATACATTTACTACCGATGATTTACGGGCAGAATTTTTACTGACCACACCAAACTGGATGTCTTGGTGGAATAAAGATGATCAATACTCTAAACAAAAACTTACTGCAGACCTTGAAACACTTAAGTCTTTTTATCTAAACCAAGGTTACCTAGAGTTTACTGTCGACTCAACACAAGTGTCTATTTCACCAGATAAACAAGATATATACATTACAGTCAACGTCACAGAGGGTGAAAAATATACCATTAGTGATGTAAAGCTTGCAGGTGAGTTACAGTTGCCTGAGGAAGAGCTTCGTAAATTAGTGGATATTAAACAAGGTGATGTTTTTAATCGTCAGAAAATCACAGAGGCAAATAAAGCTATTAGTGATCGTTTGGGTAATGAAGGATATGCATTTGCAAACGTTAATCCGATTCCAGAAGTTAACAAAGATAAACACACCGCTTCATTCACGTTTTTTATTGATCCAGGCAAGCGTGTCTATGTGCGCCGTATTAACTTAACTGGCAATACCCGCACGCGTGATTCTGTGCTAAGGCGAGAAATGCGCCAGCTTGAATCTGGTTGGTATGCAGGCGATAAGATTGAGCGGTCTAAGGAACGTTTAAATCGTTTAGGTTACTTTTCAGATGTCAATGTGGATACAGCAGCGGTTGCTGGTACAACTGACCAAGTGGATTTGAATATAAGCGTTACTGAAAAATCGACAGGTAGTGTTCAGTTTGGTGCGGGGTTGTCCAGTAGTGAAGGTGTTGTGTTTGGCGTTACAGTTAATCAGCAAAATTTTTTAGGCACAGGTAATTCAGTATCAGCACAAATTAATACAGGCAAAGTCAATACTACCTATTCTTTGTCTTACACAGACCCTTACTTTACGCCCGATGGTATTAGTCGAGGTTTTGATATATATAGGCGTGATGTAGATACTAGTTCATTAAGTATTGGTACCTACGCAAGTAAGTCATATGGTGCTGGTGTTCGTTTTGGTTTGCCGTTGAATGAGCGTGATTTCTTAAGCGCTGGTTTAACAGTTGACTTAACGACGATTAATTTAACGAGTCAAAGCCCCAAACAATATTTAGATTATTGTGCTAATAATTCAGGCTGTAGCAGCAACTCACTACAGTTTAGTAGTGCTTGGACCCATGATACACGCGATAGTATTTTGTTTCCCAACAAAGGTGTTTTGCAAAGGCTAAGCGGTGAGTTAGGCTTGCCAGGGTTAGATCTGCAATATTATAAAGTTGATTTTAAAAATGCGTGGTACTTAGACTTAACAAAAAACTTAACACTTCTGCTTAACGGTGAGTTTGGTTATGCCGATAGTTATGGCGGAAAAAATTATCCATTCTTTAAAAACTATTATGTAGGCGGCGTAGGTTCTGTGCGAGGTTACGATAATGGAACAATCGGACCCAAAGATATTGATCCTGCAACTGGCTCCACTTTC
Source organism: Methylophilaceae bacterium (assembly GCA_043772865.1). Taxonomy (GTDB): domain Bacteria; phylum Pseudomonadota; class Gammaproteobacteria; order Burkholderiales; family Methylophilaceae; genus JACMMS01. The sequence continues at coordinate 3,357 of JAYVFU010000023.1, forward strand.
TCTGTAGGCGGTACAAAACGTGTAGTAGGTAATGCTGAATTATTTATGCCAGTACCATTTCTTAAAGATTCAAAACAATTTAGGCTGAGTGCTTTTGTAGACACAGGTAGTGTTTACGGTACTGGTCAAAATATTAATTTATCAGAATTACGTTACTCTGCTGGCCTTGGTATTAGCTGGTATTCACCTTTCGGACCATTAAAATTAGTGCTTGCTAAACCGCTCAATAAAAAACCTGATGATGTGACACAAACATTACAATTTCAGTTGGGGCAACAGTTTTAGTTTAGGGTAGCTGGTTGTGAAAGTTAAAGATTAATTTAGGAGATTTAAATTGAGTTATTTGTTAAAAAGTATTTTAGTCGGTGCGCTGTTAATGGTTTCTACCTCTAGCTTTGCAGAACTCAAAGTGGGTTATGTGCAAGTAGACAAAATTTTACAAGATGCACCGCAAACAGCCGAAAGTGGCAAAAAATTAGAGCGCGAATTTAGTCCACGCTCGCTTGATTTAGACCGTATGCAAAAGCAAATTAAAGATATTGAAACTGCGCTTGATAAAGATGGCTTAACAATTTCTGAGACTGATCGCCGCAACAAAGAACGAGATGTCTCGAACTTAAAAATTGAGTTTCAACGCAAGCAGCGCGAGCTACGCGAAGATATTAACTTACGCAAAAACGAAGAATTAGCTACGTTACAAGATCGTATTAACAAAGCAGTGCAGTCTGTCGCAAAAGCTGAAATGTATGATTTAGTAGTGTATGGTGGCGTTGCTTATGCAAGTGAAAAAATTGACTTAACTGATAAAGTTTTAAAGTCGTTGGGCAAAAAATAACCCTTGTGAGCTCTTTAATTAATTAAACATAGCGTGTATTTAAACCATATAAATTAATAGGCGAAGTCAAATGAGTGCAACATACTCATTACATCAAATAGCTGCGCGACTAGGTGGGCAAATAGTAGATTTAGTCGAGCATACTTCTGAATTGAACAATTTAACCCGTGTAAGTTCGCTAAAAAATGCAAAATCTGGGTCGCTTAGTTTCTTTAACGATACCAAATACATAAAACAACTAGAAAATACGCAAGCAAGTGTTGTTATTGTGCATCCGCAATACCAGCACTTAACGACATTGCCTAAAATTGTCACGGATAATCCGTATGCTTATTTTGCTAAGGTTTCAAACCTTCTAAATCCCAAAGCAAGCTATGCCAAAGGCATTCATTCTAGCGCTGTTATACATGAATCCGTTATTATTCCTCAATCATGCTGCATTGCAGCGCATGTGTTAATTGCAGAAAATGTCGTACTGGGCGAAGGTGTGGTTATTGAAGCGGGTTGTGTGATTGAACAAAACGTCAAACTAGGCGATAACACTAAATTAGAGCCTAACGTTACTGTTAAACATGGCAGCATAATCGGGCATGATTGCACTATTTACTCTGGCGCAGTCATTGGTACAGAAGGCTTTGGTTATGCTGAAGATGGTCAAGTAGGCAATAAAATCTGGGTGAAAATTCCTCAAGTAGGGCATGTAGTGATTGGTAATTATGTTGATATTGGTGCTAATACAACAATTGACAGAGGTGCTTTAGATGACACCATTATTGAAGATGGCGTTAAGCTAGATAACCTGATTCAAATTGCACATAACTGCCATATAGGGGCACATACTGTTATAGCTGGATGCGTTGGTATTGCGGGTAGTGCAATAATAGGACAACATTGTAAAATTGGTGGTGCTGCAATGATATTAGGGCATTTAACAATTGCCAACAATGTGAAAATTTCACCGGGTAGCATGATTTCTAGATCAATTGTTAAATCTGGCACTTACACTGCATTAATGCCGTTTCAAGCACATGAGGATTGGTTGAAGACAGCAGCTAATGTTCGCCAACTTTCGAGCTTGGCCAATAAAATTAAAACCTTTGAAAAAACTTTAGAGTCAAGGTTGGCTGCTTTAGAAAATCTAAAGCCCAAATGATAACGAAATTTTGTATAGTTAAATATGCAAAGAAATAAATAGTGAAAAGAGAATTAAAATGAGCGAAACACCTGCTAAAGCTGACATTATCAGCATGGATATTCATGAAATATTGGATCACCTACCACACCGCTACCCATTTGTACTGATTGATCGTGTATTGTCACTTGAAGTTGGTAAAGAAATTACTGCTGTTAAAAATGTCACCATTAATGAGCCATTTTTTCCAGGTCACTTTCCTTATCATCCAGTAATGCCAGGCGTTTTAATTGTGGAGGCGATGGCGCAAGCAGCCGCTATCTTATCTTTTAAAACAATGGGTTCAAAGCCAACAGATGATTCCGTTTATTACTTTGCCGGTATTGATAGTGCACGCTTTAAAAAACCAGTTTCACCTGGTGATCAAATTATTCTTAATGTGAAAATCGATCGTATTTTAAAAGGGATATGGAAATATAGCGGTGTAGCCAAGGTCGATGGTGTAGTCGTTGCTGAAGCGAGCATGATGTGTATATTAAAAGCGATTGAAAAATAACAATTTAAATAAAAAAAACAGTTTATAAAATAAGCAGTCACGCATGAGCAACATAACGAACAGAAAAATATGAACAGCAAAATACATCCAACCGCGATTATTGACCCTAAAGCTGAAATTGATAGTTCGGTTGAGATTGGTGCTTATTCAATCATCGAGGCTGGTGTGCGTATAGACTCAGGTACTACAGTTGCTAGCCATGTGATATTGCAAGGGCCAACGACTATTGGTAAAAATAATAAGATTTTTCAGTATGCCTCACTTGGTGCAGCACCGCAGGATAAAAAATATGCAGGTGAACCAACGACGTTAGAGATTGGTGACAACAATACCATTCGGGAGTTTTGTACATTCAATCGTGGTACAGCGCAAGACAAAGGCGTGACTAAAATTGGTGATGATAACTGGGTGATGGCTTACGTGCATATTGCGCACGATTGCCAAATTGGCAACCACACTATTTTAGCTAATAACTCATCCCTAGCAGGTCATGTAGATATGCATGATTATGCAATATTAGGCGGCTTTACCTTGATACATCAATTCTGCAAGGTAGGGGCACATGTGATTACGGCAGTGGGTTCTGTCATATTCAAAGATATTCCTCCTTACGTGACTGCCGCTGGTTATGATGCTAAGCCGCACGGTATTAATTCCGAAGGACTAAAGCGTCGTGGATTTTCACCTGAAGCCCTTACACAAATCAAACGCGCTTATAAAGCGTTATATCGTAATGGCTTGTCTTTAGAGGAAGCGAAGCAGGAAATTTTAACCATGCAAGCTAGCTGTCCTGAGCTTAAAATTTTATCTGAGTTTTTAGGCATAACAACCCGCGGCATTATTCGATAAATATGTTTTGTTAAATTAACAAAACATCCATTCAATTCATTTTTACACAAGTTATTCATGCCTAAAATTGCAATAGTGGCTGGTGAATCCTCAGGGGATTTACTAGGTAGCCATCTCATACAAGCGCTTAAAACACATTACTCTACTTTAAACACTGGTTTGCAATTAGAGTTTATTGGGATTGCTGGCCCTAAAATGATAGGCGAGGGCGCTATATCTTTGTACCCAATGGAACGTCTTTCAGTAAGAGGTTATGTTGAGGTACTTCGACATTTATTTGGCTTGCTTAAACTACGCAAAAACTTACTTCAAACACTACTAGAAAGTCAGCCTGATTTATTTATTGGGATTGATGCGCCAGACTTTAACTTTTGGCTTGAACGACAATTAAAAAATAAAGGTATTCCCACTATTCATTACGCTAGCCCTTCAATATGGGCGTGGCGTAAAGGGCGTATGGCAAAAATTAAACGGGCCGTTTCACACATGCTAGCATTATTTCCATTTGAGCCTAAGCTATATGAGGATGCTGGGGTTCCCGTAAGCTATGTGGGGCATCCGCTTGCCGATATATTGCCTTTACAACCTAACAAATTGACTGCACGTGAAAGCCTAAAACTTAAAGCAGATAAAATGGTCATTGCTATGCTGCCAGGTAGCCGACTAAGTGAAGTGCATCAACATGCTGATTTATTTGTAAAAACAGCTAAATTAATAACAAAAAAACAGCCAAATGTACAATTTTTAGTACCACTTATCACGCGAGAAACGCGTGTAATTTTTGAGCATGCACTTTTTGATAACCATGCTGCAAATCTCAGTTCTACATCACAACATGATCTAGTTTATGAGCAACATAAAAAACAAATTCATCATTTAGATGAAAATATAGACTTAAACATTAATCATGAAAACATCAACCAAGCTAATGTTGATGCTACTAATCATGAATTGAACCATGCCGAGCCTTTACCATTACAAATATTGTTTGGTCACGCTCATGATGCAATGGAAGCAGCTGATTTAGTCATTGTCGCATCTGGCACCGCAACGCTTGAAGCGGCCTTACTTAAATGCCCCATGGTGATTACTTATCGTATGCCTAATATTAGCTGGCAAATTATGAAGCGCATGAATTATTTACCTTATGTAGGCTTACCAAATATTTTGGCGGGTAAATTTTTAGTGCCTGAATTAATGCAACATGATGCCACGCCAGAAAAATTAGCAGATGTAACCCTTAATTTGCTTGAAGATAGTCACTACCTTGAAGAAATCAAAGCAGAGTTTATGAAAATACATTTAAGCCTGAAACAAAACACTGCTGAAAAAGCTGCCAAAGCAATATTAGCTTATTTAAAATAATGCAGGCTTATGCTGAATTTATATTGCCACAAAATATCGTTATTTGTGGTGTTGATGAAGCTGGTCGTGGTCCTTTAGCTGGTGCTGTATACGCTGCAGCGGTGATTCTTAATCCTGAGCGACCTATTGTAGGTTTGGCTGACTCGAAAAAACTATCTGAAAAAAAACGTGATAGTTTAGCTGTTGAAATAAAACAATATGCGTTGGCATGGGCTGTAGCGAGTAGTTCTGTTGAAGAAATTGATACCATTAATATTTTGCAAGCAAGCTTGCTCGCCATGAAACGAGCAATTGAAGCTTTAAGAATCAACCCTGAGTTAGTATTGGTGGATGGTAATAAATGCCCAATAATTAACTTTCCATGTGAGGCGATTGTTAAGGGGGATAGTAAAGTACAAGCGATTTCTGCAGCTTCAATTTTGGCTAAAACAGCGCGTGATGCCAATTGCTTAGCATTACATCAAATCTACCCACAATATAACTTTGCAAAACATAAAGGCTACCCAACTGCTGAGCATATGGATTTGCTACAAGCGTTTGGTGTAACACCTGTGCACCGTAAAAGTTACGCACCAGTAAGAAATTTGATAACGAAAAATTTAATAGTCAAAAGCTTGATGTTAATTGATTAATCTGATGCTTTAAGCCAATAGCAAAAATACGGTAGGCTGCTTATGTAAATCTGGCATGTTAGATTTTTTCCACTCAGCAATTGTTTTGGTCATAATAAACTCACTCGCTAAGCTGACGTTAGATGCCACGCATAGCTTTGTATTAGCGTGGCAGTTTGCGATAATCGCTTCTAACATATGCCCATTACGGTAGGGCGTTTCAATAAAAATCTGAGTTTCATTGTGTGTTTGTGACCTTTTTTCAATATCTTTTAAACGTAAATTCCGTGCAGTTTTATCGACAGGTAAATAACCTAAAAAAGCAAACTGTTGCCCATTTAGGCCAGAAGCCATCAACCCTAATAAAATAGAGGATGGACCCACCAAAGGCACCACTTTAATGGCTTTTCGATGCGCTAGTTCAACCAATTTAGCTCCAGGGTCGGCAATACCAGGGCAACCAGCTTCAGACATAATGCCTACATTATTACCTCCCAGCAATGGTGCAAGTAATGCTGGCAATTCTTTATCCAAAGTATGCTCATTCAGCGTGAGCAAAGTGAGTTCTCGTACTGGCTTAGCGGTTTTAATCGTGCTTAAAAAATGACGCGCAGTTTTTTCATTTTCCACTACAAAAAAATCTAGCTGTTGGGCAAGCTGAACTACTGATGCTGGTAATACCTGAGCGATATTATCATCGCCCAAGGTAACCGGGATTAAATATAACATGCCTAATTGTGTAGAACTCAATATTTCACCTGTGCTCTGTAAGTCAATGTGGTTGTGCCTTCGGCTGGGATTTCAATCTTCCAAACGGCTAGCTGGCTGTTAGCTTTTACGTGTGGATTGTTTTCAGAAATTATTTTCCAATCACCGTTAATTGGCTCTTGTACGGTCACAAACACACGTTCTTTTTTAGCATTTTTTAGCTTAACTTCATAAGCACTTTCGTATAAGTTATTGCCTTTAGATGGACGTGGCAACACTTTAAAGTCAGTTTGTTTTTTATCAGCAGTCACATCAAAAGATTCACCTAATTTTAAGCGTACAGTTTCATTTTTAGGCGTGTGATCAATACTATCTTCACCAACAAACTGGGCATTTCCTAAGCTATCTTTCTTGTAAACACGCAATATTCCTTTTGGTAATGGCATGCCGAGGTGCGCTGCTTCTTTGTTATCAAACTCAACGAAAGCGCTTACTTTCATTTTAGTGCCTATTTCGCCGTACTGTCCTTGATAGTAGTAATCCGCACCACGCAATACTAATTCTTTGCGCGCAGGAATGCTGTTGGCTGAAAGTAAAGCGACTTGCTTAGTTTGATTCTCTGCAATAGTGGTTGGGCGATCTAAAGTATATAAATGATATTCAAGTAATGACTCTTCGGCCATTGGCGCTGCTGCAACATCCATGGTTTCAGATTTACGTACCATCATAGCCATTGGGTGTGCTGGTTCTGGCGCTCGATTAACATCACCTGCCACTAACTGTAACTTTGCATTTGGGTAAGTGGCGCCACTGGTATTAGTTAATGTGACCCAGCCAGATAAATCGATGCTATCTTCTTTAGGGCTTAACTCAGCAACATAATCAGCTTTCCAGCCCAGCCCGCTGGTTAAATAGCTTAACTCAACAGTTTGCTCGTCGGTTACTTTGTTGCTTAATTGCGTGACTAAAGTAGGGTGGTCACGCAGATTTGCAGGTACATCGTCATAAACAATTCGGCTATTTTGTGAGAGTAACAGGCCCGTTTCAATGCGGTTGCCCACTTTTAACACCACGCCATTGTTAGCAGATAACACCATGGCTTGCTCTGTAGTTTCTAACCCTGTTACTGGGTTGATTTTAACAATACTGACAGCTTTACCTACATATTTTTCTAATAATTTAGCAGGTGTCAGCAAATCAAAATCAAAATTTTGCTCTTGTAATACTAAGGTGCCGGGGTAGCTAATACTTCTTAATAACGCGGTTTCAGGTCTTATTTGAGCACTTACATCACGTATTGCTAATTTATTCACACCTGTTTTTAGTGTGATTTTGCGCTGATCTTTGACCAAGGCTAAATCGCCGTTGTAGATGGTGATTGCTATAGCTTGCTGGTCTTGCAAGGTGCTACGTATTTCTGGATTTTCCTCTGTTACCACTTTTGCAGTTAAGGCAGTTGCAGCCATTGCTATGTCTCCTAACGGTAAAGTTGATAGCGAGAAAACAGAAAGGGTAGCAAGTAGTATTTTTTTTCGTTTGAGCATTTAAATCTCCAAAGTAATGCATTTTAGCCTGATGAAGTGCGCGTAGTTTTTGAAAATAGTCGCAGCTTTTAAAATGTTAGCAACGATTAGCTTTATTGTGCGTTGACTAATAGTTTTATATCCAGCATTTATATAACGGCGACGCCCTCATTTTCTAGCATTTTTACTAATCTAATTAATGGTAAACCAATCAATGCATTCGGATCCTCACCCTGCATACTTGCAATAAGCGCAATGCCTAAACCTTCTGACTTTGCACTACCCGCGCAGTTATAAGGTTGTTCTTTGAGCAAGTAATTTTCAATTTGCGCATCAGTTAAATCGCGAAATTTAACCGTAAAAGGTACAACTTCTGCCTGCATAGTGTTTGATAGCGCATTATATAAACATAGCGCACTATAAAATACCACGCTGCGACCACGCATCATCGTGAGTTGTTTAACAGCATTTTCGTGTGTGCCAGGTTTACCAATTTGCAAGCCATCTAAAGTTGCTATTTGATCACAACCAATGATGAGGCTATTAAGATTACTTTCGGCGATTTTTATGGCTTTTGCTTGTGCTAAACGCAGTGAAGTTTGTTCTGGAAGTTCACCTTGCAATGCTATTTCATCTATATCAGGCGAGGCCACTATAAAGGGTAATTGTAGGCGTTGTAAAAGCTCACGTCTAAACGGTGAGCTAGATGCGAGTATTAGATTAGGTGTTGTCATGGCTGAAATATTATTAATGGTCAAATAAAAAGCCGATACGATGTATCGGCTTTTTTTATACTTAATTACTCATCAGGTTGAATTTCTAGTAACGACTCATCTGGCGTGACGGTATCACCTTTATTGACATGAATAGCAACGACTACGCCAGTTTTAGCAGCTTGAATTTCATTCTCCATTTTCATCGCCTCAATGACTAATACACCATCGCCTGCTTTGACTTTATCACCTACTTTAACTTTAACAGCCACAATAGTGCCTGGCATGGCGGTTGTCACACAACCAGCATGCGATGGGCGAGGACGGCCACTGATAGTCGTGGTCGCTTTCTTTTTGTTACCAGTGCTTTTGCCACCAGAGACTTCTACTTCACTTAAAGTTTCTACAATCACCTCTTCTGCAACGCCATCTACAGATACATAAAATGGACGCTGTTCTTCACCTTCGTGACCAGAGCCTGTCAATTTGATATGGAATGTTTCGCCGTGTAATGTGAGTTTAAACTCGTTTGGCGCATAGCGCGCTGCGCTTGGGCTAGCCGCTTCTTTTGGCAATAATGGGTCAGCTTTTAAACTACCCGCATTACGTTCTTGCAAAAAGGTTTTTGCAATATCTGGGAACATCGCAAATGTTAAAACATCTTCTTCAGATTGCGCTAATCGGTCGGATTCAGCCACCAGCTTTGCCATTTCTGGTTCTAATAAATCAGCAGGACGGCAAGTAATGACTTCAGCATCACCAATAGCAAGCTTTCTGATTTCCGCATTGACTTCACTGGGTGATTTTCCATACTGACCTAAGAAGTAATTTTTCACTTCGTTGGTCACTGATTTGTAACGTGAACCAGTCAGTACATTGAGCACCGCTTGCGTACCCACAATTTGTGATGTAGGCGTTACCAATGGTGGGTAACCTAAGTCTTTGCGTACGCGAGGAATTTCGCTTAGTACTTCATCCATGCGGTCTAAAGCACCTTGCTCTTTTAACTGATTAGACAAATTAGAAATCATGCCCCCAGGGACTTGATTAACCAATACGCGTGTATCAACCCCGGTATATTCACTTTCATATTGCCAATATTTTTTACGGATATCGCGTAGATAAGCGCTGACTTCTTGCACTGCGCCAATATCCAAGCCTGTGTCGTACTCTGTGCCTTGGAATGCAGCAATCATGCTCTCTGTGGTAGGATGGCTTGCACCTTCGGAAAAAGCTGAGTTGCAGGTATCAATGACCATTGCGCCGTTTTCTACGCCGCGTAGTAAATTCATACTAGCTAAGCCAGAAGTCGCATGACTGTGTAAATGAATTGGTAAATTAACGGCACCAGTTAAGGCTTTAACCAATTCAGCCGTGGCTTGTGGTGTAAGTAAGCTTGCCATATCTTTAATAGCAATACTGTCACAACCAAAAGCCTCTAGCTCTTGGGCTAAAGATACAAAGTGCGCAATATCATGTACAGGGCTGGTGGTGTAGCTCAGCGTACCTTCAGCATGTTTCCCCGCTTTTTTGACGGCTTCAATTGAAGTTTTAAGATTGCGCATATCGTTCAATGCATCAAAAATACGGAATACATCGACACCGTTATCAGCTGATTTTTGTACAAAAGCACGCACCACATCATCAGAATAATGGCGATAGCCCAGTAAGTTTTGACCACGCAATAACATTTGAATGCGGCTGTTAGGTAAAGCCTTGCGTAATTTGCTTAAACGCTCCCACGGATCTTCTTTTAAAAAGCGTACACAAGCATCAAATGTAGCGCCACCCCAAGCCTCTAGTGACCAAAAGCCAATACTGTCGAGCTTAGAACAAATAGGTAACATATCTTCTGTGCGTAAGCGTGTGGCAATCATGCATTGGTGGCCATCGCGTAAAACAAGTTCTGTAACATGAATTTTTTTAGACATATATTTGATTTTTACTTTTTAAGTTAATTTGTCAGTTAATTTTTATATATAACCAATTAAGATTACAAGCCTTCATGTGCTGCAATTGCCGCGCCTATAGCCGCCGCAATTAATTCTGGTGGTAGCACCGTCGCATAATTGGTAAGCTCAGGGTGCGACTCAACAAAGCTGGTATTAAAGTCGGCATTTCTAAAATCTGCATGCTTTAAAATCTCTTGGTAATAAGGAATAGTTGTTTTAACACCATAGACTTCCATATCGTCCAAGGCGCGACGGCCACGCTCAATCACGCTTTGCCAATCAAGTGCCCAAACGGTGAGCTTAGCGCACATGGAGTCATAATAAGGCGGTATGACATAACCTGAATAAATAGCAGCATCCATACGCACACCAGGGCCGCCTGGCGCATAGTAACGAGTAATTTTACCAAAACTTGGAAGAAAATCATTTTTTGGGTCTTCGGCATTAATACGAAATTCCATCGCATATCCACGATAATGAATTTCAGATTGCTCGTACTGCAAAGGTAAACCGAATGCCACGCGAATTTGTTCTTGCACGATATCTACGCCTGTGATGGTTTCAGTCACAGTATGTTCAACTTGCAGGCGGGTATTCATCTCCATGAAATAGAATGTATTTTCAGAGTCCAGTAAAAACTCTACAGTGCCTGCATTTTCGTACCCTACTGCTTTTGCTGCTTTTACAGCCAAGCCACCGATATACTCGCGTTGTGCTTTAGTAAGTTGTGGTGAAGGCGCAATTTCAATCAATTTTTGATTGCGACGTTGTATTGAACAATCACGCTCAAATAAGTGGATGACATTACCTTGGCTATCTGCCAAAACTTGCACTTCAATATGGCGCGGAACGACCACGCATTTTTCTAAGAAAACTTCTGGCTTACCAAAGGCTTTACTAGCTTCACTAATCACACGGTCGTAATTACCCAATAATTCTTTCTCAGAATCGCAACGGCGAATTCCACGACCACCTCCGCCATTAGTCGCTTTTAGCATGACTGGGTAGCCGATTTTAGCTGCTAATGCAACTGCTTCATCCAAGTTCTCAAGATTTCCATCGCTCCCTGGCGTACAAGGAATACCCGCATTAGTCATTGCATTTCTAGCTTGAATTTTATCGCCCATTTGTCGAATGACTTTAGCATTTGGACCAATAAACCTAATGCCTCTGCGTTCACAGATTTCTGCTAGTTCTGGATTTTCAGATAAAAATCCATAGCCTGGATGTAAAGCATCACAACCTGCTGCAACAGCAATGTTGACAATATTATGTGCATTTAGATAGCCACTAACTGGGTCGGCTCCAATATTAAATGATTCATCTGCTTTTTTAACATGTAATGCATGGCGATCTGCATCTGAGTAAATAGCGACAGATTTAATGCCCATTTCGGAACAGGCCCGTACTATGCGCACTGCAATCTCACCACGATTAGCAACTAATATTTTTTTAAACACGCGCACCCTTATTAGTAGTAGATTAATTATTTTAAACTTATGCGCTCAACTTTATAATGTTTTTCACAAGTTAACGCTTAATTTTGACTTACAAACTAATAGATTATATCATGCGCGGCGATATGAAATAAATACACGATCGATGTGAAAATTTAGGTGGGCAACACGCTGGATAATACGGTTGGAAATATAATGACTTTAGAAACACTGCCGCAAATCAACAACCTTGAGTTTGCCAAGAAAAATCAAGAAATATCTGGTATAATTGAAAGTTGTCAATTTTTACGCCTTGCCGATTTAATTGTTACCAGCGATGCGAGGGGCAATGAAGTTAATCAAGATGTGGTGAATAAAATAAGTTATCATTTAACTGGTAAGTTGCATAATGCAATCACAGAAACTGCTCAATGGGGTTTGGGGTTAGTGCTTGAAGGGCAATTAAACCTTAAGTGCCAGCGTTGCTTGAATGCAATGCCTTATGATGTGGATATCAACTCGCAATTTATTATATTGCCAAATCAGAAATCAGGTCCGCAAGACTTTGAATTCGATGGTGATAGCTTTGATGAGAGCGAGATTGAAACCATACCTGCCGATGAGCACATGCAAGTGTTAGATTTAATTGAAGATGAATTGTTACTAACTTTACCATTAGCGCCTATGCATACTGAAGTGCAGCATGCTGCCGGTTTATGCGTAGAGTTAAGCGCAATTAAAGAAGTTGGTAAACTTAATCCATTTGATGTTTTGAAAGCGCTAAATTTGAAAGCGCCATAAAAGTAATTTCAAAACTTTTTAAGCAATTTTTTAGTAATAAATTTGTAGATAATATTTCAGGAGTAAATTATGGCTGTTCAGCAAAATAAAAAATCACCATCTAAACGTGGCATGCATCGTTCACACGATTTCTTAGTTAATCCACCATTAGCTGTAGAACCAACAACGGGTGAAACACACTTACGTCATCACGTAAGTCCAACTGGTTACTATCGTGGTCGTAAAGTATTACCAACCAAAGGCGAGTAAACCCTAAGTCCATTTGTGGTTATGCTGTATTGTTAATTTTTGTAGCTTTTTATTTACATTTAGCTAGCTACATTCGATTAATTAATTTTAATTAACGCGTTACAGCGGGATTTGTTATAACTCACATGGATATTACAGTCGCCATTGATGCAATGGGCGGTGATCATGGCCCTCATGTTACCGTTCCAGCTGCCTTAGAAGCTTTAAAGCAAGATAACCAGCTAAGCATTATTTTAGTTGGTTTGTCTGATGCTATACAATCCGAATTAGCTGCTCATAAATCCACTGCCGGATCTCGTTTGCGCGTTCATCATGCGGCTGAAGTTGTTACGATGGATGAGTCCCCGCAAAGTGCACTGAAGAATAAAAAAGATTCTTCAATGCGTGTGGCGATTAACCTCGTTAAAAGTGGCGAGGCAAATGCTTGCGTTAGCGCTGGCAACACTGGCGCGCTTATGGCTACCGCGCGTTTCGTGCTCAAAACCTTACCGGGTATCGATAGGCCAGCAATCGCTGGTACTTTACCTAGCCAAAAAGGCTTAACTTATATGTTAGACCTTGGTGCAAATGCTGATTGCACGCCTGAGCAATTGCTGCAATTTGCTGTGATGGGAGCAATGTTAGTCTCTGCGGTTGAGCATAAGCCCAACCCTTCAATTGGCTTACTTAATATAGGTTCTGAGGATATTAAAGGCAATGAAGTTGTTAAAAGGGCGGGTGAGCTATTACGTGCCAGCCATCTTAACTTTTACGGTAACGTCGAGGGTAATGATATCTATAAAGGCACTACGGATGTTGTGGTTTGTGATGGTTTTGTTGGTAACGTGGCGCTTAAAACCTCTGAAGGCTTAGCACAAATGATGGGGCGCTTCTTAACTGAAGAGTTTAAACGTAACTGGTTGACTAAGTTAATGGCGCTAGTTGCTTTGCCGGTGCTTAAACGCTTTAAAAAACGTCTGGATCCTCGTCGTTACAATGGTGCAAGCTTTTTAGGTCTACGTGGTATTGTGGTTAAAAGTCACGGCGGTGCGGAAAGTTTCTCGTTTTTACACGCCATACATACGGCGATTGAAGAATCTCGCAACGGTGTATTGCGCCGTATCACAGAACAGCTCGAAATTGAACATATTAAACCAGCTAGCAAAATAAATAGCCATACAGAACAAATAGATAAAGACGTTAGTTTACAATCTACCACTCAGGATGCAGCATGACTTATTCCCGTATAGCAGGTACAGGTAGCTACCTACCTGAAAAACTGCTGACGAATGCAGACCTTGAAAAAATGGTAAACACCACAGAAGAGTGGATTTTTACGCGTACAGGTATTCGAGAACGCCATATAGTGGCTGATAATGAAAAAACTAGCGACTTAGCCTACCATGCGGCAATAAATGCAATTGTAGCTGCATGCATTAATGCACAAGATATTGATTTAATTATTGTAGCAACATCTACTCCCGACGATATTTTCCCAAGTACAGCATGTACGCTGCAAGCTAAATTAGGTATTTCTGGTTGTCCTGCATTTGATATTCAGGCGGTATGTAGTGGTTTTGTATATGCTCTTTCTACTGCTGATAACTTTATTAAATCAGGTGCTGCTAAATGTGCCTTAGTTATAGGGGCTGAGACATTTTCGCGCATTACTGATTGGACAGACCGTAGCAACTGTATTTTATGGGGGGATGGAGCGGGTGCAGTGATTTTACAAGCAAGTGATGAGGCTGGAATTATCTCAACACACCTACATGCAGATGGTAATTACGTAAAAATGCTGCATGTGCCGCGTAAGTCTGCACAACACCCAAAAGAAACTATTTTAATGGAAGGCAATGCGGTTTTTAAAATGGCAGTCAATACACTGGACAGCATTGTAGATGAAACGTTGAGTGCTAACGGGTTGCAAAAGTCTGACATTGATTGGTTAGTACCACATCAAGCCAATATTCGCATCATACAAGCAACAGCTAAAAAGCTCGATATGAGTATGGATAAAGTCGTGACAACTGTAGAAAAACATGGTAATACTTCAGCAGCATCTATCCCATTAGCACTAGATGTTGCAATACAGGATGGCCGAATTAAACGTGGTGAGATTATCCTAATGGAGGCCTTTGGTGGTGGCTTTACATGGGGCTCTGCTTTAATAAAGTATTGAATATATAATAAAATCAATTATTTAAAATTTAATATTAAAGTAAATAAATTAAAGTAAATTATTTAAAGTAGATTATTTAAAGTAGATTAGTAGATATAATTATGAGTAAATTCGCATTTTTTTTCCCTGGTCAAGGCTCACAATCAGTAGGAATGATGGCTGGATTTGGTGCCGAAAGCAATAGCAACAAAATTGTTATTGATACTTTTAAAGAAGCCTCAGATATTTTGAGCGTTGATTTTTGGCAAATGTCCACAGAGCCAAATGAGCTTTTAAATCAAACGATTTATACACAACCTATTATGCTAGCAGCTGGCATTGCCACTTGGCGTGCATGGTCTGCGGTAAATAATATAAAGCCATCCATTATGGCTGGTCATAGCTTAGGCGAATACACCGCATTGGTCGCCGCTGAAGCACTATCATTCGCTGATGCATTACCATTGGTGCAGTATCGTGCACAGGTGATGCAAAACGCAGTTGCTGAAGGTATTGGTGCTATGGCAGCGATATTAGGTTTAGATGATGTCACAGTAATTGCAGTCTGTGTCGAAGCTGCTCAGGGTGAAGTGTTGGAAGCGGTCAATTTAAATTCACCTGGTCAGGTGGTGATTGCTGGGCATAAAACAGCAGTTGAACGTGGTATGTTGCTTGCAAAAGAAAAGGGCGCTAAACGTGCACTTGCCTTGCCAGTGAGTGTACCGTCGCATTGTGCGTTAATGAAACCTGCAGCAGATAAATTGCGTGAATATCTTGCAACAGTGCATATAGCTACGCCAAAGATACCCGTATTACACA
>JAYVFU010000024.1:0-19038 GCA_043772865.1 Methylophilaceae bacterium
CATCGCTGGCAGATTAGTAGTTTTTTTATCTGACCGTTTTTGGCATGAAGTATTACCCGCTAAACGAGAAAGAATAAGCCTCACAGGCTGGTTTCGCTCAAGATAGGTTTAAGGTAAAAATGAATATAGATACACTTTTTAGCAGTGAAGAATTTCGCCGAGTAGGCCACAAGCTTATTGATCTTCTGAGTAATCATCTTAGTCAGCAAATCCAACGTCAACGCCCTGCCATCAATTGGCAAGACCCCGTGTCCGAAAATAGTCATTGGCAGCAAGCTTTACCAACACAACCTACTTTAGATACAGATGGATTACTGCAACAGTTAGAAGCCACTATTCTGCATAACAGCTTAGGCGTTCATCATCCACGTAATATGGGGCATCAAGTCGCACCGCCATTGCCAATTGCAGCCTTGTGCGATTTAGTCGCAGCGCTCACTAACCAAGCGATGGCAGTATACGAGGCAGGCCCAAGTGCCACGATGCTTGAACGCCAAGTGATTGCTTGGCTATGTGAGTTAATAGGCTGGCAAACACATGGTATACACAGCCATGGTTTTTTAACCTCTGGCGGCGCGCAGGCTAACCTCACAGCTTTATTGGCTGCAAGGCAAGTGGCTGGTCAAAAGCAAGTGGTTGGTAAAAAATCAGCAAAAACTAATATTTGGCAAGATGGCATTACAACATCTAAACTGCGTATTCTCACGTCAGAACATATGCACTACTCTATCAGCCGCGCGGCTGGCATTATGGGTCTAGGCACCAATGCTGTGATTAAAATTGCATGCACTCAAGATGGTGGCATAGATGTTCTTGGCCTCAAAAAAGCTCATCAACACTGTATACAAAATAATGAGCTTATTATTGCCGTAGTTGCCACTGCAGGCTGCACGCCTACGGGCAGCATAGACCCGCTGCAAGCCATTGGCCATTATTGTAATACAGAAGATTTATGGCTACATGTAGATGGTGCACATGGCGCATCGGCGCTACTGTCAGCGCACCATAAAGTTAAACTTGCAGGGTTGGAACTGGCTGATTCTGTTGTGTGGGACGGTCATAAATTACTATATATGCCAGCTGCGATTTCGGCGGTGTTATTTAAAGATGCCAAAAATAGCTATGCCGCATTTGCTCAAGAAGCGTCTTATTTATTTGCTGAAGGTCACGAACAAGAATTTAATAGCAGCTACCGCACTTTAGAATGCACCAAGCGCATGATGGGCTTAAAACTTTGGGCAGCATTCTCGCTTTATGGCACCAGTGGCTTAGGTAGTTTAATTGATACGGTATTTGCCAAAGCACAACTTTTTAGTGAAAAAATCAGCGCACATGCTGACTTTGAATTGCTAATAAAACCACAAACAAATATCGTGTGCTTTCGCTATGTTCCAGCAATGCTCGATATTCAAGCAGGGCTAAGTGCAATTGAATTAAATCAACTTCAATCCAATATCAGACAAAACATTGTCCAAAGCGGCGCATTTCATATCACACAGGTAGCGCACCATGGCAAGTTATGGTTACGCACTGCAATCATGAATCCACTGACTAATGCAGAAGATTTTGATGTGCTTTTACAGCAAATAATGTTATCTACTTGATTAAGCTTTGAATCAACGGCGTCACTAAAGGGGCTAATGCCTCTGGCAGCTTAATTATCTTTAATGCTGCCACTCGAGCTTCATTCGATGCTTTTCGTAGTGTTTTGTTTAAAATATCGACAAATTTCTCTAACTCATAGTCGCTATGCTCGGCAACAAACTGTTCAAGATAGCTTTCTAAAAACACCAACACAATCACATCTTCTAATGCTTGTGTATCTGCGCTAGTTTTTAGGCCTTCTTTTTTAACAATTGTGCAAACCTGAGTGATTAACTTTTCATCATAGCCGACTTCGCTCAGCACAGATTTTGCGGTTTCTGCATGGAATTTTTTCAGATCATTGCGCCACTGAAAATAAGCAGGCTTGGTCATCGCATAGCTAGACCGTGCAATTTTCCAGCGCTGAATATGTTGGCATCTCACTGCCAACTGCACCGCCTCTGAGGCTTCAGGCATATAACGATGTAGCATTTCACTCATACGCATAGCGTAAAGATACTCTTTGGCGTAAGTTTCGCCATCTACAACTTCAAAGTTTGGGTCTTGCTTATTCAACGCAACAAACTTGGCTATTGCTTGATTGAATCTGGCTTCATTATTGATTTGCATTTTTAAAATTTCATTTCATGATCAGTGTTAGTTGATTGGTGACTAATGTTATGGATGCTAAGAAGTATAATGATTAGTCAATTTTTTGGTAAGCCGTACACCTGCATGAATTCAGTTGATTTACAAAATCTCGTGTCCGTTGAAATGCCATATGGCAAGTATAAAGGGCGACTACTGGCCGATTTACCAGGCAACTATTTAAACTGGTTTGCCCGCAAAGGTTTTCCAAATGGCGAACTTGGGCGACTATTGAGCCTGATGCAAGAAATAGATCACAACGGGTTAAGCTATCTCATTGACCCACTTAGAAAAAAATAACAGATGCATAGCATTTACTAATTAATGGTGTTTATTTATAAGCTTCTTGCAACCTTAGCAACAAACTCGGGCTGGCATAACCATCTGCCGGCAGCCCAACAGAAACTTGATATAAACGTATCGCAGCTTGCGTTTTTAAACCAGGGAAGCCATCTGGATTACCAGTATCAAAACCATGTACATTTAAGCTGATTTGCAAATCCACCATTTGATCAAAGCTTAACGCACCTGCTTCAGCATATTGTCCACCCACAATCGGTGTATTGTCAGCATAGCGGCGAGATAAATTAACCACAGATAGCGCATAATTGACCGAGCGATTCCAATCCATAATCACATCGAAATTACTAAATATCATAAATGCTGGGCCTTGCCAGCCCTGAGGCAAAATAATTGCCGCATCATCATTGACTGTTGGGAATGGTTTGCCACTAGCTGTTTTTACACCAATAGCATTCCATTCGGCAATGGGCTTACGCAAAATTAATTGCGCATCTTGCCAAACAAAATCACTGGGTAGCTGCACTTCTATTGCAGCGGGCTCATCGGCCACCCAGCCGATATCAGATAAATAGTTAGCTGCAGAAGTAAAAGCATCTGGAAGTGATTGCCAAACATCTATAAGACCGTTTTGGTCAGCATCTACCCCATAACGCATCAAAGTGCTGGGCATAAATTGCATATGCCCCATGGCTCCTGCCCATGAACCTCGCATATCCCCAGCACTCACATTTCCTGCCTCTAAAATACGCATAGCATCCATCAACTGCGTGCGAAAAAATGCTTGGCGTCTACCGTCGTGTGCGAGCGTAACCAAGGCGGCGGGGACATTAAGATTGCCTTTATTACGCCCATAGCTTGTTTCCATCCCCCAGAATGCAACTAATAGCGCCTTGGGTACACCGTATTCTTTTTCAATGGCATCTAATAATTCGTGATGCTTAACTAACATCTTTTGCCCGATTGCAATTTGCTGCTGCGTTACACGTTGATGAACATATGCTGAAAATGGCTCAATAAATTCTGGCTGACTTCTATCAAGTTTAATCACTTGCGGCAAAGGGCTAATATGCGCCAATGCAGCATCTAATTTAGATTGAGATATGCCCTCATTCATCGCCTCTTGTTCAAACTCAGCTAGCCAAGTATCAAGCGCTGCATTAGCTAATGGTGCAAACAAACAAAGTATAAAAATAATGAGTGTGTGCGTAATATTTTTATATGATTTCATTTTTTTTCTTTTTATTGTTATTTAATGTAGATGTAAATAATACTTTGTTGCTTAAGATACGGTTTGGGTATCGAGAGCTTTATACGCAAACTTACTGCGCCAACAGTCTCTTATTTTCGTCATTCCCGCGTATGCGGGAATCCAGTCAATTTAAACATTAAAGAAATTAAACCAGTGCTACGATATTGAAACTTGACTAGATTCCCGCCTTCGCGGGAATGACGGACTGTGAGCTTTTACTAATCACTATCAAATGGTAGGTTTGCACAAAATCTCTCAACATGACTACTGCCCTAACAATGCAGCATATCCCACTTGATAATCAGGGTAACGCAATACAAACCCCGTTTGCAGCATGCGTTGATTACTTAAACGTTTACCACCCGCCACGGGCGGCGTTTCCATACTCACTTTTAAATGCATTTCGGCAGCTATCCAATTCAGTGTTTGGTATTGCGTGGTAGGCATACTATCAGTCACGATATAACAATCTGCAATGGGCTTATGCTGTTGCAATAGCTCAATCAAATAGACTATAAAAGCGGCGGCATCATCACGATGTATGCGGTTACTCCAGCCATTTTGTGCAGGCCATAAATCTGGCTGTTGTGCGAGCTTAATCATGCGTGTGCGGTCTGGACCGTAAATACCTGATAGCCTCAATGCGGTGCCACCACAAGGTAAATTTTTAAGCAAGCTTTCGGCTTCTAGCAAACGCGTTCCACCTGCATCGCCTGCAATGGCGGCAATGGTTTCATCGAGGATACCTTCAGTTTTTTGCCCATAAACTCTGGTGCTAGAAATGAAAAAAACGTGCTTTAAATGTGGATTAGCTTGCTGAGTCGCCAATACATGACGTAAACCTTCTACATAATGCAACCGATAATTATCATCAATATCAGAACTAGTTTTGGCAGAACCCGCGACACAGTAAATCAAATAATCTGGATGTATCTCTTTAAGTTTGCGCAAGGTTTCAGGCTGCGTTACATCCGCCTGTATCGTCATGATGCCAGCAGGCAACTGCTTATCGCTAACCCGCAACCCAATCACCTCATAGGCTAGCGACTGTAAATCAGTGGCGATTTTAGTGCCTAAATCGCCACAACCGATGATGAGTATTTTAGCTTGCATATTGTTTAAATTAAGGAAGTCATTAGATATTACGCTTGGAAAATGGGTTAGTGGCTGCGACCGTATTGCCCCAAAACTTTAACTTTGCTTTCTGGTAACCATCCAATGAAATCTCCCCCATCCTTTACTACATACATTACATTAACCCAGCCTTTGTATGATTTATATACAGTTAAATAACAATCCTTAACAACAAATATACCTTCAATTTTACACTCGGCATTTGGGGAGCTATAAAAACCAATTTTTCCGCTTGTAATTACCATACCTTCGGCTGATGGATAATAGGTAATAGCTGAAGACTGAGCTTTGGCTGCAAGCTTGGTGCAAATAGACTCATTAGCAATACACGGTCGGTTAGTAAAGCAGAGCAGGAAAAATAAGAAAATTGCTCGAAACATTATGCCCCTAAAGTTTTACTCAACAGACACGCTTTAGCACATTCTGCTCGATGAGGAATTTAGGGGGCGGTTTGCCAAGTAATATCTACTTTTCTATGACTCAACACGCAATCGCGCAAATAAAGATTTATAAGGCTTTGATATGGAACACCTTTTTCATCAGCCATTTGCTTAAAATAACCAATAACGTCTTCGCTTAAACGCATCGTGACCGATTTTTTGAGTTTAGCTACATAAGGGTTTTTGCGAGATTTCATTGTAGATAAATCATATTCAGTTTTCATGGCTTTATTCCTTGATAATATTTTCCTTCGTTTTTGGTGGCTTTTCTAGCAGATATGATGCGGATAGTATTACCTTGGTCTCGCTCGCAATGACAAATAATTAGGAGGCGGGCTTCATCGCTAAAACCAAGTATCAAGAACCTTTCCTCTGCCTAAGAGTTATCTTCATTAAAGAATTGCACAGCAAATCATCATAGAAAACAGATTTAGCCTCTTCAAACGAAACACCATGTTTCTTTTGATTGAAACCTGCTTTCACTGAATCCCACTCAAATTTAATCATCAATACATTGTATGTACGTAATGATAGTTGTCAAGACGCAACGTAATTTAAATCACTACCTTTAAAAACTTCTCAGCCAGAAAAAGCGCAATAATAGTTTTGCCATCGGTAATTTCACCACTTTGCACGGCAGCCAAGCAATCTTCCAAACTCATTTCAAACAGCTCCATGGCTTCGTCATCATCACGCTGATGGTTGCCCAACGTTAAACCTTGCGCCAGATAGGTATAAATCACTTCATTTGAGTAGCCAATGCAAGGATGCTGTAAACCTAAGCTCACCCAATCGCTAGCGCTGTAGCCAGTTTCTTCTAGCAACTCACGTTCGCCTGTGGTGAGTGGCGCTTCACCTGCATCTATCTTGCCTGCTGGCAGTTCAATAAACACTTGGTTGAGGGCATAACGGAATTGGCGTTCTAAAAGTAAATTTCCATTATCAAGTAATGGCACAACGATGACTGCGCCAGGATGCACAATATACTCACGCTGACTTTTACCGCCATTAGGCAAAGTTACTTGATCGCGTTTAACTGTCAACATGCCGCCCTGCGCGATGGTTTCAGATGAAATACAAGTTTCGGTTAGATTAGTTGTTGAAAGAGTTTTCATGCGAACCAGAGTGATTGAATAGGATGCTAAACAAAGGCGTTAAATACTAGTAGAAAATGTATCGCATTTGCTAGGATCACCCGTTTCAATACCTTGATTAAACCAATGAATACGCTGTTGCGATGTGCCATGCGTAAAACTATCGGGCACAGCATAACCTTGCGCTTGCTTTTGCAGTGCGTCATCACCAATGGCAGAGGCAGCTGTAAGTGCTTCTTCAATATCACCCTGCTCCAAAATTTGTTTTTTTGCGTCCGCGAGTTTTGCCCAAACGCCAGCGTAACAATCTGCCTGTAACTCTAAACGTACAGAATAAGCATTAGATTCTGCATCATTGCGTGCATGCTCCCGCGCTTGCTGAATTTTTGTAGAAGTGCCCAATAGATTTTGTACATGATGTCCAATTTCATGTGCTACCACATAAGCCTGAGCGAAGTCACCAGGGGCATTAAAACGTGTTTTCATTTCTTGGTAAAAGCTTAAATCGATATATACTTTTTGATCGCCTGGGCAGTAAAACGGACCCATAGCGGCTTGGCCTGTGCCACAAGAAGTTTGTGTAACGCCACTGAATAGCACAAGCTTAGGGGGTGTATATTGCTTGCCCGATTGCTGAAAGATCTCGCTCCAAGTATCTTCAGTGGAAGCTAGCACTTTAGCAACAAATTTAGCTTGCACATCATCTTGCGGAATCGCCTTGGCGGCAGGCGCTTGTTGTTGTTGACCTTGCAGACCTTGCCCCATATTTAGCACGATATTGGGGTCTACACCAAAGTACATGGCGACTAGGGCTAATGCAATGGTGCCAATACCAATACTTTTACCGCCAATAAAACCGCCGCCACCGCTACCACGTCGATCTTCAACATTGCTACTTTCACGTTCATCATCTAAGCGCATAGATAGTCCTTAAATGGCAGGGTTTAAATTTATGTGTAACTGAAAATGGTGTAATTTATTTTTTCCACAATACCCGATAAACAAAACCAGGAAAAGTGAATACTAAAAATAAACAGGCTGTTACCGCATAAAACTCCCATTGCTGCGGTGCAAGTTGACCCATCGTATTATTTTCGGCGTATAAAGCAATGCCGCCCGCTACAAAATACAGTGTGATGAGCTCTAATAAACGCCAACCTAAATGTTTAGTATGCTCTTGGTTTTGATTTTGTTTTTTTAGCGGATAAACATAGAAAAGCTTTTCTGAAAACCAAGGCAAGTTAGCACATAAAAATGCTAAAAGTAAAATAATATTTTGAGTCATAACATCGTTCTTTGATTTACTGGGATTTTATCTTTTTGGGATAAATGATAGGGTGGTATAAACCGATTTTTTGATTATTGCAGTGAATGTGTAATGGCGTAAGCACATAATGTCATTAGGCTTTGCGGCATTAAACCTAATGCCAATAATGCTAGCGCATTAAAACTTAAGATTATTTTCATATCAGCTGAAGGCTTAATTGGCGTATGGTTAACTGGTTCATCAAAATACATCAGTTTGACTATGCGTAGATAATAAAATGCGCCAATTGCCGCCATGAGTACAGCAAATACCACAAACCAAATAAAGCCTGCTTGAAGTGCCGCTTGCAATACGGTGAATTTGGCATAAAAGCCCAATGTTGGTGGTATGCCAGCCATGCTAAACATCACAATGAGCATTAAAAACGCAATCCAAGGATTACGCTGATTAAGCCCTTTTAAGTCATCTAACTTATCTGCCTCAAAGCCTTTGCGTGATAGTAAAAGCACAATACCAAAGCTGGCAAGCGCCATAATGACATACGATGCAATGTAAAACATCGCAGAAGCATATCCATTTAAACTAGCACTCATTAAGCCAAATAATAAAAATCCAATATGTGAGATGGCAGAGTATGCCAACATGCGCTTAAGATTAGTTTGAACAATGGCAGTAATATTACCGATCACCATTGAGCAAACCGCCATAATCAATAGCATACCTTGCCAATCTAAAGCCAACGGTTGCAAGCCTTGTGCTAGCAAGCGGATAACCATGGCAAAAGCAGCTAACTCTGTAACAGAGCCTATAAATAAAGTAATTGCAGTAGGTGAGCCTTCATATACGTCTGGCACCCACATTTGGAAAGGTACTGCCCCTAATTTAAATGCTAAGCCAGATACAATAAATACAACACCTAATATTAAGACAGGGTGACTGCCAGTGCTCTGGATTAAAGTTGGGTCAATTAAAGCAGCTGCAATTTGGCTAATATTAAGCGTGCCAGTGGCGCCATAAATCATCGACATACCGTACAACAATAAGCCAGAGGCTAATGCACCTAGCACAAAGTATTTCATAGCCGCTTCTGTGGCTTTTGCATTATCACGGTCAAATGCTACCAATGAATAAACACATAATGACAGTAGTTCTAAGCCCATGTAGATGGTTAACATGCTTTGGCCAGAGGCCATAATCATCATGCCAAGTAAGGCAAATAATACAAGCGCATAAAACTCGCCTCTAAACATACCTCGTAGCTTAATGTAATTACGCGTGTAGACTAAAATGAGCGAAATGGATAAGTACATCATAAGTTTGAGCACATCACTTAACGCATCGTCCACAAACATATCACTAAAGGCATAGCCGACTGACGGTGTATGTGTTGTGACAGTGAAATAAGCCGCGGCAAATAACGTAAACTGCGCTAAGCCATAGATAAAAAAGCGCGTTTTATCGGTAAGAAATAAATCCAATATTAAAATAAACATCGCCATACTCAGCACAATAATCTCTGGTAAAGCGGTAATCATGTCGTATTGAATATTGTCCATAATGAGTTCTAATTATATTTTTCGATTATTTCAGTTAGCTTAAATTTTAATAATGATTTAATAAGGCTAGTAAGCTGCCGCTGAGACTAAATTAGGTATTTTAGTGTGCATCTGACTTATAAATTGCAACACCGTCGCGTGTGTCATTTCAGTAATAGGTGCTGGATACAAGCCAAATCCTAATACCATAGCGGCTAACACGCCTAAAATTAAAAACTCGCGTTTATTAATATCTTTTAGTTCTGCCACTTGATGGTTGGCTATTGCGCCATAAAACACTCTTTTAACCATCCACAAAGTATATGCAGCGCCAAATATGAGGGTAGTAGAAGCTAAAAACGCAAACCAGAAATTAGCTTGTAATGCGCCCAAAATTACCATGAATTCTCCTACGAAACCAGATGTACCTGGCAAACCACTATTCGCCATAGCAAATAACACTGCAAACGCAGCAAAAATTGGCATGGTATTCGCTACGCCACCATAATCAGCAATTTTACGACTGTGCATTCTGTCGTATAGTACCCCTACAGACAAAAACATCGCCGCAGAAATAAAGCCATGCGAAATCATTTGTACAATCGCGCCTTCTAGCCCTAGTTGATTGAATATAAAAAACCCTAAAGTCACGAAACCCATGTGAGAAATAGATGAGTAGGCAATCAGTTTTTTCATATCTTGCTGAACCAATGCCACTAATGCGATATAAACTATGGCAATAAGCGATAGCGTAATCATCATGGGTGCTAGGTAATGAGCGGCATCAGGCGCGATTGGCATAGCAAAGCGTAGAAAACTGTATCCACCCAATTTAAGCGCAATGGCTGCTAGTACTACAGAGCCACCAGTCGGCGCTTCAACGTGCGCATCTGGTAGCCAAGTATGTACTGGCCACATGGGGATTTTGACGGCAAATGCCATGAAAAATGCCATGAAAATCAGTATTTGTGGTTTTAAAGCTAATGGCAACGCATAAAAATCTATAATTTCAAAACTGCCAGTTTGGTAATAAAGATAAATGAACGCTACTAGCATGAGTAACGAACCTAATAAGGTGTAAAGAAAAAACTTAATCGTTGCATATACACGATTAGGGCCACCCCAAATACCAATCACCAAGAACATGGGGATTAACATAGCCTCCCAAAACACGTAATACAGAATGCTATCGAGCGCGCTAAATACCCCAATCATCAGACCAGACATAATCAAAAGCGCGGCCATATATTGCGCAACACGCAATGTAATGATTTCCCATGCGGCAATCACCACAATCACGGTGGTAAAACTAGTGAGCAATATTAAAGGTACGGCAATACCATCTACACCTAAGTGATAGTTAATATTAAATGAAGGTATCCAGCGAAAACCTTCTTGAAACTGAAAGCTGCCATCTGCAAAATTAAAATGTGTATAAAGTGGGATAGTGACAGCGAAGGCTACCAAGCTACCAATAAGCGCTATCCAGCGCGTAGTGTTAGGTGTTTTGTCATTACCAAGTGCGAGCACTACAACGCCAGCTAAAATTGGCACCCAAATAGATAAACTTAAAATATGGCTGAGTAAATTATTTAACATGGTAAATTTTATTATTATGTTTTCATGAAAAAGGTTAAGAGTAAAAACACACCAATAATCATAGCGAATGCATAGTGGTAAATTAAACCGGATTGTAATTTACGTACCACACCAGATAATTTGCCGATTAAGCGTGCAGTACCGTTAACAATGGCTCCATCAATCAATTGCACATCACCGATTTGCCATAATTTGCTACCCATTAATCGCGCACCGCCCGCAAATACTTTTTCATTAAAACTATCAAAACCATATTTATTTTCTAATACTTTATTGATCAATGAAAAACGTTGCTGGATGGCCGCTGGAATATCAGGGCGCTTCATGTAAAAAAACCATGCTACTAAAACACCTGAAGCTGCGAGCACAAACGGAAGTGTCATAAAACCATGTAATGCCATGCCCGCTGGCGTATGCAATACTGTATTGAAGTGATGTGTTAAATCTTCTATTGCAGGATGTGCTTCATGATTCACAAAGATAATATCTTTGAAAAAATCACCAAATAGCATGGGTTTAATGGCTAAATAACCAATGATCACTGATGGAATTGCCAATAATATTAAAGGTAATTTAATCACCCAACCTGGCTCATGCGGATTATCATCTGGGCTTAAACCATGATGTTCTTCATGGCTATTATCTTGATGATTACTATCATGATTGTCATGTACGTGTTCATCATTAGAGCTTGTATGTGCATCCGCATGATGCGTGTCAACCTTTTTGGATTCATGATGATGACTATCAGTTTTAGCTTCACGCCATTTTTCTTTGCCATGAAATACTAAAAAGTATAATCTAAATGAATAAAATGCTGTCACAAACACGCCGACTAATACGGCAAAGTAGGCAAAACCACTGCCCGTAATATTAGAGGCGGCAGCGGCTTCAATAATTGAATCTTTAGAGTAAAAGCCTGCAAAAAAAGGCGTCCCAATAAGGGCTAAAGAACCAATCAGTGAAGTTATCCACGTGACTGGCATATATTTTTTCAAATTACCCATATTACGAATATCTTGATCATGATGCATGCCCATAATCACCGAGCCAGCACCCAAGAACAATAAGGCTTTAAAAAATGCATGCGTCATCAAGTGGAATATAGCCACTGAGTAAGCTGATGCGCCAAGCGCCACAGTCATGTACCCGAGCTGGGATAAAGTTGAATACGCTACAACTCGCTTAATATCATTTTGGATAATACCCAAGAAGCCCATAAATAAGGCAGTGATACTGCCAATAATCATGACAAATGATAATGCAGTATTTGATAACTCAAACAATGGTGACATACGGGCGACCATAAAAATACCGGCTGTCACCATAGTTGCCGCATGAATCAGTGCAGAAATTGGCGTTGGGCCTTCCATAGAATCTGGTAACCAAACGTGCAGTGGTACTTGAGCTGATTTACCCATAGCACCAATAAACAATAATATACAAGTGACTGTCATTAGCGACCAAGGCACATTAGGGAAAATGTAAACCGTATGTGTTGCAAATTCTGGTGCTAGCTTAAATACCGTGGCGTAATCTAAGCTGCCAAAATAATACAACACCATGCCTATGCCTAATAAAAAACCAAAATCACCCACTCGATTAACTAAAAAGGCTTTTAAATTCGCATAGATAGCCGTTGGTCGCGTATACCAGAAACCAATTAGCAAATAAGACACTAAACCAACAGCTTCCCAGCCAAAAAATAACTGCATGAAATTATTCGACATCACCAACATCAACATGGCAAAAGTAAATAATGAGATATAACTAAAAAAGCGTGCATAGCCTTTATCTTCATGCATATAACCAATGGTATAAATATGCACCATCAGTGAAACAAACGTCACGACCACCATCATCATGGCGGACAATCGGTCGATTAAAAACCCTACTTCAAATGTAAATGTGCCAGATGTAAGCCATGTGTATACAGTCGCGTTGTAGGCTGGCGCAGTCATCGCATCATTTAACACAATAGCAGATAACACAAATGATGCACCCACCCCCAAAATAGTAATGATATGTGCGCTTGCGCGGGGTAGTTTTTTTCCAAAAAGGCCAACAATAATCGCTGCAAACAGCGGTAATAAAGGAATGGCTAAATAAATTTGTTGCATAGTCATGTTTAAAGTTTAGCCTTTTAAACTATCTAAATCATCTACATTAATCGTGCGCAGATTGCGGAAAAGAACCACTAAAATGGCTAAACCAATCGCTGACTCAGCCGCTGCAACCGTCAAAATAAAGAACACAAATACTTGCCCCGCAATATCATTTAAGTAATGTGAAAATGCAATAAAGTTAAGATTGACGGCCAATAACATCAACTCAATGGCCATTAACAAAATAATCACATTTTTGCGGTTCAAAAATATGCCAACCACGCTAATTGCAAATAACAAAGCTCCTAAAACAAGGTAATGAGAAAGTCCGACAGTTAAAGCCATGATTACTTTTCACCTCTTGGTTTATCTGCAGCTACCGGCTCAGCCGCATCTGGAATCTCAGTCTCTGACGCAACTTTAACAATGCGAATCCGATCTGCGCGTTTTACGTTCACTTGCTGCGATGGATCAATAGATTTAGTTTCTTTTCTATCACGCAAGGTAAGGGCAATGGCGGCAATAATAGCGACAAGCAGTACAACGGATGCCAATTCAAATGGCAATAAATACTGCGTGTACATCACATGACCAAGTTCAGCGGTATTGCTATATCCCGCAGGTTTCTCTAACGCAGTGGTAATCGCGAAGTGCTTGCTCCCTAATATCAGTACCATTTCACCAGCCATTAATACACCAATAAAACCAGCGACAGGCAGATAATCCCAGAAGCCTTCACGTAGCTTATCTAAGTTAATATCCAGCATCATGACGACAAACAAAAACAAAACCATTACTGCACCTACGTAAACAACCACTAAAGCAATGGCTAAAAACTCAGCCTGTAGAATTACCCAAATACCCGCCGCCGTGAAGAACGCTAACACCAGATTTAATGCAGCATGCACTGGGTTGCGCGAAGTAATGACACGCAGGCCTGCGAATAACAGAATGCTGGCTAATATGTAAAAGACAAAGTCGGTAAATATCATTATTTATATGTTTTGATTATTGTATTTTTGTTAAAAATTTAGGCTATCTAAAAGCTCGATCTTGCGCACGATCTTCTGCGATTTGTTTTTCATACTTGTCACCCACTGCTAACAACATGTCTTTTGTGTAAAGTAAGTCACCACGTTTTTCGCCGTGGTAGTCAAAAATGCGCGTTTCGACAATTGAATCTACTGGGCATGATTCTTCACACATACCGCAAAAAATACACTTTGTTAAATCAATGTCATAACGCGTGGTGCGGCGTGTATTATCTTCGCGCTGTTCCGATTCAATCGTAATCGCCATGGCTGGGCAAACAGCCTCACATAATTTACAAGCAATGCAACGCTCTTCGCCGTTTGGGTAACGACGTAAAGCATGCAAACCTCTAAAACGGCCTGATTGAGGCGTGCGCTCTTCTGGATATTGAATAGTAATTTTACGCGCAAAAAAGTAACGACCTGTTAAAGCCATACCTTTTAAAAGCTCTACCAACATCAAGCTCGATAACGTGGTTTTGATTTGATTAAACATAATTTTTAGTGAAACAAATAACTTAAAGGTGTTTGCATCAAGCCGCCAATCAGCACAATCCAGACAATAGTAATAGGTATAAACACTTTCCAACCCAAGCGCATAATTTGATCGTAACGGTAGCGTGGGAAAGTTGCTCTAAACCACAGAAATAAAAATAGTAAAAAACTAACTTTAGCTAGTAGCCAGAGAAAGCTGTCTGGTATAAATGGCACTGGTGATAACCATCCACCCAAAAACATAGTGGCTGCGAGCGTACATACCAGCCAAATATTAGCGTACTCAGCTAAAAAGAATATTGCAAACGCCATGCCAGAGTATTCGACATGGAAGCCGGCTACAATTTCAGACTCGCCCTCTGCCACGTCAAATGGCGCGCGGTTTGTTTCTGCAACTGCACTAATAAAATACACCACAAAAAGAGGAAATAGCGGTAGAAAATACCAATGCCAAAAACCACCTGATTGCGCTAAAACAATTTTGCCTAAATTGAGCGAATTGGCACACATAATCACACCGACCAAAGCGAAGCCCATGGCAATCTCGTATGACACAATTTGGGCCGCAGAGCGCAAACTACCTAAAAATGCATATTTAGAATTAGAAGCCCAACCTGCAATAATCACACCATAAACCGCTACTGATGTCATTGCTAGCAAATAGAGCAAACCTGCATCGATATCAGCCAATACCATATTGAGATCAAATGGAACCACTGCCCATGCGGCAAAGGCTGGAGCAATCGCCAGCACTGGACCCAACAAAAAAAGTGCTTTATTAGAAGCTGAAGGTAAAATAATTTCTTTAAATAATAGCTTTAAGCCATCCGCAATGGGTTGCAAAAGCCCAAAATAACCAACACGATTTGGGCCAATACGCACTTGCATGTAGCCAATCACTTTACGCTCTGCCAAGGTTAGGTAGGCTACAGCCCCCATGAGTGGCAAAACAATCGCAACGATTTTAATTAAAGTCCAACCTGTTAGCTGCACTGCTGGCCAGTAACTACCGAAAATACCAGAAAAAAAGTGGAGTAGATTTTCCATTGTTTACCTAAATACCCAGCCTTAGCCGTGTACCTCCATCGCAATAGTTTTATTTTCACCAACACTGTCCTGAGTAATTTTCTCCAACGTAATATCACCCATTAAATCGCCCAAGCCTAATGTAGCTTCAGATGCTGCCGCTACACGTACGCAACCAATAGCCACGTGATTATCACTTCGCACAACTAGTTTCGCACTGCCGTTACCTTGTTTAACTAATACAGTATCGCCTTCAATCAAACCCAACTTGGTAAGTTGCTCACTATGCATACGCGCCATAGGTTTGATGTTGTATTTAGTTTTTTGCAAAGCAGGTGAACGACGCACAATTGGGTCAGCTTTGTATTGCGGCACCTCGCCAATACGTTGTAAACCATCAGATTTAATATTAACTTCAATTTCAACCAACTCTTTTAGGTTGTTATTCAAGCTACGCCATACCACTGCAGATGGTTTTTCACCACCAAAAATAGCATCTTTAACTTGCTCGCTGCTATCGTAATCAAAGCCTGGTAGCCCTAGTGTATTAGCTAACACGCGCAGCACTTTCCAGGCTGGACGACACTCACCCAGCGGTTTAGTGACGGCAGTAAAGCTTTGCACGCGACCTTCCATGCTCATTAAAGAGCCTGACGTTTCAGTAAATGGCGCAATAGGTAAAAGGACATCCGCATCATCTAAGGCTTCAGATTTATAGCATGTTAGTGCAACGACACACTCTGCTTTTTTCATTGCTTCAGCGGCTAAAGCTGCGTTGTTGCAGTCTAGCGCAGGCTCCACATTCACTAATAAGTAGGCTTTACGTGGCACTTCTAGCATGGCACGCGCGTGCATGCCTAATGGTGATGGCATTACACCAATTAAATGCTGACCAGTACTATTAGCCGCGGATGGCAATATGCCGCCTTTTGCACCGCAAATACCGCCTATGGCTTCTGCCAAACTATACATTTCTGTAAAACGCGGGTTGTTAAGTGCGATATTGCCTAAGAAAATACCAATCTTTGGTGAGATTAAATCCAAATCCTTACCAAGACCAGCCAAGCTTTCTGCCATGGCCTGCGTGTTTGGGCGCACTTTAATTTCATCCAATAATTTACTTAATGATGGTGGTAAACACAGTGATAAGCGCTGTAAGCCAGACATGGCTTTAAGTACTTGTGCCAATACGTTCACCATATCGTTAGGTGTCACAATCACTTTGTGCGCAACATTCATAAGTGGATCGTTATCCAGCGGACTAACAATAGATAATTCAGCACCATTTGCCACTGCTTTGCGTATACGGTGAGTGAGCAAAGGATGCTCATTACGTAAATTAGACCCAATAATTAAAATACGATCTAATTCTTCCAAATCTGTAATATTGCAGCCCATCCATGGCGTACCCACACGTTTACCATCCAGCCTAAAATCTGTTTGTCGCAGACGATAATCAATATTGCCGCAATCCAAGCCTGTAGCTAGCTTTTTAGCTAAGTAGCCTTCTTCCATCGTACTATTAGGTGAAACTAATACGCCTAATGCTTCACCACCATATTGATTGGTGATGTCTTTCAACTGGCCTGCGGCAAACTCTAAAGCAGTTTTCCAATCAGTTTCTTGCCATGCACCGTTGTGCTTGATCATGGGCACTTTTAGACGGTCTGGGCTATTTAAGCCTTCGTAAGAAAATCTGTCACGGTCAGACAACCAGCATTCGTTAATACTTTCTTTTTCACGCGGCAATACACGCATGACTTTGCCATCTTTGACGTGTACTTCAATATGTGAGCCATGACTATCATGCGGCGCGATAGATGGACGGCGTGTTAGCTCCCAACTGCGGGCAGAATAACGAAAAGGCTTACTGGTTAAGGCACCCACTGGACACAAATCAATAATATTGCCTGACAATTCAGAGTTGACTGATTTATCTACATAGGCGGTGATTTCAGCATGCTCACCACGACCGACAAGCCCTAACTCCATCATGCCACCGACTTCTTTTAAGAAGCGTACACAACGCGTACATTGAATACAGCGCGTCATATCGGTACTCACTAAAGGGCCAATGTTTTTATTGAGTACTACACGCTTTTCTTCTGTATAGCGCGAACCACTTGCACCATAAGCTACTGCAATATCTTGTAAATCGCACTCACCACCTTGGTCACAAATTGGGCAATCTAGTGGATGATTAATGAGCAAGAATTCCATGACGCTTTTTTGCGCTTCAACGGCAGATTTAGAGCGCGTAAAAATCTTCATGCCGTCCGCCACTGGTGTAGCGCAAGCTGGCAATGGCTTATTAAATTTTTCTACCTGCACTAAGCACATACGGCAGTTAGCCGCCACAGATAACTTTTTATGATAACAAAAACGTGGAATCGCGATGCCGACTTTGTCAGCAGCATCAATAATTGTGCTGCCGTGTTCAACTTCTAATGGCTTGCCGTCTATTTCAATGTTAAGCATTTGGCTCTGCTCCGTACTTATCACTGCCATCTTTTAAGTAAACTCTTTCAGACAACCCAAATACACTATTCACATCTGCATCAGGCAAAGCCTGTTCATTAATATTAAGTTGTACTATTGCCTGCTCTACCATACTTTTACCATGTTGAATATAATACTCAAACTCAGGCCTAAAATGTTTAATAAAACTTAATACGGGTGTGGCTGCAGCATCGCCCAAAGCACATATTGTGCGACCAGAAATATTATTGCTCACATCTTTTAGCAAATCTAAATCTTCCATACGCCCTTGACCATCAACAATACGCTTAATCACACGATACACCCAACCAGTACCTTCTCGACATGGCGTGCACTGGCCACAAGACTCTTCATAAAAAAAGTAAGATAAACGCAGCAGCGTTTTAACCATACAAGTAGTTTCATCCATCACGATCATTGAGCCCGCACCAAGGCTAGACCCAGCCTTTGATAAACCATCATAATCCATGGTAGCACCAATAATGGCAGCGGCAGGCATCACAGCAGTGGACGGCCCACCGGGTATAACCGCTTTAAGTTGACGACCTTTCCACACACCACCTGCCATATCCAGCAACTCAGCAAATGGCGTACCCATTTTCACCTCATAGTTACCAGGATTGGCCACGTGGCCAGAAACTGAAAATAATTTTGTACCACCAGAATTTGGCACACCTAACGCTGCAAATGCTGCACCGCCGTGCTGCAATATCCAAGGGATAGACGCATAAGACTCTGTGTTATTCACGTTCGTGGGCTTACCAAAAACACCGTAACTCGCTGGAAAAGGCGGTTTAAATCGTGGCTGACCTTTTTTACCTTCGATTGATTCGATTAATGCTGTTTCTTCACCACAAATATAGGCACCATAGCCATGTACTGCGTATAAATCGAAGTCAAAATTAGTGCCGAATAGGTTCTCGCCTAAATAACCAGCAGCTTTAGCTTCATGCAAAGCATTTTCGAAAATCTCGTAATCTTGCCAAATTTCACCGTGAATATAGTTGTAACCAACGCGTGCACCCAATG
>JAYVFU010000025.1:0-5955 GCA_043772865.1 Methylophilaceae bacterium
AGTTCATGACGCTTTTGTCTTGCGTCCATAAAGGCCATATGTAGAGATACTTCTAATTCTTGCGCTATCATTTCATCACCTTTTATAGACTAGAACACATTTACGGCACTTCAATATTACTTGATTATTTCTATTCAATTCTAAATATTCACTAGTCATTGCTAAATACTTAGGTAGTGCGACTATTATTAATAACCAAGCAATTAATAAGCCATATAAAATTTAAGCTGGCTCTATTAAGCATTGCAAAGGATGCTGATATTCTTTTGCAAAAATTAATACTTGATTCATTTTTGTTTCAGCGATATCTTGCGGGTAAACACCACATACACCTACGCCCTCCGTATGTACTTTGAGCATAATTTGCGTTGCTTGTTCACGGTCTTTATTAAAAAAGCGCTCAATCACCTCAATTACAAACTCCATAGGTGTGTAATCGTCATTTAACAGCATTACTTTAAACATTTCTGGTAGCTTGGGCTTTACTGCACTAGGCTTTAGTGCGGTATCACCTGATTGTGTTCTTGCCATCATTGACTCAATTCAATGGTTTGTTTATTGTTAATTTGCTAGTTTCTATTTTGAGCCGAATACTGAAAAATTCAAGCCCAAAATGAGAGGGATTGATGCTTTATATCAAATTAAATATTGAACTATTTATAGGCTGACCTATGTAATAGATTTTACTAGCGACTGTACTAGGGGAAAATTTTTACACTTTTCACTATTCTGTCGTGAGTTTGGATAATCTCTAAAGTATGACCGTTAATTCTAAAGCTGGTATTTGGTTCAGGAATATCCTCAAAATGCTCCAAAACCAAGCCATTAAGCGTGCGCGGGCCCTCTAATGGTAAGTTTAAATTAAGCTTTTTATTTAGCTCACGTAGTGAGCTACTGCCATCCACTAGCCAACTTCCATCTACTTCTTTACGATACCCACTAGCACGCGAAGGTGATTGTGTGGTGAAGTCGCCAATAATTTCTTCTAAAATATCTTCTAAAGTGACTAAACCTTTAAATTCACCATATTCATCTACCACCAAAGCAATACGTTGCTGGTGTTCTTGAAACTGTTGCATTTGCATATAAAGCGGCGTACCGGAAGGGATAAAATACGGCTCTGCTATTACTTCTTTTAAAGCAGCTTTGTCTAAATCTTCATCTAATTCACTATTATTTCCCTGATATTGACGTAGATGATTAATCACCTTGCGCACATGCATAATGCCAATAATTTCTTCACTATCACCCTGCCTCACTGGCAAGCGCGTGTGGTGACTATTGGAAATATGTTGCAAAATATGTTCAAGCGGTGCATCAAAATCAATAGATTCAACCTGCGTATGTGCTGTCATCACGTCATCCACCGTGATTTTTTCTAAATCGAATAAATTAAGCAGAATAGTACGATGTTTTTTTGGAATATAACTACCCGCATCTGTGACAATACTTTTAAGCTCTTCCATACTTACGGAGTGCGCAACCTCATTAAAGTTAGGTTTAATAGAAAATAGCCGTAAAAATGCACTGACTAGCAAATTGACTACCCAAACGATAGGATAGAAAATTTTAAGTAGTGGGTAAAGCATATAACTAGTTAACATTGCCCATTTTTCTGGGTTTGCCGCGCCGATTACTTTGGGAGAGATTTCACCAAAGACTAAAATCATGAAGCTAATAGCAAGCGTACTTACCGCTAATATCCAATCACCTTCACCAAAGAAATTGACGCTAATAACCGTGGTAAGCGTGGTGGATGCGGCAATACAAACGGTATTGCCTAATAAAATTACACCCAGTAGCTTATCGGTTTTACTAAGTAGTGCCAAAGCTAACCGCGCACCACGACGACCTTCTTTGGATAAATGGCGTAAACGATAGCGATTGGCAGACATAAGACTAGTTTCAGCAATCGAGAAAAAAGCTGAAACTGAAAGTAGCACCACTAATATGGTGAGTTGTAAGGGGATGGGAATATTGTCCAACGAGGTCTAACTGGTAGTCAATGATGATGTTAGTGTATCCCTTTGCGGGATGGCTTATCAAGTAAATACTAGTTTATTCAAAATTTACTAAGGACCCGCGGTATTGGTCTGGAGCAATAGAAGTGCCATTATAGAAGCGTAAAAAGAAAAGGCAGGTATAAAATCTGCCTTTTACTTATTAACTATTATTATCATGTAAAAATTGCTTATTCAGGCATTGCCTCAATCACTTCTTTTTCTTTACCGTTTTCTTTTTTCTCGCTATCGCCCACCAAATTGGCGCGTGAAACACCTAGCCACATTGCAATAGGGCAAGCCACTAATACCGAGGAGTAAATGCCGAACAAAATACCAATGGTTAAAGCTAATGCAAAGTTATGTAGTACTTCACCACCAAAAAAAAGCATTGAACATACCATGGTTTGTGTCATTAAGTGGGTGATAACAGTGCGTGACATAGTACGGGTGATGGCATTATCAATCACTTCAACCACGCTTGCTTTACGCATTTTGCGGAAGTTTTCTCGCACTCGGTCAAACACCACCACTGACTCATTCACAGAGTAACCCAGCACAGCTAAAATCGCAGCTAGCACTGTAAGATTAAATTCCCATTGAAAGAAAGCAAAGAAACCTAAAATAATGACCACATCGTGCATATTGGCAATAATGGCAGCAATACCAAAGCGCCACTCGAAGCGAAACCATAAATACACCACCACGCCCAATGATACAAATAACAATGCGAGCGCACCCTTTTCATAGAGCTCATCACCTACTTGTGGACCAACAAATTCAACACGGCGCATTTCCACAGTGCTATCAGCTGTTTTAAGTGCAGTGAGCACTTCTTCAGAAAGCTTAGCGGTAGTTAGCCCAGTTTTGGCAGGCAAGCGAATAAGCACATCGTGACTAGTACCAAAGTTTTGCACTGTCGCCTCTTTTAGGCCAATGTCATCCACTGCTTTACGGATAGCATCAATATTAGCCGCTTGCGGATAATTGACTTCCATCACCGTGCCTCCAGTAAAATCTACGCCGAAATTTAAGCCACGAGTGAGCAAAAATACCACAGCTAAAATAAATGTTACCAATGAAATTGCCGTAGTAAGCTTGCCATAGCTCATAAACGGGATATCTTTTTTAATTCTAAATAATTCCATAATGTTTCGTTTTCTTTATCGTTTATTACGTAATAAAACTTAATTATTTATTACCAGCAGTAATGAATGAATACCTATGCTGGTTTATAAACCTGTCCGATAGAAAGCTTGGTGACTTTACGACGATAGCCATAAATCAAGTTCACCATTGCTCGCGATACAAATACCGCACTAAACATCGACGTCATAATACCGAGCAAATGCACCACAGCGAACCCTTGAATAGGACCAGATCCAAAGCTAAACAACATAATACCGACAATAAATGTCGTCACGTTGGAATCTAAAATGGTATCAAAAGCGCGATCGTACCCCGCATGGATACTGGCTTGTGGCGTATTGCCATTACGTAACTCTTCGCGGATACGCTCATTAATTAGCACGTTTGCATCAATCGCCATACCCAGTGCAAGTGCAATAGCCGCTAAACCAGGTAAGGTAAGCGTGGCCTGCAACATAGACAAAATCGCTACCAACAATAGTAAATTAACGCCTAGAGCCAATACTGACACGCCACCAAAAATCATGTAATAAATCATCATCATCACGGCAATTGCGGCGAAACCCCATAGGGTTGAATGCACGCCACGCTTGATATTTTCTTCACCCATGCTCGGGCCTACAGTGCGCTCTTCAATGATTTCCATTGGTGCAGCAAGGGCACCAGCACGTAATAATAATGAAATATCAGTAGACTCTTGCGCGCTGGCCATGCCAGAAATCTGCACATGCCCACCACCAATTTCCTCATTGATCACAGGCGCGGTGATAACTTCACCTTTACCTTTTTCAATCAATAAAATCGCCATACGTTTGCCCACGTTATCGCGGGTCACTTGTTTAAATATGCCAGCACCGCGACCGTCTAAAGTCACATTCACGGTATTGCCGCCACTTTGCTGATTAACACCCGGACCCGCATCAGTGATACGGTCACCCGTTAGCACTACGCTCTTTTTAACCAAGATTGGACGGCCATCACGGTTTTTATATAGCTCATCACCAAACGGAATTTGCCCTTTCATTGCAGCTTCCAACGTTGCAATGTCCGCTTTTTCTTCATCTACCATGCGAATTTCTAGCGTTGCGGTACGACCTAGAATTTCTTTAGCTTTAGCAGTGTCTTGTACGCCTGGCAATTGCACCACAATACGATCTGCACCTTGTTGTTGCACAATAGGCTCGGCCACACCAAGCTCATTGATACGATTATGCAGTGTTTGCAAGTTTTGTTTTAATGCAAAATCTTGAATGCGTTTTTGTGCAGCTAAGCCCATAGTGGCGGTTAATATTTTGTCTTTGCCATCATCAGACTCCGCCAACGTTAAATCATTAAACTGTTTAGCGATGATTATTTTGGCAGCGGCCAAGTCTTCCGCTTTTTCAAAACGCACTTGCACTACTTGGCCTTCGCGTGAAATACCTACATAGTGAATTTGCTCTTTGCGCAATGCAATGCGAAAATCGCCAGTTGAGCTTTCTGCGGCTTTATCAATCGCGGCTTTCATATCCACTTGCAGCAAGAAATGCACACCTCCACGTAAATCCAAACCTAAATACATAGGCAACGCACCAATGCTACGTAGCCAATCCGGAGAGCGTGACAGCAAATTAAGTGCGACTGTATAATCTTCGCCAAAATTCTTTTGTAACACATCTTTGGCTTTAATCTGCGTATCAGGGTTAGCCAAACGCACCTTCACACCACTTGCATCTAAGTACAGTGCCTCATACGGCACGCTGGCAAGCTTGAGCACCGTTTCTACTTTTTGCAACATAGCAGAATCTAATTTATTAGTCGATTTGGTGCTAGTAATTTGTACTGCTGGCGATTCGCCAAATAAATTAGGCATGGAATACAAAAGGCCTAGCATTAGTGCAACTAATACTAAGATATTTTTCCACATTGGATAACGGTTCATGATAAGGACTCGATTAATAGCGCGGGTTTAAATATTTAAACAAGGACAGAAAATTGGTTAGATAATGCTGTTTAGATTGATTTAATAGTACCTGGTGGTAATAGTGTTTGCACGGCTGCTTTTTGCACATTAATTACGGTATCTGTTGCGATTTCAATACTGACAAAACTATCACCCACTTTAGTGACTTTACCGATGACACCGCCTGTGGTAGTTACTTCATCACCTTTTTTAAGCGCTGCCACCATATTGCGCGTTTCTTTAGCTTGTTTCATTTGCGGACGAATAATCATAAAAAAGAACAAAATGAAGATGATTACAATGGGTAAAAAACTCATTAAATCTGTTGCGCCAGCGGCTGGTGCTGGTGCTGCATATACATTGCTAATAAACACGATAATGTTCTTTCATAATTTTAGAATTGCAAAATTTTAACATAGAGTGTTAAAGCTACGGGTTAATTCAGTGGTTTAACTTAATCAGGCTTCACTATTGCGTTTTCTCTTTGTGGCAAATGCCACACGAAATTGCTCAAAAGTCTCAGCTTCAATGGCTTGCCGCATACTTTGCATGAGTATTTGGTAGTAATGCAGGTTGTGAATAGTATTTAATCGTGCCCCAAGAATTTCACCTACTTTTTGTAAATGATGTAAATAAGCACGGCTAAAATTTTGACAGGTATAGCAGGTGCATTCACTATCTAGCGGCTTAGTATCCAGCTTGTACTGCGCATTTTTCAGTTTAATATCGCCATATTGCGTAAACAACCAGCCATTACGAGCATTGCGTGTTGGCATTACACAGTCAAACATATCAACTCCGTTAGAAACCGCTGCCACTAAATCTTCTGGCGTACCTACTCCCATTAAATAACGTGGCTTGTTA
>JAYVFU010000026.1:0-5907 GCA_043772865.1 Methylophilaceae bacterium
ACACGCAACCGCTGTGGTTGCTGGCTGAAGTGACTTATCGTTGCCCACTACATTGTGCATTTTGTTATAACCCAACTGATTACGATAAGCACACGCAAAACGAGTTAAGTACCGAGCAATGGATTCAAGCTTTACG
The DNA here is from genome assembly GCA_043772865.1 of Methylophilaceae bacterium. Classification (GTDB taxonomy): domain Bacteria; phylum Pseudomonadota; class Gammaproteobacteria; order Burkholderiales; family Methylophilaceae; genus JACMMS01. The sequence continues at coordinate 137 of JAYVFU010000026.1, forward strand.
TGATGCACGTAAATTAGGCGCAATTCAACTCGGTATTTCTGGTGGTGAGCCACTGTTGCGAGATGATATTGAAGATATCGTGATTGAAGCAAGAAAGCTTGGCTATTACAGCAATTTGATTACGTCTGGTGTTGGTTTAACTGAAAAGCGTATTCAAGCGTTTAAAGAGGGCGGTTTAGACCATATTCAGCTTTCTATGCACGATATCACTGAAGAGATTAATAACTTTATTACTAATACCAAGACTTTTGAGCTAAAGAAAAAAGTTGCGGCCATGATTAAAAACCATGGCTACCCAATGGTGCTTAATGTGGTGATTCATCGCTATAATATTGGGCATATTAAAGAAATCTTGGAAATGGCTGAAGCACTTGGTGCTGATTATGTTGAACTCGCCAATACGCAATATTATGGCTGGTCATTAGTTAACCGTAGCCAGCTCATGCCGCTCAAAGAGCAAATCGACCATGCAGAAGCCGTCACTAATGTGTTCCGCAAAAAAGTCGGCAATAAGATGAAAATCTTTTTTGTGGTACCAGATTATTTCGGTAATCGCCCTAAAAAATGCATGAATGGCTGGGGTGAAGTTTTCATGATAGTCACTGCTAACGGTGATGTATTGCCATGCCATTCTGCACGTGTGCTGCCTAATATGGAGTTTCCTAATGTGCGTGATAAAGGGCTAGAGTGGGCCTGGAAAGATTCGCCAGCATTTAATAAGTATCGTGGTGATAGCTGGATGAAAGAGCCATGCCGCACCTGCCCAGAAAAGGAAAATGATTTAGGTGGCTGCCGTTGCCAAGCCTTTTTGCTTACTGGCGATGCCGAAGCAGCAGACCCAGTATGTAGCCTTTCACCCAATCATCATCTGATTGAGGCGGCGATTGAGGAATCTAAAAATCCACAAATTCAAGCGCAACCTATTATTTTTAGAACTGATAAAAACTCTAAAAAATATGCGAGTGGTGAATCAACCGAGCGCATAGAGAAATTCCACGCTTTGCCTTAAGCCAATAAAGTTGTTAAGGCGCGCTTTGCTGTAGTTTAATTCACAGCGGCGCGCTTTTTGCATTTGAAACTTAAAACTTCCTTTAGTGAAATGACTCATGCTTAAAACTACCCCATTTGTTCTCTCCATCGTACTGGCTGGTTTAGCTGCGCTGGCCCCATTCGCAATTGATACTTACTTGCCCGCTTTTCATGTCATGGCACAGACTCTAAACGGCACCAAGCTAGAGATGCAACAAAGCCTTACTTTTTATTTACTACCTTATGCGTTGATGACGCTATTTCATGGCGCAGTTTCAGATGCCATTGGACGACTCACTACTATTAAATGGGGTTTAGGAATTTTTGCTTTAGCTTCTCTAGGTTGTGCTTTTGCGCCCAATGTAGAAACACTATGGCTTTTTCGAGCGTTACAAGGCATGGCGGGCGGGGCAGGCAATGTAGTGGCGCGTGCCATGGTGCGTGATTTGTTTGAAGGCGTACAAGCGCAAAAAGTAATGGCGCAAGTCCAAATGTTATTTGGCTTAGCACCTGCTATAGCGCCGATTATTGGTGGTGTATTACTAGGCTTTCACTGGCAAGCTATCTTTATTTTCTTATTTGCTTACGCCGTTATTTCACTCACAGCTGCGCTGATGTTACTGCCTGAAACGGTGCCTGCTGAAAAACGTGTGCCACTATCGATTAAACAAGTCATTAAAGGCTACAAGCTAGCGTTTAGTGACCGTGAGTTTATTAAGCTGATAGTAGCAATAGGGGCTAATTTTGCGGCATTTTTTGTCTATGTGTTAGCTTCCCCCGTATTTTTGATTGAGCATTTAAAATTGAATGAGCATCAGTTTGGCTATATGTTTATCCCTACCGTATGCGGCATGATTTTAGGATCTTATCTCGCCAAACAAACTGCGGGGAAATATCCCTCGCACAAAGTCATTCGCTGGGCTTATTGTTGGATGCTAGGCGCAGTATTATTGAATATTGCAGTGTGCAATTACTTGCCAGCTAATGTCATGCTTAACATTTTGCCTATCGCTTTATATAATGTTGGGATGGCATTGGTAGTGCCTATTTTATCTATAGCTGCATTAGATCGAATGCCTAAACTACGCGGTACTGCGGCATCTGGGCAAGCGTTTATGCAAATGATGTTATCTACAGTTTCCGCTGGTTTGATCATTCCGTTGATTTGGCATAGTACATTGGGTTTGGCTTTAGGTATGGCGGGATATTTATTGCTGGGCTGGTTAAGTTTGCGTAGTAGTTTGATTTTTAGAGGGGTTGTGACTAAAGTGGTTTAGAGGGAATTTAATATGAAACCTTCCCACGACACTAATTCAATTTAAAAACTTCACCATTTCGTCATTCCCGCGAACGCGAGAACCTAGTGAAGTATCTGACTTGCCTCGATTCCCGCCTGCACACACCATAAGAGTACTCCGATTTGCTAAGTGCTAAAGCACTTGCAAAGTCGTATGCGGGAATGACGGAGTTTTAGGTTTTCTCTGAATTTGAGCTACATCTCGGCAGGTTAATGGCCTCAATGTGAGATTAATAATAAAGAAGGCTAGCAATGCTAGCCTTCTTTATTATTTTAAATCGACAATTCTACTAGTTCACTCCACCAGCAATTCACGTTTGCCTGGTGCACCGTTCATGGTTTCAGCATCTACCATCGCAGGTTTGCGACTAGTAATTGCAGGCCATAACTCTGCTAAGCGTGCATTTAACGCAATAAATTCTTGTTGGTCAGCAGGCACATCATCTTCTGCAAAAATAGCTTCAGCAGGGCACTCTGCAACACATAGGGTGCAATCAATACACTCATCAGGGTTAATCGCTAAGAAGTTTGGACCTTCTACAAAGCAATCTACTGGGCATACATCTACGCAGTCGGTAAATTTGCACTGAATACAGTTTTCGGTGACGACATAGGTCATGTTGATCTCTCTTTTGGTGCTTAATATAATTTAAGTTATTTTATTTGAAATTCAGTAATTTTGCGATAAATTTGACGTGACTGGCTCAGCACTGAATAAGTCAATTTCACACAAAAAACTGCAGTGACAAGGCACATGATTGCAGACAGTACGAATAGTACGGCAAGCGAAATTTAACGCAGTCAGTGTGGTATTTTTGTCTGAAATCATACAATCATTCCTGCGCCAACCGTATTATTAGTAGATTCATCGATAATAATAAAAGCACCAGTCGCACGGTTAATGGAGTAGCTATCCACCATCAATGGCTGCGCTAGTTTAAATGTAACGCGTGCAATATCGTTCATGCTTAAGCCTTGCGCTGGCAATTTTTCTAAGGTATTCACATCAATTTTATAAGCGAGTTCGCCTACTTTGGCTTTGGATTCACGTGTGGTGTGGCGAATGACATAAGTGCGTGCGGCTGACAAAGGAGTTTCAGAAAGCCAGCAAACAAATGCTGTCATTTGTTTAACAGGTTCAATAGGCTGATTCGATTTGATAATCATGTCACCGCGTGAAGTGTCGATTTCATCTTCAAGTAACAAGGTAACAGATTGTTCTGTGATTGCAGTTTGCAACTGATCATCGCCAATTTGAATAGCTTTAACTTTAGATTGGTAGCCGTTAGGTAACACAGTCACCGCATCACCAACACTAATTTCACCACTCTCAATTTTACCCATAAAACCACGGAAATCATGCAGTTCAGGATTGTCTGAAGCATGTGGACGGCAGACAAACTGAACTGGAAAGCGGAAAGGCTCATCCATTTCAGTGTGTGCTGCTGGAGCATCTTCTAGTATTTCTAGCATGGTTGGGCCAGTAAACCACGGCATCGCATCGCCACGGTCGACGAGCATATCGCCAGTGAGTGCAGACATTGGTACAAATTGGATGTCATGGCCGCTACGTTGCAGGCCAATTTCTGTAGCAAACGTTAAGTAATCCGCTTTGATTTTCTCGTAAACCGTTTGATCAAAATCCACCAAATCCATTTTGTTAACGGCCACTACAATGTGTGGAATACCGACTAAATGCGCTAAATAACTATGGCGACGCGTTTGTGTGAGCACGCCCCGACGTGCATCAATCAAAATAATCGCAAGGTTTGCTGTTGATGCAGCAGTCACCATATTGCGCGTATATTGTTCATGACCAGGCGCATCTGCAATAATGTATTTACGTGTACCTGTACTAAAGTAGCGATAAGCCACATCAATGGTGATACCTTGCTCACGCTCAGCTTGTAAGCCATCGGTGAGTAAAGATAAATCTACTACTTCCATGCCGCGCTTTTTAGAGGTATTGGTGATTTGTGTCAGCGTATCAGCCAGGATAGTTTTAGTATCAAATAATAATCGGCCGATGAGCGTGCTTTTGCCGTCATCGACAGAGCCGCATGTCATAAAGCGTAATAGACTATCGTTGTGTTTTTTAATTTGTTGTGTTGTCATATTTTTCTCAATCATTAAAAATGCTTGAAAAATTGTTTTTGTGAAGATGAATGCAAGCCGCACGGAGCGTAACAACCGGAATGTACATAAAGTACATGAGGATTGTTAGTACCGCGCAACGCAACAGGCGATTCAATAAAACAATTTAGCTGCATTTTTTAGAAGTAACCTTCTTTTTTACGCTGTTCCATAGAAGCATCTGATGTTTGGTCATCTAAGCGCGTTGCTCCGCGCTCTGTAATGGTCGATGTTGCAGTTTCCAGCACAATTTTTGCAGTGTTATCTGCATCGCTAATCACAGGTGCGGTACAAGTAATATCGCCCACAGTTCTAAAACGTACTTGCATGTTAATAATTTCTTCACCAGCTTTTGGTTGATTAATCACTTCACCACCAATAAGTGGCACATTCACTGGGAAAATCGCGCCATTACGCATCACCACATCACGTTGATGGGCAAAGTAGATGCTAGGCAGTGCTAGTTTTTCGCGCTCGATATATTGCCAAACATCCATTTCTGTCCAATTTGAAATGGGGAAGGCGCGGATATTCTCACCTTTGTGTGAGCGTGCGTTGTATAGATTCCATAATTCAGGACGCTGGTTTTTTGGATCCCACTGACCGAATTCATCGCGGTGCGAAAGAATGCGCTCCTTTGCTCGCGCCTTTTCCTCATCCCGTCGCGCACCACCAAAGAGCGCATCGAATTCAAATTCGCGGATGCTGTCCAGCAACGTCACTGTCTGGTGGACATTGCGACTCTCATCTTGGCGGCGCAATACCACACGACCAGCGTTGATGGAATTTTGGACCGAACGAACGATCAGCTTTTCGCCCAGCTCTGCAGCGCGGCTGTCACGAAACGCGATGACTTCGGGGAAATTGTGTTCAGTATCGATGTGCAGTAGCGGAAATGGAAAACGATCCGGCCGGAACGCTTTTTCAGCCAGCCGCAGCAAAACGATGGAGTCCTTGCCACCCGAAAACAGCAGTGCCGGATTCTTTGTCTCAGCCACGACTTCACGCATGATGTGAATGGCTTCAGATTCGCGCCAATCGAGATGGTCGCTGGCTGGGACGTCATAAATTCGCGTGCCGAATGACTCGTAATGCTGTTCCAACACCGCACTCATGCCGCGACTCCAACTTTTGATTTCAACCCGCTTATGTCCACCGCCTTCACATGCAACCCGCATTCCTGCTGGCCACTTGCTTCCGTTTGCTCCCACCACCAGCGTCCTGCGCGCGGGTCTTCACCGGGCTTCACCGCACGGGTGCAGGGTTCACAGCCAATGCTGGGGTAGCCTTTGTCGTGCAGCGCGTTGTAGGG
>JAYVFU010000027.1:0-18780 GCA_043772865.1 Methylophilaceae bacterium
TTGCTGCCATGCACCCCAGCGTAACAAACATAGTTTGCAAAGCTTGAGCTTGGCCCACGAGCATGGCTTCTATGGGTTGCATATCGCCATTTTGAATAATCTTTATTTTTTCATTTAACATAGTTGCAATATCAGCTATGTCACTTTCAGGAAAAATCGACTTGGTGAAGCTTTCACTTAGCACCGCACTCATCGTTGATGCAGATAAACTCACTTTGGCATAATGTTCGCTTTGTGATTGTTTAACTTGTTTTGCTAGTGCAGCTTTATCGTTTGTGGCCACTTGCTTGCTTTTCATATTTACCTTAATTTATTTTCAAATCAATGATTGACGTTTAACAATGCCACTCTTGCCTTTAACACCTACAATCCGTTTAATAGAATTAATAGTAGGTAATGGTATAAATACATTGTTCTCGGTAGTCGTACCAGTGAATTGCTTAACTGGTACGGTAGTCGTTACTGCACTGGTACAGTCATCGGTACGCTTACTTTTTTTAGAAACAGGTGGTTTTCTACGCGGTGTCGGTGCTAAATTGCAAAGTGTATAAAACCCTTTAGCATAGGCTTTAGCGGTAATATCTAGACCCACATAATTAGTAATGTCATGCCATGTAAGTGCAAATAGATCTGCACCCATATTTAAACCACCCCATTTAGTTTGCACAATTAAGCCACGTTGAATTAATTCATTACGCGCTTTGGTATTGTTTTCGTGGCAAGTCCAACCTTGGTTATATAACCACTTTTTTGCAAGCTGTAAACGGCCGTTATTATTACCGCTGTGTTGGCGCATAAGTGCAAACAATAAAGCCTTAGCCTTATCACTTGCACCCTTAAAGCTAATGCTATCTATAACAGTCCAGGGAATTGCAGCATATCCACCCGAGATTGTTTCAAGCCTTGCATGTTTATTTTTACGCGCCATCACTTAACTGCCTTGTAGCTGAATTAAGAAAGCTATCACACCCACTAACTCACTTTCAGTCATGCAGGCTAAATCATGGGCTATTGCATGGCTGTTACACTTTACGCACAGCGCATAGGCGCGATTAAATAACTGGTGATATAGCATTACGCCACCTCGCTATCATTAATCTCTTCTACAGGCTTTTTTTGCGTTAATACGTAGCGCGCTATGCGGTGTTTAATACCATATTCGCTCGTCCAGTTATCCCAAACTGTATCAATTTGATAACCAGCATTACGTAGCTAAAAAATTCTCGCGGGCGGGTGATAAATATTTAGCTTCTCATGCGCTTCGTTACTGGTAATGCTAGTACGTTCAAATAACCAATCTAATAACTTTAATCGTTGATTGTGTGCGCTGTTATCTTTAAAATTGTATTTGGTTGATTTAGTTTGTGGGGTGGTCGTTGGTGCGGCTACCCCTTTGTTTTTGGTGTCATGCTTGTTTTTCTTAGTCATGATTAAACACCTGCTTTTGCTGCTAATGCAGCGCGGACTTGTCCTACATTCCAAGCGGTGGTGCGTTGGGTTAACTTGCTGGGTTTGGGGATGGTAAGATTTTTAACACCTCGCCAAATAGAAGCACTTGATACACCGTATAAACCTTTCATAACAGGTAAACGGATAAAAGCACTATTTGGTAATTTGTCAAAGTGTGTGAGGGCTTCAGGTATTGCTTGAGTTGACTCTGTAATGAATTGTTGTGACATTTAAAACACCTTTATGAGTTGTGGTGTTTCGTACTTTATCAATCATCAGAAGTAGGCAGTCAATCAGGGCAGGTAAGCATTTAGGTATGCATTTTATTTAACTCTAAATGCCTACACCATGCCGACTTATTGTTTTGGAGAAAACTTTTCACTTTCTAACAAACGAAATAAACCTAAATTTGTTCCATCTTTCCAAGCATGATCAAACGCGCTTTCTGTAAACACTTTTACGCGCATCAAACAAATATCCCTTACTTTTGACTTACCGCCAGTTGGAATTTTCAACGGTTCATATCCTAAAGCATCGATAACAGCCAATATAACTTGATGTTGTTGATCACGTTTACCTACTTTATTTGCAACATACAAATTTGTTGGCTCCACAATTGATTCATCATCAAGAATTTCTCTATTATTGAAAATGTAATATATATATCCATCAAAAAGTATATAGCCTACGATCGCCCCTAATATAAAGGCATTAGCCACATAAAAACTTCTTAATAAAATACTATGTGTAATTTCATTATGAAAAATCATGTCATATCTATATGAATCAAGAATCTTATAGAAGATTATAGAAGATTATACCAATCATCATAAAACCAAAAATTGCTCTTGCAAGCTTGTTTCTAGAAAACAATATAATTGATATTAATAGCTTTTTCATAACGCCCCTTTACGCCCCTTAAATAAGAAGCCACACCATTCGCTAAGGGTTGCGAGGTTCGCCCCGTCGGGCTAGGTGTGGCTAAACTGTTATGCTTGTTTAAATGGCAATACCTTTGCACCATCTCTTGCAATGTCTAACTGGTCGCTCCACCATTGTGCTATCTGTTTTCGTTCATTGTCATAAGTAGCTTGATTATAGATTGCGCTAATGGCATTTTTATCCTTGTGCTGTAAAAATGAGTCTATGGCCTCTTTTCTAAACAATCCGCTTTCATTGGCTTGCGTGCTAAAAAAGTGACGGCAACCATGTGGCACAATATGATAATCAGTAAATACAGCGTCGTAAGCATTACTAATAGCTTTATCAGATACGGGTTTGCTAGTGAGTCTGCCTGTAAATAAATAGTCGCTATGTCCTGTATATACCTTGAGTTGTTTTAACGCTTCTATGGCTTGCTTTGATAGCATGATGGTGTGCGGCTTGCTCATGTGCTTGCGTGTTTTAGAACGCTCTAAGGGCAATGTCCATATTGCATTATCTAAATCAAATTCCACCCATTTAGCGCACCTTAGTTCACTTGGTCGCTGTGCAAAGCTTAATTGCAAATAAACACATGAAGCCACTTCAAAACTGCCAGCATATTCAACCAGATTGCGTAAGAGTTTGCCAGCGTCTGCCATTGTTTGTAAGTGTGGAAATTTACCACCGACGTGTTTAATTAATCGTTCGTCTTTTAGTGGTATTGGGTTTTCAGATATGAGTTTGTCACTCAATGCAAAATCAAACACATTTTTAATCCAGCCCCGTGTTTTTTCCATAAACTCTAAAGCACCACGTTTTTGCATAATCAATAAACATTTACGCACTAGCTGATTATCAATTTCACTAATGGGATGTTTACCAATTACGCCATAAACATTAGCATTAAAAGTTTGTTTTATTTTTAGGTAGGTTGTTGGTGCAAGAGTGCGCTCTTTAATGGCCAGCCAATCCTCTGCAACTTTCTGAAAGGTGTTATCAGCATCTTGAGCTTTTTGTTGTTTTAATTGCTTTGCTTCAAATACAGGGTCGATATGTTCGTATTTAACTAGTTTGCGTTTGTCACGTGATTGCTCACGCGCTTCACTTAGAGATAGTTCAGGATATGCACCTAGCTGAATTTTCTTAGGCTTGCCGTGTAGCGTAGTGCGTAGATGAAAGTATTTACCACCATTAGGGTGAACTAGCAGAAACAAGCCGTTGCCATCACGTAGCGTATATTCTTTTTCTTTAGGCTTTGCAGCTTTGATTGTGAGGTCATCCAACAAGTCAGCGTTTAACTTTGCCATATCAATCCGTACAAAAACGTACAAAAATTATTTAGATATGATTTTGTACGCTTTTTTGTACATTTTTTAAAGCAACATTGTGAAACGATAAAACACGCTGTGAAGCATGTAATTGAGCTAAATCATTGTATTTACTGGGATTTGATACGGTGTGATACTGAGAAAAACTATTACTTGGTGCCGACGGAGAGACTCGAACTCTCACGACCTAAGTCACAGCCACCTCAAGGCTGCGTGTCTACCAATTCCACCACGACGGCATTATTTGAAAACTAGCCATAGTAAACTGCTAGTTTTTTTATGATTACTTTGGTATTTCACCTGTAGTGTTAGGTTTTGTTTCTTTAGCTTCTGGTGATTTAATTTCAACAGTTTTAACGGCAGATTTTTCGGTTGTTGGCACACTGACTATGCTGGTTCGACCTGCGTGATGGCTAGATAAATAAGCTAACGTTAAGCTGGTTGCGAAAAACACCGCCACACAACCTGCTGTTGCTTTACTCATAAAATTAGATGAGCCACTTACACCGAATAAACTACCAGATGCACCGCTACCAAAGGCTGCGCCCATATCGGCGCCTTTACCGTGCTGCAATAACACTAAACCAATGACGCCAGCTGCGGCTAGCAGGTGTATAACTGTGATAACATTTTCCATAATTTATATTGGCTCGTCACTAGTCTCAAATTAATTGAGCAGCGCGGCATATTCCTTCAAAATCGTTTGCATTTAACGAGCATTTACCGATTAAACCACCATCGATATCTGGCATAACTAATAATTGTAACGCATTTTGCGGATTTAAGCTCCCTCCGTAAAGGATTTTAAGGCTATTGGCTGCTGCAAAATCGAGGGCAGAAATCTTATTTCGGATAAATTCATGCATGGTTTGTGCTTGTTCAGGGTTAGCAGCCAAGCCAGTACCAATGGCCCAAATAGGCTCGTAAGAAATAACCGCATTTGCAAATACTGTTGCACCATATAGCGCAATAATAGTATCTATCTGCTTAGCAACCACGTGATACATGACACCAGCCTCACGCTCAATTAAGGTTTCACCCACACATAAAATCGGCGTGATACCCGCATTTTTTGCCATCATAAATTTTGCGGCAATATTTTCATCAGATTCACAATAAGCGGTGTTACGTTCAGAATGCCCGATAATGCTGTATTGGCAACCGAAGTCATTGAGCATGCTTACACTGACCTCACCCGTGTAAGCACCTGTGGCAAATTTTCCTATATTTTGTGCGCCCCAAGCTATATTGGTGTTTTGCAATAATGTTTGTGCTTGCTGCAGATAAGGAAAAGGTACACAAACGGCATAATCTGCTTGAGTAAGTGGAGCTAGTTTTGTAATGCACTCGGTTAACAATGTTTGATTTTGCGCAAGGTTACCGTGCATCTTCCAATTGCCAACCACTAATTTTCGACTCATTATTTTTCCTGAAACGCATTTTTCTAAAATCAACTAAACAATATTGTCCTGATAACGTCTGAATTTTAGCTGTTAGGGCATCCATGGTCAACGTTAAGCTTTAAGATACATGGCGTATTAGCAGTTGTACGGATTGCACGCCATTGTATTGATTGATTTTTAATTCGTACACCATTTGCACAATTTCTGACAAAAACTCCGTGTGTCCGAAATAAATGGCATCCACTAGCGCAACCCCTTTTTTAAGCTTGAGTTTTAGATGTTTTTCACCCACCACACGCTGATTAATCACCTCGAACTCATCACAAAATGAGGGTGATGCAAAGCCTTGTCCCCAAACTTGTGCATCTAGCGCTATTGCAGTTTGCAACGTCATTTCACTTGCACTTAATCCGCCATCTACTAACATCACCGCTTGTAAATCAGCAGGTGTTAACAAAAATTGGCATACTGCCTCAAACCCCTGTTGAAAGCGCAAAAAATCATTAGCTTTAATGGTTAAGCCTGCTGCCATCGCATGGCCACCAAATTTCATGATTAAATCTGGCATGCGTTTGGAAAGTAAATCTAGTGCATCACGCAAATGTAGCCCAGAGATAGAGCGGCCGGAGCCTTTTAAAATCGCATCATCAGTCGCATTTGCAAAAGCAATCACAGGTCGGTGATAACGCTCTTTGATGCGCGAAGCTAATATACCGATCACGCCTTGGTGCCACTCGGGCTGAAATAAACTGATACTGTATTGCGCATCGACTTGTAGATCATCTAGCGCAATTTGCGCCGTATCTGTCATATCGGCTTCAATATCACGCCGTGCATGGTTAAGCTCGTGTAACTGTTGTGCTAGTTTTTGTGCAGATTCTTCGGTATCGGCCAATAAGCAGGCAATGCCTAAAGACATATCATCAAGCCTGCCAGCCGCATTAAGGCGTGGCCCTACATAAAACCCTAAATCTTGAGCGCTGGTTTTTTGGTAATCACGACCAGCTAACTTAAGCAACGCGATAATACCAAAACCAGCCTTACCAGCACGAATACGGCGCAAACCTTGCTCGACCAAAATACGGTTGTTATCATCTAACTTAACCAAATCTGCCACCGTGCCAAGCGCTACCAAATCTAGCAACTCAGTGAGATTAGGTTCTTGCTTATTAACAAATAGTCCACGCGTGCGTAGCTCTGCACGTAAAGCCAGCAAGCAGTAAAACATCACGCCTACACCTGCTAAATTTTTACTTGGAAAATCACAGCCGTGTTGATTAGGATTAATCATACAAGTCGCGTCTGGCGCAATATCCCCAGGTAAATGGTGATCTGTTACCAGCACTTGTAAGCCGCGTGCGTTAGCCGCCGCAACGCCTTCTACGCTGGCTATACCGTTATCAACAGTAATTAAAATATCAGGTGAGTTATCAGGTGACTGATTTAATGCTAGCTGAACGATTTCAGGGGTTAATCCATAGCCATATTCAAAACGATTAGGCACCAAAAAGGCAACTTGTGCACCCATGCTGCGCAAGCCACGTATCGCTACGGCAGTGGCGGTTGCACCATCTGCATCGTAATCACCGACTACTAACAGCGTTTTGTTTGCGGCAATGGCATCTGCTAGCAATTTTGCCATTTGCGTATTATGTGTAAGCTTATCGGGTGGGATTAAACCACTCAAGCTAGATTCAAGCTGTATAGCGCTTTCTATACCACGCGCTGCATATAACTGTGCCATTAATGGGTTGATGCCAGCCTCAACAAGCTGCTGGGCAGCTAGTTGATTGACTTCGCGATTAACAATGTTCAAGCGGTTTCTCTTATTCAAGCACATCTCTTTGGTAGTGAGCATGAAAATAACTTATTAGCGTTTTATTTTTACCAAGCAATTTAAATAGCCATGACTTGTATAAATCTATCGGCTTAATCTCGGTAACCAATATCACATCTTGATGTGCTAAATTCAGTCGTAAAGTTGCACCTTGTTGCACCAGCTTATATAGGATCTCAATCCAGTGCGTAATGTCGGTATTGGGCTTTAGCGCAATTAATACCTGCTGATTTGGCAAAAACTTTATAAGCTTAGATATAGGTTCACAATCTAATTTTGCCAGCTTCGCAAGCTTCTGCACATAAGGAATATCGCTAATTACTTGATTAAATGACGACACAGGCGCTTGTGGTAATGTACCCCCACCCGATAACCAAATACTGTTAATCGCAGGCAGTTGACGCAGCTCACGCTGTTGATTAAGCGGATGCTCGTGCAAGAGCATTTGAATCTCGTTAGTTATTTTATTCCAGTAAGAGGCATCTTCACCTTGGGGCAAATAGCCATAAATATTTCGTCCGATGACTTTTTCTGACAAAGTTGTACTGATTTTCGGCGCTATATTTAAACGTAATATGAGTTTAGATTGGCTGTTAACACATTCACTCAGCTCAAAAGCAAACCCATCTTCAGAAAAATGTTGGTTTAATAATTGGCACAATGCCTGCAACTCTTCTTGCATCACTACCAGCGCTGCTAGATCACTCAACACAACAGCATCGCGCTGCAAAATTAAGTGCACTGGGTCTGCTTGCAGATAGTATTGAATATTGTCATTAGGATTAGTAAAAGCAATAAGCGCGGCAAGTGGATAGTCTGGGTCTGGTTGTATACTAAATTGTTGGCAAATAAGCTCTCCCATTGTTTGGTTAATCATCTTATGCTTACCGATAGCCAACAGTTTATTAAATAACTGGTTTTTGTCATTAGCCAAATGACTATTTAATTCAACATCATTCAAATCAATAGGGCAAAAAAAAGTAATATTCACGTCAGCCACAGTTTAAATGAAGTAGTTAACTGTCTATTTTACTTTATGCGTACAAACACTTAACCGTTTACTATAAATAAAAAATCCAGCAGATAAATTATCTACTGGATTAGTCATTGCTTAGTATGACTTAAAACTTAACTTACCAATCATGGCGATCTCGACGATCACGATCCCAGTTACGCTGCCTGTTATCGTATCTTGAATTATTATCTGAATAAGAAATCTGCGATACGCTATTGGTTGCTGCGGTAACACCCACATGCACTGGGATGGTGTCACCTGGTTGGCGATCCATCACGGTTGTATAATCACGGCCGTTATAACGATAACTTACCAAATATCCGCTGTTGACAGTTTGCCAGTTATCTACACTATAACAACGCTCTACTGGTCGAGTGCTGTAACCATTGTTATTCGATTGATTACCTACACGATCACCCACTACTGCACCCAAACCTGCGCCTACAGCGGCAGCGGCGATACGACCATTACCGCGACCTACGGTATTGCCGAGTAATCCACCAGCAAGGCCACCAATAATTGCACCTGCTGGAGATGAGCGATCATTGTTATAACTATCACGCACATATTCTGTACGGCACTCTTGACGAGGCACATTAATGCGCTCAGTTTGTGGTGATACTGATATCACGCGCGCTCTATCATCGTAACTATCATCAGCTAACGCTGTAGATGCAGCTGTAATTAGGGTAACCGCCAATAGTGTATTTTGTAAGGCTGTACGGCTAGTCATTTTATTTGTTCGGTTAAGCATTTATTTCTCCTTAATTTCATTCTGAAACTTCATCTAGCTCTGCATGTGTTTCACAGATAATGCAACAACGCCCCCAATTTACAAATGATAGACATTCAATTGTAAATAATTTGTAACTAATGATTTTACTTAGCCATTAAAATGAATGGTAATCGTCCACTATGAAGATAGTGTTATGTGACTGTAGTTACTGAACTATTGCACTATTAAGCAAATAATATGTATTGTGCATATTCTGTGTATTTAGCATTTAACGATTAAAAGTCACTCAATAATTAAAGCCATTTGATAACTAAAGGCTACTTGGAGAACACAATGAAATTAAGAGAATTATTATTAATTGGCATAGCCGCAGGCTCGATGTTATTTGCAATAACGGCAAGTGCTGGTGAGTTTCGTGATAACTGTACATTTAGTTTATCTGAAGGTCGCTTATTTAAAACACATTGCTTAATCACTAGCGTTTATGAAGGAAAAACCTATTGCTTTGGTTCGGAGTCTAGTAAAGATGCTTTCTTAGATGATCCTAAAGCGATGCTTGCCAAAGCACAAATTTTTTACGATCAGCAATCGGCAAAAATGGCTGACCCAGAAATGGCAACCGCAAAAAGTGATGGCGTAAAAGATGAAGCTGGGCGTGTAAAAATTAGTCAAGCAGATGCAATCAATCAAATAAAAAGCAAGACATGTGATTTAAGCAACAAAGATGCAGGTTATTTAGAATTAGATGGTTTAGATTTACATCATTGCAATATGGTAAACACCAGCTTTTTTGGTGCTTATTTACGTGGTGCTAATTTAAGCGGCGCCAATTTAACTGGCGCTTATTTAAACTTAGCACGGTTAGAGAACACCAATCTAAGTAACGCAAATTTAACTAATGCGACGATTTTTCAGGCAATTTTTGACAAAACCAACTTTAAAGGTGCAAACCTTACCAATGCCCGCATGATAGGCACGTTAGGTAATGTTGATATGAGTGGTGCCAATGTCGTTAAAGGGCGTTTTGGCTTAGATATTGGCAACCAACCCATGGGTGCTATGCGTTTTGACGCTATTGGTGGCAATTTTGCTAATACTAACTTTGAAGGTGCTGATATTAATCGCTCTAACTTCAGATTCGCTGATTTTAGAGGTGCCAACTTAAGTCATACCGATTTATTCCGTGCCGATTTAAGTAAAGCTGACTTAACAGGTGCAGACATCACTGGGGCTAATTTAAATGAATCCACATTGGATGGTACGATTATGACCAATGTCAAAGGCCTTGAGGCCATTAAAGGTTACAAAGAAGAAAAAGGCTTGTGTGTAGATTGCAAAATCTAAACTTTGAGCTTTTTGGGATTGGCATTTACGCAGATTTTTTATATTCTCCGCAACTGCCAGCCCTGTAACGAGTTAGCCGTTGACTAATTTTTGCAATGCTACTCTATCGTTAACTGCAATATCACCTCTGCCCAATTCAACCCAATTTTTTTGCTCAAAACGCTTTAGCTGGCGGCTAACCACTTCGCGCGCAGTACCTAACTCGTCAGCCAATTGCTGGTGTGTACGGGCGATATGCAGACTATTTGCATCTAACAAGACTTTGGCTAAACGCGCGTCTAAACTATGAAATGCCACTTCATCCAAAAGTACAATTAAATCACTGATTAGAGCACCATAATTGGTCATCACAAAAGTACGAAACACTTTAGAATCAATCATTAACTGGTTAAATACGGCAGCGGGCACAATCACATCACGGATTGCCTCTTCTACAATAGTAGATGCTGGATAATCACTATTACCAAGCAAACATGTAGTGGTTATCACGCAAGTTTCACCTGCATTAACGCGATAAAGTAAAATTTCACGCCCACTGGCAGACATTTTATATACGCGAGATTGTCCTGCAAGGCGCAACACGTAAACACCACAATGATCACCTTCGCGATAACCAACCGTACCAATTGGGGCTTCTACAATCCTTGCGTGCTTAGCTAAAAGCTCCCGTGCGTGCTGATCTAACTGAGATAACTCAGGAAACATACTGAGCCACTCCATACCAAGTAAATTTAAGTGATGTAATGTGTTTTGCATATTTTCTCCAAAAGCTTTTTTTTACTTGATTTTAATAGTTATTTTTTATTGTTATATATAAATTTAGCGCGCACCAAACAATTTAACACACTTAAAATTTACTATGTAAATTGCTTGCTACATCAATAAAATACGTGAGATTTTGATAACTTGCGCTCAATTATTTAATCTATTACATATGGCGTAAAAAAATATTTAGAGGCTTAGTAGATGATGTACTGTAAAATTTGAGGCATTATATTTAATGTAGCTAGATTAATTACATCAATAGCAATATGACTAATTACGAAAACCTCAAACTTGACAATCAATTATGCTTCGCACTTTATGCGGCAACACATGCCCTTACCCGGGCATATCGCAGTGCCTTAGAACGTTTAGGTTTAACTTATACGCAATATTTAGTGATGTTGGTACTTTGGGAAAGTGATGGTATTAGTGTGGGTAAAATTGCCCAACGTTTAGAGCTTGACTCTGGCACATTAACGCCGATGTTAAAAAGACTAGAAACAGCAGGTATGCTTAAGCGTGTACGAAATACAACAGATGAACGCATTGTAGAAGTGAGCCTCACTGAAGCAGGTAAACAATTACAACACGATATTGCAAGTGTGCAACAGGGCGTAGCTTGTCAAACAGGTTTAGGACTAGACGAATTTAAACAACTAACTGATGCACTTCACCATTTAGTTGAAACGATGTCTGGTGATAAAAAGTAAGCCATCTTTCATTGTGCACGCCTATTAACTGATCAGTAACATTATAAATTAAGGCCATCATTAAAGATGGCCTTAATGATTTAAATGCTATTTAACGTATTCAACACCATCTCTTTTTAACCTTGAAATAAATTCCTCTTCACCTTTTCTAGTGACAATCACTTTACGGTAGGTTTCCAAATCATCCATTAATTGATCAATTTCATGATTACCCACATTAAATTGATAAAATGTTGCCAAAGCTAAGGTTTTAATAATATCAAACTCACGATTACTGATATTTAAGTGCGGATGGCTTTGTTTCATTGATTTTCCACGACCGAACTCATCAGGCATATAAAGTTTTGGGCCGCCAGTTTCTTGCACTACCCAGTTAGTTAACATCACTTTAAACCCAGCCTTACTTGCTGGATTATCATGCACTGCTTTTAGCGATGGATTAGCATTCAAACCCTTATTAATGTAAATCATGTCTACTAAATAATCGACTGTTGAAGCGATATTGTAAGTACCACCTAAACGTGCATATAACGTATCTTCCGCCATCGCTGGTTTTGCTACCATCATGGTCATTACTACCGCCACAGTACTTATACATAATATTTCTAATATATGGCGAAATGCCCCCATCACGCCATTTTTTAACACTTTTGCTTTAGCCATTTCCATCTCCTAATTTTTAGAATAATTTATTTTATTGACATCACATTTAGTAACAAAAGTATGACAACTTGTTACCAATTTGTAACATACGCTTTAATTAGTTTGCATGCAAATCATTTGTGCATGAATTATGTGAATAAATTAATGCAACGCACTTTATAGATGCATTAATTTCATAAATACTTAAGCTGACCATTAATCGTTTCAGCACATTTAAATAATTCATCAAATGCTTAAATATTGTCTGGTTGTGATATCTAATCTCTCAAAAATAGTCTCTTTAAAATCAATCACATTGAAATACATTATATAAAGCAATATAATATTAATAAGTATAGTTTGAAGAATTAATTATGGATGAAGAAATCAACCACCAGACAACTGGCTTTGATGCAGGCTTTAACGCAAGCGCCTTGCGCGCTTCTGCTGAAGTTGCAAGTAATTTGATGAAAGTAATGGCGAACCCAGATCGGTTATTACTGCTTTGCCAGTTGACTCAAAATGAACAATCAGTGAGTGGACTAGAGAGTTTAACGGGATTAAAACAACCCAGCTTATCGCAACAACTCACCGTTTTACGCGAAGCAAATTTAGTTTCCACAAGGCGTGAAGGCAAAAATATCTATTATCAACTTGCTAGCGCCTCGGCGATGAAAGTTATGCAAGTTTTGTATCAGGAGTTTTGCTAGAACAATATCTAAAGGGTTAAATATGACTCAACCAAATACTTATGATATTTTGATTGTTGGTGGTGGTGCCGCAGGTTGTGGTGTGGCTGCAAGCTTGCTTAAACGCGATAAATCTCTGCGTATTGCCATCATTGAACCATCTTACAAGCACTATTACCAAGCGGCATGGACATTAGTTGGTGCTGGTGAGTTTGATATCACAAAAACTGAACGTGATATGTCAGATTGCATACCCAAAAATGTTAGTTGGATACAATCCGCAGTAACTACATTTAACCCTGATGCAAAATCAGTTAAAACGCAAGGTGGGCAGGAACTTCATTACCAACAACTTGTTGTGGCTGCTGGATTGAAAATAGATTGGGATGCAATTCCTGGGCTCAATGAAACATTGGGTAAAAATGGTGTGACCTCTAATTACCGCTTCGACCTTGCGCCTTATACTTGGCAATTAGTCAAAAACCTAAAGTCTGGTAAAGCAATTTTCACGCAACCGCCCATGCCTATTAAGTGCGCTGGTGCACCGCAAAAGGCATTGTATTTATCTTGCTCGCACTGGGAAAACAGTGGCGTACTAAACAACATTGAAGTTAATTTTAATAGCGCAGGCGCCGTATTGTTTAGTGTGGCAGCTTATGTAGCACCACTTATGCAATATATTGAACGTTATCATGCAAAGCTGAGTTTTAATTCCACTTTAATTGCAGTAGATGGCGCTGCCAAAATAGCAACTTTTAATGTGAAAGATGCTGATGGCAACATCACAAAAATTGAGAAAAGTTTTGATATGCTACATGTGGTGCCACCACAAACATCACCAGACTTTATTAAACAAAGCCAATTGGCCGATGTTGCCGGCTGGGTTGAGGTGAATCAAACTACATTGCAACATACACGTTATGGCGATATTTTCAGTTTAGGCGATGTGTGCAACTCACCTAATGCCAAAACTGCAGCAGCTGTGCGCAAACAAATAATCGTTGTCGCAGATAACTTAATCGCGTTGAGAAACAACCAATCAATGCCAACAGATTATGACGGTTATGGCGCTTGCCCACTTACCGTCGAAAAAGGTAAAGTTATTTTGGCTGAATTTGGTTTTGGAGGAAAACTATTACCTACTTTTCCACTAAATTCGCTAGTGCCACGCAAAATTAATTGGATCCTCAAAAAATATCTACTGCCATGGGTTTACTGGAACGCCCTGCTTAAAGGCCGTGAATGGCTAGCTAGACCAGACGCTGCTCCAGCAGAGTAAGTGATATATCTCGTCAATGTTATTGGTATACCCATTCACAAAAATATATACAGAAATAATACCCGCCTAACCTAATCACTGTGCTTTTGTAATGTTGGCGGGTATTGTTGTTGCTGCTACAACTATTAAATAGTAGCAAGCCTAAAAAGTTAAGTCATTTTCTTTAATAACAACTGAATCATTTCCAAACCAAAACCAACACCAAAACCATTGGTATCAGTCTGCACGGCACCTAAACCACCTTTGCGATTGTAAGACGATAAATCCGTGTGTATCCAAGCGACATCATTTTCAATAAACTTCCCTAAAAAGCGTGCGGCCAGCATATGATCGCCACCACCTTCTAATGTGCATTGCTTAATGTCGGCAATGTCACTATCAAGCTCACTATCAAAGTCTTCTTCATATGGAAAGCCAACAATACGCTCACCAGCAGCACTACCAGCCTCCACCGCTTTAAGTAGCAACTCTGGTCGATTAGCAATTACACCACTCATGCGATCTGTTACTGCAGTGTGCATACTGCCTGTAAGCGTAGCAAAATCCAAAATTAAGTCAGGCTTTTCGCGTGAGGCTAAAGTAAGCGTATCCGCCAACACCATGCGCCCTTCAGCATCGGTATGTACAATTTCTATGGTCATGCCATTGAGTGCAGTGACCACATCGTTTTGTTTATATGCCAATGGGCCGATATGATTCTGGGCAATTGCGAGCCAGCAATCTAGCTTAACGGGTAACTGCATTTGCGTAGCCGCTAACAAAATACCCAAAGTTACGGCAGAACCATTCATATCTTCATGCATACCTTGCATATATTTAGCAGGCTTTAAGTTGTGACCACCAGTATCAAAACAAATACCTTTACCCACTAGCGATATATGCTTTTCAGCTATCTTTGGCGTGTAAGTTAAGTGCACAATGGCCGCATCTTGTGGCTGGGATCCTTGACCAACGGACACAAAAGCACCAGCACCCATTTGTTTAAGCGCAGCCATATCAAACTCTTGATATGTCCAGCCGTGCTCTTTGGCTAGTTGCGCTACTTTTTCGCGATAAATAGTTGGCGTTAATTCATTGGGCGGCGCAATGGTCAGTGTTCTGCATAAGGTATTACCGGCCACGCGTGCATTGACATAACCGTAATCATGCTCGGCTTTGCACCCATGAATCTCTAGCGTTTTAAGGTAATTTCCACGGTCTTTAGCCTCTTTTTTCTTACGATTTGGCAACACGGCAGCATTTACAGTGGCCACATAATAAGCAGCACAAGCGTTGGTTTCGCGTGTAGCGTCATCACCATAAACACAAATAGCAATGCCGTCTGGCTTTTCACCCAGTAACGGCTTAATCGCTTTAAGTAATAAAGTATGGCGCTGAAATGTATTGAATTTATTACTTAAAACAACATAGCTAGCAACACCGCCTTGTGGCAAATCAACGATGACTGGTGTTTTAGCTAAGTCTTTATATTCAGCTTGAGTGCGATTTAGTTTGGTTTGTAAAATCTCACCAAATGGTAGATTTTTTTCTTCACTTTCAGTGAGTACGAAAATACTATGTTTCGCTGAAGTTAACGTAATTTCAGTTGCGTTAGCAGCATTTTGTATTAATTTTATTGTCATTTACTATCCTTTAAGTCTTATATAAAACCATGCTGTTATGTGTAAGACAGATGATGTCAACTCATAAAAAACCATCACTAAACTTGACCAAAGCCCCTAAAAAAGACACACTATAAGTTAATTTATACCATTTAAGCACCGCATTCCACTTTTGCACCAAATTATAACTACTTATAAGCGTTTCGCATCTTTTTGGTGCTGTTAAAACCAGCGCCCAAGCCGATTAAATAGCCTGAAACTCGTAAAGAGTTCACCAAGATTAAAGCATAAATACGGAGCCTCAACTTAATGTCATCGAATATGATTAACCCTGATAGCGATAGTTTAGAAACCCAAGAATGGCTGGATGCCCTCACTGCCGTTATAGAAAATGAAGGCACAGAACGCGCTCATTTTTTATTAGAAGTAATGATCGATAAAGCTCGCCGTTCAGGGGCTAATTTGCCATACAAAGCAACAACGGCTTACGTTAATACCATCCCCACACATTTACAATCAAAACTCCCTGGTGACCCAGAAATGGAGCGCCGGGTGCGTGCGCTAGTTCGCTGGAACGCCATTATGACGGTATTGCGTGCTAATGAAAAATCACCAGGCGTGGGCGGGCATATTGCTAGCTTTCAATCAGCGGCCACTTTATATGACACGGGCTTTAACTATTTCTTTAGAGCGCCAACAGAAAATTTTGGCGGTGATTGCGTTTACTTTCAAGGTCACTCATCCCCAGGTGTGTATGCACGGGCTTTTTTAGAAGGGCGTTTCACTGAAGAGCAAATGGATAACTTCCGCCAAGAAACTGGTGGCAATGGTTTATCTAGCTATCCCCACCCTTGGTTGATGCCAGATTTCTGGCAGTTTCCTACAGTTTCTATGGGTTTAGGCCCTTTGGCAGGCATCTATCAAGCACGCTTTTTAAAATATATGCACAACCGCGGGATTGCTGATACGAGTGACCGCAAAGTTTGGGTATTTTGTGGTGATGGTGAAATGGATGAACCTGAGTCACAAGGTGCGATTTCATTGGCCGCGCGTGAAAATTTAGATAACCTTATTTTTGTCATTAACTGTAACTTGCAGCGTCTTGATGGCCCTGTGCGTGGCAATGGCAAAATCATTCAGGAACTTGAATCTAACTTCCGCGGTGCGGGTTGGAATGCACTAAAAGTGGTGTGGGGTTCCTATTGGGATCCACTGTTAGCGATGGATAAAGACGGTTTGCTAAAAAAACGCATGGAAGAATGCGTGGATGGTGAATATCAAAACTTTAAACAAAAAGGTGGTGCGTACACACGTGAGCACTTCTTTGGCAAATACCCTGAGCTAAAAGAGATGGTTGCTGCGATGTCTGACGCTGATATTTGGCGCTTGAATCGTGGTGGCCATGATCCGCATAAGGTTTATGCCGCTTATCATTCAGCGGTCAACCATAAAGGTCAGCCAACTGTAATTCTGGCTAAAACTGTTAAAGGTTATGGTATGGGCGATGCGGGTGAAGGTCAAAATACCACCCATCAACAAAAAAGCATGGATATAGAGTCTCTAAAAAAATTCCGCGACCGTTTTGACTTGGCTCTAACAGACGAGCAAGTTGAAAACTTATCATTCTACAAACCCGCGGATGACAGCCCGGAAATGAAATATTTGGCAGAGCGCCGTAATGCTATGGGTGGTTTTGTGCCCCAACGCCGCACCAAAGGTAACGAGCTTAAAGTGCCTGAGCTATCAGCATTTGAAAATATGCTGGTTGCAACGGGTGAGCGTGAAATTTCAACAACGATGGCCTTTGTACGTATTTTATCAACCTTGGTGCGTGATAAAGAAATTGGCAAATTCGTAGTGCCGATTGTGCCAGATGAAGCGCGTACTTTCGGTATGGAAGGC
This sequence comes from Methylophilaceae bacterium, assembly GCA_043772865.1. Taxonomy (GTDB): domain Bacteria; phylum Pseudomonadota; class Gammaproteobacteria; order Burkholderiales; family Methylophilaceae; genus JACMMS01. Next base: position 17,625 of record JAYVFU010000027.1, read on the forward strand.
ATGTTCCGCCAACTAGGTATTTACTCTTCCGTGGGTCAATTGTACGAACCACAAGATTCTGACCAAGTGATGTATTACAAAGAATCAAAAACTGGGCAGATTTTAGAAGAAGGTATTAACGAGGCAGGTTCGTTCGCGAGCTGGTTAGCGGCTGCAACCTCATATAGCGTCACTGGTACGCAAATGATTCCCTTTTATATTTACTACTCAATGTTTGGTTTCCAACGTATTGGTGACTTTGCTTGGGCGGCAGGTGACTCCCGTGCACGCGGTTTCTTACTAGGTGCTACCGCAGGGCGCACCACGTTGAATGGCGAGGGCTTGCAGCATGAAGATGGTCATAGCCATTTGATGTCTGCCACCATCCCTAACTGTATTTCTTATGACCCAACGTTTGCTTATGAACTTGCTGTGATTATTCAAGAAGGTTTGCGCCGCATGGTGCAAAATCAAGAAGATGTGTACTACTACATTACCTTGATGAATGAAAACTACACGCATCCTGAAATGCCGAAAGATAGCGCTGAAGGCATTCTTAAGGGTATGTACAGTTTTAGCAAATCAAAGGCAAAAGGTGTCAAAGTGCAATTGATGGGTTCTGGCGTAATACTGCGCGAAGTCATCGTTGCAGGTGAGTTGTTAGAAAAAGATTGGGGCGTATCTGCCGATATTTGGAGCGTGACGAGCTTTACTGAATTACGCCGTGAAGGCATTGATGCAGAACGTCAAAATATGTTGAATCCAGAAGCTAAGCCAAGGCTAAGCTATGTTGCGCAATGCTTAGAAAAAGCGGAAGGACCTGTGATTGCCTCAACTGACTATATGCGTTCGTTTGCAGATCAAATTCAAAATTTTGTGCCCCAGCGTTTTGTGGCTTTAGGTACCGATGGCTATGGTCGCTCAGATAGTCGTGAAGCCTTGCGTAGCTTCTTTGAAATGGATAGATATTATGTTGTATTAGCTGCGCTTAAAGCTTTAGCAGATGATGGCAAATTGCCCGCAAGCAAAGCCAGCGAGGCGATTAAAAAATATAAACTAGACGCTAACAAGCCTAACCCAACCACAGTTTAAGGAGACGAAAAATGAGTATACAAGACGTAATCGTCCCCGATATCGGCAATTTTGATAGTGTGGATGTGATAGAAATTTTAGTAAA
>JAYVFU010000028.1:0-5865 GCA_043772865.1 Methylophilaceae bacterium
CGTTGCAGCAATTGTGCAAGGTAACCCACTAGACCCTAACACTATGATTGGTGCGCAAGCATCACAAGACCAATTGAACAAAATCATGTCTTACATGGACATTGGTAAACAAGAAGGTGCTGAGCTATTAATTGGTGGTCAACGTAATATCCTCCAAGGTGAATTTGCTGAAGGTTACTATGTACAACCAACACTCCTTAAAGGTAATAACAAAATGCGCGTGTTCCAAGAAGAGATTTTTGGTCCAGTGTTAGCAGTCACTACTTTTAAAGATGAAGCTGAAGCGCTTGCTATTGCCAACGATACTGTATTTGGTTTAGGTTCAGGTGTTTGGACGCGTGATGGTAGCCGTGCTTACCGCATGGGTCGTGGCATTAAAGCTGGTCGTGTGTGGACTAATTGTTATCATGCCTACCCTGCACATGCGGCATTCGGCGGTTACAAAGAGTCTGGTATCGGCCGTGAAACTCATAAAATGATGTTAGACCATTACCAACAAACTAAAAACTTACTCGTTAGCTATAACCCAAATAAATTAGGCTTCTTTTAGTTAATTGCTTGATTATATTAGCAAGTAAAATCAAGGGGCGAGTTTACTTGCCCCTTGATTTTTTTTATCTTTAGTATTTGGAGAATTACCATGGCTGAACGCGTATCAGCAACACCATCCGCATTGGAGCTCATCAATAAACTTACAACCCAATTTGGGCCTATCGTATTTTTACAATCTGGTGGCTGTTGCGAAGGTAGTGGCCCTTTGTGTATGCCAGCTAACGAATTTCATGGTAGTGCTTCAGATGTTAAATTAGGAACTTTAGGCGCAAAGCAAAATGCTATTTTTTATATGGGTGATAGTCATTTCACCTTTGCCGAAAACATGCATACTATTTTAGATGCTGTACCAGGCTCTAGCGGCTCGTTCTCACTTGATTGTGGCACGGGAATGGCATTTATCACTCGAGGTAGGCTTTACAGCGACGACGAATTAGCGACTCTTCCGCCAGTTATTAGGCATGGATACTAAAGTATTTACACAACAACTTAAAAATCTTAATTTATCACTGCCGAGAAAGCTATAAAGTATTGTAAAATTGCATTTGGCGGGCCCCTCCGCATTGTAAAGTAGCCAAACTGGTCAGATGCGGAAGCAAGCAGCCACAACTATTGAAGCAAGTGCCGGAGTCAAGGCTCGCCTCTTAATATCTCACAGAGCAGCGGGCAAAAAAGTTAAAAACCACGCATCACTCGTTTTATCATCTAGCTAATCAAGCATTTTTAAGCTAAAGTTTAAGCATTAATTTGTTGAATATAATCCACTCATGAGTTACCAAGTTTTAGCCCGCAAATGGCGTCCAAAATCGTTTGATACGCTCGTTGGACAAGAGCATGTTGTGCGTGCGCTCACCAATGCGTTAGAGCAGCAACGTTTACATCACGCTTATCTATTTACTGGTACGCGTGGTGTAGGCAAAACCACTATTGCGCGCATCATGGCTAAATCGCTTAATTGTGAAACAGGCATCACCGCAACACCATGTGGCGTGTGCTCAGCTTGTACCCAGATTGATCGTGGGCGTTTTGTTGATATGTTAGAAGTGGATGCGGCTTCCAATACGCAGGTTGACGCTATGCGAGATTTACTGGATAACGCTCAATACGCGCCTACTGTTGGCCGCTTTAAAGTGTATATCATCGATGAGGTGCACATGCTTTCTAAAAGCGCCTTCAACGCGATGCTTAAAACGCTAGAGGAGCCTCCTGCACACGTTAAATTTATATTAGCCACTACTGACCCACAAAAAGTCCCTGTGACTGTGCTATCGCGTTGCTTGCAATTTAATTTGCGTCAAATGGCAGGCAAAACGATTACTGAGCATCTTAAAAATATACTGGGTCAAGAAAATATTAGCTTTGAAATCCCTGCATTACACCTGATAAGTCGTGCTGCACAAGGTAGTATGCGCGATGCGCTATCCCTTACCGATCAAGCAATTGCTTATGGTAATAATATGGTGAACGAGGCGGAAGTACGTGCTATGTTAGGTGCAATAGACCAAAGCTATCTGTTCGAACTATTAAATGCTTTGGTTGATCAAGATGGTAGTGCATTGTTAGCCAAAGCTAAACAAATGGAGCAACTCAGCATTTCATTTGAAGCAGCACTGAGTGACTTGGCCGCTTTATTACAACAAATTGCCGTAGCGCAAACTATCCCCCACAGCATTGAAGCAGACTTACCTGAACGCCTGAATTTATTAAATTTGGCTGAAAAAATAAGTGCAGAAACTCTGCAGCTTTATTATCAAATCGCCTTATTAGGTCGACGAGATATTAGCCTAGCACCTGACGAATATGCTGGGTTTACTATGAGCTTATTGCGAATGTTAGCGTTTACGCCTAATGCAAGTAATTACAGCAAAACTAATAACTTAGCAGCGAATGCAATACCAAAACAATCCATTACGCCGATAGCCAACGAAATAGCGCCTAAAGTGGTTCAAACAATCAGCGAAGCGGCAATTGAGGCGCCTATTAATAAGCCTGAGGTGAGTGTTACACATACGATTGTAGAAGACGCTAAGAACGAAACTCCTAATCCACAAGTTTCTAAGAGTGTAAATACCAGCGCCTCTGCATTTGATGGTAATTGGTTTAACTTAGTTAAACAGCTTAACTTAGGGCTTGCACGTACTTTAGCGCAAAATTCAGAACTTATTAGCTACGATGAAACGCATTTTCAACTTACCGTTTCAGAAACCCAAAAACACCTAATAGGTGCTAGTAATCAAGAGAAACTAAGTGCGGCTATTAATCAACACTTTGGTAAGAAGGTAACTTTACAATTTTCTATTGGTGGCTCTGGCAACACACTCGCACAACAAAATGCAACAACCAAAGCAGAATTGCAATCTAATGCTGAAACTTCAATATTAGAGGATAGTTTTGTAAAGGCTTTAATCAACGATTTTGGTGCACAAATTGTGCCTTCTAGTATCAAACCGCTACAGTAACTTAATGAATCTTTAGGAGAAAATATGATGAAAGGTGGCATGGGAAATTTAATGAAGCAAGCTCAGCAAATGCAAGCCAATATGCAAAAAGCACAGGCAGAACTTGCTAATGTTGAAGTGGAAGGCATTGCTAGCAATGGATTAGTTAAAGTGCTGATGACTTGTCGCAATGAAGTTAAACGTGTGAGCATTGACGATAGCGTGATGGACGACAAAGAAACTTTAGAAGACCTCATTGTAATTGCACTAAAAGATGCCACGCAAAAAGTTGAAGCCACTTCATCCGCTCGCATGAGCGGTATGATGCCTGCTGGTATGAAACTACCCTTTTAGCACTTACAGTAGTTACAAATGAAATCACCTGCCGCATTAGACCAATTGATTGATGCTCTGCGCTGTTTACCTGGTGTAGGGCCAAAATCTGCTACACGTATGGCTTATCATTTGTTACAACGCGACCGCAAGGGGGCTAATGGGCTAGCGGTGGCTCTGGATACAGCGTTGCAAGTTATCGGGCATTGCACATTATGCAATAACTTTAGTGAGCAATCTATTTGCAGCTTATGCACCTCGGAACTGCGGGATGCGACGACACTATGTGTGGTTGAAATGCCGACTGATTTAATGATGCTAGAACAAACATTATCTTACACCGGCATGTACTTTGTTTTAATGGGCAGATTATCCCCGCTCGATGGTATTGGGCCTAAAGAAATTCATCTTGATAGGCTCATCAAGCGTGCACAAGATGGCATTGTGAATGAAGTTATATTGGCTACAAACTATACATCTGAAGGTGAAGCTACCGCGCATTATGTCAGTGAGTTAATCAAATCAAGAGGCCTTAAAGTAAGCCGTATTGCACGTGGCTTACCCATGGGTGGTGAAATTGAATATGTAGATAGCGGGACCCTTGCGCAAGCTTTGTTAGAGCGAAAAAACATCACTTAATACTTTGCAAGATTATCTTTTGGCAAGACTATCTTTTATTAGTGGAGCCGATTCCTAGCCAAAACTATAGATGATTTAACAAGAAATCGATGTCAAAAAAATGAGGTATGTTACGGATTTTTCACAAAACTCAAGATGAGTGAACAACGTTTTAGGTGTTAGCGATAATATGCAATATTTCATCAGGCGATTGAATCATTAGATTGGCACCCCACTCGCTAGGCTTATCAGTTTTTGCAATATATCCCCATAAAGCCACTATTGTCTTCATCCCCGCCGCATTACCTGCCTCAATATCTCGCTCTGCATCACCAATATAAACACAACCACCAGCCAGCACATTGGCTTGCGCACAGGCCAAGAGTAAAGTATCTGGGTGTGGCTTCGCACGTGGTGCATCATCACCACTCACAATGCATGCGGCACGCTGATGTAAATCCATTGCTTGCATCAACGGTTGAGTAAAGCGACTTGGCTTATTGGTGACAACACCCCAGCGCAACCCTTTAATTTCAATCAAACTTAACAAATCAGCTACACCATCAAATAGTGCCGGAGAGCGTGTAAAAACTTGGTCATACAGATTCAAATATTCATCGCGCATTGCAATAAATTGTGCATCTGCAGGTGTAATACCAAAGCCTAGCTTTAATAAACCCAATGACCCATGCGAAGCGATTGGGCGAATTTTCTCCATTGATAATGCTTTTTTACCATGGCGTTTTAATTGAAGATTAAGCGCGTAACCCAAGTCTGGCGCTGTATCAACAAGTGTGCCATCAAGATCAAAAAGTATGGTTGTAATGGTATTGATGGTCATACTCGTTAACTCATTGGTTTTGAGGTTTGCATCATGTAATTGACTGATACATCGTCCCCCAAACTATAAACCTGCGTGATTGGATTGTAGCTCATGCCTTTCGTACTTATTAACGTTAAATCGGCATGACGCGCCCAGTTTGATAATTCTGATGGTTTAATAAATTTAGCATAATCATGTGTGCCGCGTGGCAGCATGTTGAGCACATATTCCGCGCCAATCACAGCCAATAAATAGGCTTTGGGATTCCGATTGATCGTTGAGAAAAACACTGTACCGCCCGGCTTTACTAAACGTGAACATGCAAGTATTACCGAAGCAGGATCTGGCACATGTTCCAGCATTTCCATACAAGTCACTATATCAAAACTTGCAGGCATTTCTTCTGCTAGTTTTTCTACAGCAATCAATTGGTAATTAACCGCAATACCTGTTTCTAAACTATGCAATTGTGCTACTTTAAGGGCTTTTTCACCTAAATCAATACCCGTAACCATCGCGCCCTTTTCTGCCATAGATTCTGACAATATACCGCCACCACAACCAACATCCAATACCGTTTTTCCTCTTAGGTTCACAGCTTTATTAATGTAATTTAGCCTGAGTGGATTAATCTCGTGTAAAGGCTTAAATTCGCTGTTTTTATCCCACCACTTGTGAGCTAACTCACCAAATTTGCTAAGTTCACCTGCATCTACATTGTCCATTTTTATCCTATATAAAACATTACTTATCTGATATTAGAATTCATTTATGCTTTAAATTGCATCAATTTTGGTTGCCAATAAGCGATAATCTCAGTTAGCTGATGTGATGGAATCCCCGAAAAAATGCCAACTTCACGTTCATGGTTTTGGTACTGCAGCTGCCCTGCAACCCAAGTATGAGTAACTTGGTTGCTCGCAGTAGCGTAAACCAACTGTGACAGAGGATCAAAACAAGGCATTGCTGCAATATCGCTCATCTTTACTGCAATTAAATCCGCTAACTTACCTACTTCAATCGAACCTATTTCATGGTCCATACCAAGCGCTTTTGCACCATTAATAGTGGCCATTTCTAGTGCTGTCATGGCGGGAACGC
>JAYVFU010000029.1:0-5839 GCA_043772865.1 Methylophilaceae bacterium
TTTGCACAAAAGCCCGAAGAGTTTGATCCAAGAGTCTATTTGAAAGCCGCAACTTTAGCCGCTAAACTTCTATGTAAAGAACGTTTTGAAGCTTTTGGCAGTGCGGGTATGGCAAGCCAAATTAAAGTGATTGCCATGGATAAAATGGCCGCGCGCTATAGTAATGGCGAATTAAGTGCGGTGGTACGTTAACGTATTGATGACGTTGTAACTGATAAGATTTATGGCATTAATCATTTGTCATAAATCCTTCATATTGAAATGTTCAAGTCTTTTGTTAAAATAACAGTTGGTTATTTAAAGTCAAAGATATCATCATAAAACATCCAGCTACCCAAAACCCTGTTTCTAAATCTTCAGATAAAGTTAGTACAGCGCCTAAGTTAACAAAATTGCTAGATCGCGATGCTAGCATTCTCAGCTTTAATCGTCGTGTATTGGCTTTAGCGGTGAATCCTGATTATCCGCTATTAGAGCGTCTGCGCTTTTTATGTATCGTTTCAGCAAATTTAGATGAGTTTTTTGAAGTGCGCATGGCATCACAGCTTGAAGCTATGCGTGACAACGATCTAAAAGGACCTGTTACAGTTAAGAGTTTTGAACATGTATCAGCCGAAGCGCATGCCTTGGTAGAAAAACAATATCATATTTTTAATCATGAGCTCATGCCTGCGTTAGCTCAACATGGCATTAAACTGCTTTCTAATAACGAGCGCGATGCTGCGCAAAAACGATGGGTCGCTAAGTATTTTGAGAGTGATGTTAAGCCTCTATTAGTTCCTGTGGCATTAGATCCTTCGCATCCATTCCCTAAAGTCGCCAATAAATCACTACATTTTATTGTGGAGCTTGGTGGTAATGATGCATTTGGGCGGCATAACCCTATTGCAATCGTCCGTGTGCCGCGCGTATTACCACGTTTGATTGCTTTGCCAAGCAAAATTAGTAACAATCAACAATGTTTTGTATCGCTCACTAGTATTATTCGTGCGCATTTGTCTGATTTGTTTGGTGGACGAGAAATCATCAATTACTCGCAATTTAGGGTCACGCGCCATTCTGATATGGCGTTAGATGAGGATGATGTAAGCAATTTGCGTACTGCTTTACGTTTAGAGTTAGTGCATCGCGCTTATGGTGAATCTATTCGGTTAGAAGTTTCACATACCTGTGCAGGGGCATTGGCAGATTTCTTGTTAAAACAGTTTGATTTACCTATCCAAGCCCTATATCGCGTTCAAGGACCAGTTAACCTTGGGCGCCTAATACAACTACCAGATCTAGTAAAACAGTTTGAAAATTTAAAATTTACCCCATTTCAGCCAGTTTGGCCTAAACAATTAAAAACAAGAGAATCTTTTTTTACACAATTAAAAAAAGAAGATGTATTAATTCATCAACCTTTTGAAAGTTTTGAAGCGGTGATTCAGTTTTTGCATGAAGCGGTGCATGATCCAGATGTACTGGCTATTCATCAAACGATTTACCGCACGGGTTCAGATGCACGTATGTTGCAATTACTGCAAGAAGCAGTTCGCCGTGGTAAAGAGGTCTTAGCGGTGGTGGAGCTTAAAGCCCGCTTTGATGAAGAGGCTAATATTAACTGGGCAGAAGCGCTTGAGTCAGTAGGCGCACAAGTAGTATATGGCGTAGTTGGGTTGAAAACACATGCAAAAATGTTGCTGATAAAACGTCGTGAAGGCCGCATTATCAAACGTTATGGACATGTTTCAACGGGTAATTACAATCCTAAAACAGCTAGGCTTTACACCGATGTTTGCATGCTAACGGCCGATAATATACTCACTCGTGAGATGGAGCATTTGTTTCGACATCTCACCAGCCAAGTACCATTACCTAAAATGCAGAAAATGTTAGTGGCACCATTTAATCTACAAAGTATGTTAGTCCGAAAAATTAATGCAGCAGGGTTAGCCGCAAGTCGTGGTCAGCTCGCCCATGTAATCGTGAAAATGAACGCCTTAACCGATGAAGTACTAGTGCGTGCGATTATGCAAGCCGCGCAACGCGGTGTAAAGTTTGATCTTATTATCCGTGGCGCTTGTATTTTGCCAGTAGATTCAAATTTAAGCAGTGCAAAAATACGTGTTCGTTCAATTGTTGGACGGTTTTTAGAGCATTCTAGGGTGTTTTATTTTGATGTAGCAGGCATACAAAAAATGTGGCTTTCTAGCGCTGATTGGATGAACCGCAATATGATGCGCCGTATAGAAATCGCTTGGCCTATTTTAGATAAAGCCATGCAGTTACGTGTGATTAAAGAAAACTTACAGCCTTATTTGGATGACACACAAGATGCTTGGATGCTCGGTGTTGATGGACATTACTCGCAAGTTAAACATGCGCATACTGAAGTAATAATCATTGACGATAATCAAATGATAGAAACTAAGGCTACTCTGTTAAAAAGCGCACAAAGTCAATTAATGAAACTTTACAAAAGTAAAACTTAATAGCAACAAAACTTGATGCCATTAAATTAATGATAGAAAAATTAGATGAGTAACCAACGTAAAAACTTAATTTTGTGGCGTCATGCAGAGGCGCAAGATTTACTGCTTGCAGGTGATGACTTTAGCCGTGCGCTAACTGACAAAGGTGAAAGCCAAGCCGCCATGATGGCAAGCTGGATTAAGCAACATTTACCGCAAGATATTTGTATTATAGCTAGCCCTGCCGCGCGGGCAGAACAAACAACGCAAGCTTTAGGCCTACCTTATAAAAGTAATAAAAATTTATTACCAGAAGCAAGTATAGACAGCGTTTTACAGTTAGTTCAAGAGATTTTTCAGCAAGATAATTCTAATGTAATGTTGGTAGGACATCAGCCTTGGCTAGGCCAGGTGGTTGCTTACTTTTTACAGATTCAACCTGCTGAAATCAGCATCAAAAAGGGCGCAGTATGGTGGCTGGAGCAGAAAATATCCATACAGAAAATTAAAGGACAAAAACTATTGCGCACAAAATTACTACATGAGCATCATGAAACAGATTTATTAGATGATCGCTTTAAACTAGTGGCAGTGCAAAGTCCGAGGTTTATTTAAAATAAACAGTTAGTTAGTTACTAATAAAAATGGCGCTAATAAGCGCCATTTTTATACTTTAAATTATTAAAAACTTAGTGTTTATTAGGCCGCCCTGTTTTAATCACAGGGATAGCAGCTAATGTTGCTTTAAGAGTAGCATCGTTCATAGACGCCAAAAGTTTCACACCTGCACGTAATAACTCACTTTTTTTAGTGGGCTGACCGAGCGCTAATAAACGTGACTTCATTGAACCAATTTGTGCATACTCGTCTTTTGGCATCGTAAAGCTGTCACGTTCCATTTTTGCTTTACGTGGCTTATCTTTGCTCTCTTTGCTTACATCTTTTGCTGGCGCTTTAACAGTTACTTTAGCCTTTGCTATAGCTGGTTTTACAGGGGTTTTTTTAACTGGCACAACGGGTTTTGCTATTGTTTTTTCTGCAGGTTTAACGATAGCTGTTTTTGTATTAGTTGTTTTTGCGGCAGCCACATTTTTTGCTGCCGCCTTAGCCACAGTTGTTGCTGGTGCTTGTAATGCAGCTAATTGTGTAGGATTTATTTTTGACATAGTAAGTTTTCTCCAAAACGGTGTAAACAGTTTAGCCTTTTTCCAAATGCAATCAATAACTTTAATAACTTATTTATATGAAATATTTATGACAAAATATTAAATAATTCCAAGTTGGCTAGCTAATAGCTTGGCTTGCATTCGCTTTAAAACTAATACCCGCTTAAATTGACACTTTAAAGTTCCAGTTTGTTTTTTGCCAAGCAATAACTTCTTCCTCAAGCAGATAGCAAGTTTGTGGAAATTCGCTTAACCCAGTTTCTGGCATTAGTAAAATAATAGTTTGACCATCAATACTCACTTTTAGATTTTTTAAATTGGGCATTTGTCTTGCGTGGCAGAATATAACTGCTAAACGCAAGCAGATGAGTTGCGCGACAAAACCACGATCAAAAAAGTCAGCTTCTATTTTTTTTAGCTTACCTTTATGCGCTAACACCAGCAAGCTTAATCGATGTAATTCACTTTGAGCAAAGCCCATAATCTCGGTGTTGTCGATAATATAAGCACTATGGCGATGCGATTCAGCATGGGAAATTGCCTGACCTATTTCGTGCAATTGTGCTGCCCAGTAAAGTTTACGCCTAAGTGAAATGTACTCACTATTTTTACTATTAAGATTATCTCGAATATCGTCAAAAAAATCTAATGCCACGGCTGCTACATGGTCTGCATGGGTTTTGTCACCTAAAAAACGGCTAGCTAGCCTTTGTACTGAGGCATCACGTAAGTCGGTAATATCAGAGGTATTTTCTGCTGCCATGTCATATAGCAACCCGTGGCGTAACGCACCTTTGGCAACAATCAGTTCTTCAATACCGAGTAAATCAAACACAGCGAGTAAAACGCACAAGCCACCTGCAATAACCGCGCGCCTATCATCTTTTAAACCAGATAATACGATATTGTCAGTATGTTTTGCGCGGATTAACTCACTACGTAACCAATCTAAGCCGCTACGTGTAATGCGGTCTGCGGGCAGATTATTTTCTCTTAAATTGGTATTTTGATTAGCATAGCTTAGCATCTCTGCTACCGCGCCTACCGTGCCAGATGCCCCATAAGCAATATCCCAGGCCTTATTCTGGTAAATATGCGCGACCGCATCTAAAAAAGATTCTGCGGCAACTTCGCCGCGGATAAAAGCGCGTTCAGTCAACTCACCACCGCCAAAGTATTTGAGTGACCACGCTACAGAGCCTACACGTAATGAGTCTGTACTGTGCACATCAAAATTTTGTCCGAGAATAAACTCGGTAGAGCGTCCGCCAATATCGAGTACCAAACGGCGCTCATGAGATTGCGGTAATAAACGACTAACACCTTGGTAAATTAATCGCGCTTCTTCAACACCTGAAATTACCTCGACGTCATAACCCAGTGCTATTTTGGCTTGTGCGATAAATTCATCGCGATTACGCGCTTCACGTAATGTTTGTGTGGCTACTGCCCGCACATGTTCAAGCGCAAAGCCTTTTATGCGCTCACCAAAACGCGCTAAACATTTAAGTCCGCGCGCAATGGCTTCTGGTTTCAAGTTACGATTTTCATCTAAATCGCCGCCTTGGCGTACGGTTTCTTTGAGATAATCAACACGCAAAATTTGCCCGCTATCATAGCGACCAATCTCTAAACGAAAGCTATTAGAACCTAAATCCACGGCTGCAAGTAGGGTGTCGGAATTTATTGCGTTTACTTTTTTCATGATTGATTTATAGCATAAAAGCGTAACGTTATTATGAGAAAAATATGATTATTATTTGATAATTTCATTATTCTTAACATGTATTGGACATGTTCTAGTATGGTTGCATCAATGAACCAGTTAATGCTAACAGCAGTCAGTCATTGATGAATAAAATTAGTTTTAAAGGCAATAAATCCAATTTACCTAGCAAGCTATGTATGGCTTGTGGACGTGTGATGACATGGCGAAAATCATGGGCAAAAAATTGGGAAGAGGTAAAATACTGCTCCACAGCTTGTCGTCAAAAATCAAAAAAATAACCATTAATTTTAAAAAATATCAGGGTTAAACAATGACTATTCGCAATCTCATCATCATTTTAGGTGATCAACTTAATTTAGATAATCCTGCATTAGAAGGCTTTGATAGCCATCAAGACAAAATTTTGATGGTAGAGGCAATTGAAGAAGGCAACCATGTTTGGAGTCATAAAGCGCGGATTGCCTTGTTTTTATCTGCAATGCGACACTTTG
>JAYVFU010000030.1:0-5839 GCA_043772865.1 Methylophilaceae bacterium
ATAGTGCGTTTATTAAGTGTTTCAGTGCGGCCATCCAGAACATAAATACTCCTTGGTTAGTGATAAATTACTGCGTTGAATAGTGCTTTTGCGACCCAAGAAAAAGCCACTGACATCGCTGGCAGTGGCTTAGATACTGGCTCCTCGACCTGGGCTCGAACCAGGGACACACGGATTAACAGTCCGTTGCTCTACCGACTGAGCTATCGAGGAATCGGTGAAGGCGCAATAATACTGGGTGAGCGCTATTTGGTCAATCACTACAAGGCTAATTTTTGTGTTAATTTGTAAAAAAATCGAAATATTTTTTTATGTGCTTAATTATTAGGCTTTTGATATTAACCCTACATAAATAGTTAAGCGAGTGCTTTTTCAATACGGTCTAAGGCGTTGCGCAGGTTATCCATAGATGTTGCAAATGAAATACGGAAATAGCCTTCTGCACCGAAAGCCGAACCTGGCACTACTGCAACATCAAATTGCTCTAATAAGTAGTCGGCAAATGCCATATCTGTAGCTGTTTTAATTTTGCCAGCTAGGTGCAGGTTAGCAATGGCGGTACGTGCGTCTGTAAACGCATAAAAAGCGCCACCAGCACTTAACGTTTTTAAACCAGGCATATTATTAAATCGTTCAACTACGTATGCGTGGCGCTCTTTAAATGCAGCTACCATCGGCTTAATACAATCTTGCGAGCCTTCTAACGCGGCTTGAGCTGCTACTTGCGAAATAGAAGTTGGATTGCTCGTAGATTGGCTTTGTAAAATTTCCATCGCCTTAATAATATACGCAGGGCCTGCAGCATAACCTATGCGCCAACCTGTCATTGAGTACGCTTTAGAAACGCCATTTAATACGATGCAACGCTCTTTTAGCGCAGGTGTTGCATTGAGTATATTATAAAATTTGTCGCCTGTTAGGTTAACGTGCTCATACATATCATCAGTTGCCACTAACACATGAGGGTGACGCAATAATACTTCGCCCAATGCTTGCAATTCCGCCAAACTATACACGCTACCTGTTGGATTAGATGGCGAATTAATCATAAACAGCTTAGTTTTTGCGGTAATAGCTTCTTCTAATTGAGGGGGCAATAGTTTGAAGCCCTGTTCAATGCCACACTGAATAATGACCGGTTTGGCGTCTGCTACCAATGCAATATCTGCGTAAGAAACCCAATATGGCGCAGGAATAATTACTTCATCCCCCGCGTTTAATACCGCAAGGCAAAGGTTAAATATGGTTTGCTTGCCACCCACACCCACAATTACTTCATTTAAGGCGTAATCAAAACAATTTTCGTTTTTAAACTTACTGACGATAGCTTTTTTAAGGCCAGGAGTGCCTGCCACGGGTGTATATTTAGTGAAGCCATTATCAATCGCTTGTTTTGCAGCATCTTTAATATGTTGTGGCGTATCAAAATCTGGCTCACCAGCCGCTAAACCAATAATATCGCGACCCTCTGCTTTGTACTTTCCTGCTTTTGCTGTAATAGCGAGGGTAGGGGATTCTTTGATTGCAAGGACGCGCTGCGATAATTCAAATTGTGCCAATTTGCTTCCTAAAGTGTTCGTTAATTTCGTAAAGCCGTGATTTTACGCAAAAAAATGTGACTATACAAATATAACTGACAGCAACTTTAGAAACCCTACCATCTCAGAAATTTAATAAGAGGGTTTGCTTAATCTAAATGTATTGCTCAATAAATAATATTTAGCACTGCGCGCCGCAACCGAGTAAATCACTATATTGGGCAGCAATATCTGGGTCAATTTCGGCCAACTTTAAGTTAACACGATGCATTTCTGCGGTATCCCCTCTTTGCTTAGCGATTACACCAATGCGTACAAAAGCATCTGCATAATTGGTATCTAAATCCACTGCTCGGCGATAGGCTGATTCTGCTTCAGCCATTTTATTAATATTTTCGGCAGCTATACCTAGTTCAAACCAAGAATCAGGGCTTTTGGGTTCTGCTGCTGTCCATTTTGATGCCACTTCGGCCAGTTTTGCCCAGTCTTCACGCGCCTCAGGAACTGCGGCTTGCATATAAAACGGTTTTTTATCTTCGTCTTCTTCCCATAAGGCTTTACCTTCAATCGGTAATGAGGTTTCTATTGGTTGTTTTTCTAAAATACTTAACCATTCAATGGGTAAAGAAAAGAAAAAAGCTGAGCCTCTGCCAGCAGTTTTAAAAGTATTAATGCCCACTAATCGCCCATCTAAATCAAATAAACCACTGCCGCTTGCACCCATTGCAAACTTAGCAGAGGTACGAATGACTTTGCCTGCATCTGCATCGTACATACCCTTCACGCTTCCAGATGACGTTAGCGGTGCTGGCACGCCATTTGAATTGCCAATGGATACAATTTCCTGACCCCGTTTAAGGTCGGTACTTTTGCCTAAAATAGCAGGTTTAAAAGGCATCTGATCGGTGCTAATTAAACATAAGTCATGCCATCTATCAGCCTGTACGGTTATGACTGCATAGCTATCTTCCCCACGAGAAATCCAAGGCTGTTTGGTCGCACGCAATACATGGCAATTAGTGATCACTTTGTTATCGGCAACCACAACGCCAGAGCCATAGGCCAATCCGCCATGGGCGTCATATCCACGTACCATTACCACAGATAAATAAGCCTCAAATAATTTACCTCTGTCAAAAGCTTCTACTGAGCTTATACAACTCAAAATAATACTAAACGAGGTAACGAAAACTGCTAAGTAGCGCATGCTGAAATCCCCAAGTGATTTAGCTTTTTAATATTGATGATTAACAATATAAAAGCTAGGTTTTATTATGATTTAAGCCTAGTTAAAAGACTTAATTTAATGACTTTGATTCTGTGACAAAGTTCTTACATTAGCTAACATTAAATCATACTGAATTTTGATACTTGCTGATAAAATAAAAATTCATCTTATGAGTTAAGCCTAAATTGTGATTGTTAAATACCCTAATAGTAAATATGAGCTTTTTCAGCCATTTCCACCTGCTGGTGACCAACCACAAGCCATAGAAAAGCTTACGCAGGGTATTAAGGACGGCTTAAAATTTCAGACATTGCTCGGCGTAACAGGCTCCGGTAAAACTTACACCATGGCCAATGTGATTGCGCAGATTGGTCGACCAGCGATTGTGATGGCACCTAATAAAACGCTGGCTGCACAGTTATATAGCGAGTTTCGGGAGTTTTTTCCTAATAACTCAGTAGAATATTTTGTGAGTTATTACGATTATTATCAGCCTGAAGCTTACGTGCCTTCGCGTGATTTATTCATTGAAAAAGATTCCAGCATAAATGAACACATTGAACAGATGCGGCTTTCAGCCACTAAAGCTTTATTAGAGCGTGAAGATAGCATTATTGTAGCCACAGTTTCGGCCATTTACGGTATTGGCGACCCCACTGATTATCACAATATGGTATTGCATGTGCAGGTTGGCGAAAAAGTAGCGCAGCGCGTGATGATAGAGCGTTTGGTTGGTATGCAATATGACCGTAACGAGTTTGATTTTAGCCGCGGTACCTTTCGCGTACGTGGCGATGTAATTGACGTGTTTCCTGCAGAAAATAACGAAACCGCTGTGCGGCTTTCTATGTTTGATGATGAAGTAGAGTCGATTACATTATTTGACCCTTTAACAGGGCAGATTTTTAATAAAATTCAGCGCTACACCGTTTATCCCTCTAGTCATTATGTAACGCCACGCGAAACCACTGTGAAAGCGATGGAGAAAATCAAAGCCGAGTTACGTGACCGCGTAGATTTTTATATTAAAACCGGCAAGTTGGTAGAAGCCGCGCGTATTGAACAGCGCACGCGCTTTGATTTAGAAATGCTCAACGAAATTGGCTTTTGCAAAGGCATCGAGAATTATTCGCGACATTTATCTGGTCGTAATCCTGGCGATGCGCCACCGACATTGATTGATTATTTACCAGCCGATGCACTGATGATTATTGATGAAAGCCACGTGACTGTGCCGCAAGTGGGTGGTATGTATAAAGGTGATAGATCACGTAAAGAAAACTTGGTAGATTACGGCTGGCGCTTACCATCTGCGCTAGATAATCGACCACTCAAGTTTGATGAGTTTGAAAAAATCATGCGCCAGTGCGTATTTATTTCGGCTACACCAGCCATTTATGAAGCCGAACACCAGCAGCAAGTGGTGGAAATGATTGCCCGCCCAACAGGGCTAATAGACCCAGAAATCACCGTAAAGCCAGCTGATACACAAGTAGATGATTTATTATCAGAAATCAAAAAACGCGTGGCCGTCCAAGAGCGTGTGCTGGCGACTACCCTTACCAAACGCATGGCAGAAGACTTAACCGATTACTTGGCCGAACATGGCGTTAAAGTGCGTTATTTGCACTCAGATATTGATACTGTTGAGCGCGTAGAAATCATTCGCGATTTGCGTTTAGGTGAGTTTGATGTGCTAGTTGGCATTAATTTGTTGCGCGAAGGTCTTGATATTCCTGAAGTTTCTTTAGTGGCTATTTTAGATGCGGATAAAGAAGGCTTTTTACGGTCAGAACGATCATTGATTCAAACATCAGGTCGTGCTGCGCGTAACTTAAACGGGCAAGTGATCTTTTACGCTAATAAAATCACCCGTAGCATGCAAGCCGCCATGGACGAAACTCAGCGTCGTCGCACAAAACAAATCGCATTTAACGAAGCAAACGGCATTGTGCCCAAAGGCATTGTTAAACGTATTAAAGACATCATTGATGGCGTATACGATGTCGATGATGCAAAACGAGAGCGCAAAGCCGCACAAGATACCGCAAGCTATGAAGCGTTAAGTGAAAAACAAATTATCAAAGAAATAAAACGCATAGAAAAAGCCATGCACGATAGTGCAAAAAACCTAGAATTTGAAAAAGCCGCCGATTTTAGAGATCAATTAAAAAAACTTAAAGTAAGATTTTACGGTACAGATATGCCTGATTTAGTTTAGTTTTTTCAACATACTCAATAATAAAGCCCGTAAGGGCTTCTCCTAGCAATAACACAACTTCTACTTGCAAGTGATTGCATATTTACTCCTCAAAACTCTGAATTAACACGCCTGTCACAATTGTTAGCTAGCATAAAGATAGTCCTAATACATTAGCTTTGACTATTTTTTTGATACGAAACTTATTCATTTAAAAATAGTTGCAAGTGAACAGTAAACCTATCAAAAATAGCGAACTTAAATTATATGAAACTTCAAATTGTTGTACCTTGTTTCAATGAAGAAGCGGTTTTAGCAGAGGCTGCATTTCAGTTTGAATCAATCATTAATCAACTCATACAAGCTGAAAAAGTATCAAATGATAGTCAAGTGACTTTTGTTGATGATGGAAGTAGTGACCGTACTTGGCAGCTTATTGAGCATGAAGTAAAAACCAAAAAACATGTGGCGGGAATTAAGCTCTCACGTAATAGTGGTCATCAAAACGCAGTGCTGGCTGGAATGATGTCGGTTGATGGCGATGCAGTCATTACAATTGATGCTGATTTGCAGGATGATTTAGATGCTATTAAGCTGATGGTAGAAGAATTTTTAGCGGGTCATGAGATTGTTTATGGTGTGAGAAGTGACAGGTCTTCCGATAGTTTTTTTAAACGGACTTCAGCGGTTTTCTTTTATCGCCTCCTAGCATTTTTTTGGTGTGGAAGTCGTGCACAATCATGCTGATTACAGATTAATGAGTAGGCGAGCGATTAATGTTTTACAAGACTATAAAGAAGTTAACCTCTATCTTCGCGGAATTGTGCCTTTGCTGGGATTTAAAACTACGACAGTCGAATATGTGCGTAAAGA
>JAYVFU010000031.1:0-18408 GCA_043772865.1 Methylophilaceae bacterium
CCCACGACTGAAAAAGTGACAAAAAAATATCCACTTATCCTTACAACAGGGCGTATTTTGTCGCAATACAACGTGGGTGCGCAAACGCGCCGCACTGAAAATACCGCTTGGCATGCGGAAGACATCGTTGAAATCCATCCGCATGATGCTGAGGAGCGCGGTGTAGTGGATGGTGATTGGATTGGTATTACAAGCCGTGCTGGTGAAACTGTATTACGTGCAAAAGTAAGTGAGCGCATGCAAGCGGGTGTCATCTATACCACTTTCCACCATCCAGAATCTGGTGCTAACGTGATTACTACCGACAACTCGGATTGGGCCACTAACTGTCCCGAATTTAAGGTAACTGCAGTACAAGTGACCAAAGTCACGCAGTTATCTGATTGGCAAAAAAACTATCAAGAATTTAGTGATGCGCAAATCGGTTTTGTAGAAAACTTAGAAAGTGCGAGCTAAAGCTTACGTCGTATTTAGTTATAGATGATAGTCGATAGTCATTGTGAATCGTTTAGCAGCTATTCGGTTACACGCAGTAACGGTAAAGTTGAGCAAGATACCATTGCTGAAGAGGTACCCGTTGCGCTTGTTTACAACGGTATTTCTCATGCTGTGATGTTAGCAACACCGCAAGATTTGGCAGATTTTGCATTAGGTTTTTCACTATCTGAAGGTATTATAAAAACGCCAAGTGAAATGTACGATATTGAAATGGTGACAGAATCTAATGGCATTTCTTTACAATTAAATATTGCGGCAGAGCGATTTAATGGTTTAAAAGAAGTTAGACGTACCCTTGCAGGGCGCACTGGTTGTGGTTTATGCGGAACAGATAGCTTGGAACATGCTATTAAATCATTAGCGCCGCTAAATAATATTAACTTTTATATTCACCCAGATGCGCTACTTACTGCTTATCGTAATATGCCAGTACATCAAGCGTTGCAAGCGATCACTGGTGCAACACACGCAAGTGCTTGGGTAAGTTTGCAGGGTGAGATATTGATGGTGCGCGAGGATGTCGGTCGCCATAATGCATTAGATAAATTGATTGGCGCATTGGCAAAATCAAGCATCAATATGACGACTGGTTTTATTTTAACGACCAGCCGTGCAAGTTACGAAATGGTGCAAAAAACAGTCAGTGCTGGCGTACAACTGCTTGCAGCTGTTTCAGCACCTACTGGTTTAGCCATTCGTATGGCAGATGAAAGTGGTTTAGCACTGTTGGGGTTTTTACGTGATAAAAGCTATGTGATTTATAGCCAAGCAGACAAAATCAAGCCGCAAATTTTAAACATTTGAATTAACTAATATGACTAACCAACAACTCATCACGATGGCCAACCAAATTGGCGCTTTTTTCAAATCTTATCCTGACCAAGTGCAAGCAGGCCAAGATATTGGCATGCATTTCAATCGTTATTGGGCATTAGCCATGCGTCAGCAAATTGCGCAATATGTAACAGATAGTGCAGGCGCAGGTTTAGAGCCAAATGTGATTGATGCAATCAAAGCACACATTAAACTTTAATTTAAAAATTACTAAATACCTTCACTTTAGGTGAGTAGTTTGCTAAAAATCCGCATCACACACAATCAAGTGACCGTTATGGGTCCAGGTAAAGCGGATTTACTAGATGCTATTCAAACCTATGGATCGATCTCTGCTGCAGCAAAATCAATGAAAATGTCTTACAGGCGCGCTTGGGAGTTGGTTGATTTAATGAACCAAAGCTTTCAGCAACCTTTAGTAAAAACCTCTCCCGGTGGAAGCCATGGCGGTGGCGCTCAAATCACTGCGCATGGTTTATTTATTTTAAATAGCTATCGAAGCATAGTGAGTAAGGCCAATTTAGCAACAGAACATGAGCTAAATGATATTCTTAATAGCCTTAATCCATCGCAAATTACTGACGCCAAAACCATCTGAAATCCCTTGTTAACCAATGAAATCACCAAGGTGATGCATATTCCAGTCTATTGACAGTTATCGCTATTCCTGTTTGAATACAACGTAATTTTAATAAGTTGTTAAACTGATGCTAGGAATACTCATGCGGCGCCATCAAAAAATTTCGAGTTCTCTTATACTATTAGGGCTTATGTCCACATTTATAACTACGGTATTTGCTGAGGAAAACGATGCTTTAGTGCGAATAAAAGAGCTAGAAGCCAAAATGGAGCTGATGCAGCAGCAACGCATTGAGCAAGATAAGCAATTGGAATTGGTGACTAAAGAACTGGTGGGTCTTGAGAACCAAATGAGCCAATCTAAAATTACAAAAACAGAAGAAAAAGGTGGCAGTAAAGGTAGCGCTGTATATGCAACGTTTAAAGATGGCGTAACGCTAGAAGATGGCACGGGTAATTGGAAGTTGGCTATAAATGGGCGTGTACAAGCGGATTATCGTCATTTTTCGCCTGATGTAGATGCGGCAGATACATTTAGCTTACGTCGCGCAAGGCTGGGTGGAACGCTGACTTTTTATAAAGATTATCTTGCAAGAATAGAAGGTGAGTATTCAGGTGGCAGTACTACACTCACCTACGGTTATGTTGACATCAATAAATTTCAGGCGGCCAAATTTCGCTTAGGCCAATTTAAACCTAATTATGGCTTAGAGCGTGCGATGAGTACCAATTTTACTGATTTTCAAGAGCGCTCAATGGGTGATGCCTTATTGGGTAGCACTTTTGATAGAGGTGCGATGGTTTACGGCTCACCCATACAAGGGTTTAATTACAGTTTGGCTTATGTAAATGGCACTGGTACAGCCGATGAAAATAATGCAAAAAACGATGGAAAAGATGCAGCAGTACGCTTAACCGCAAACTTGTCTGAGTTAATGTCATGGCAAAATAGCATTGTACATTTCGGCGGCTTTTATGCAGATGGCAACCAAGGTTCACGCCGTGTGGCGGGCGTAGTACCAACAGAGAGTACTGATGCACGCGGGTTAAGCTTTTTTCAAACTAACTGTGGCACCAACGCCAATGGTACATTGAATGCAGCAGCCGTCAGCGCTTGTGGGGGTACACTTAACACCACAACGGGGCTGTTTAATAACGGTTTCAAAAGTGATGTAAATAGAACCCGTGCTGGTTTAGAGGCCGCACTAGCCTATGGCCCTGTGAAATTACAAAGTGAATATATTCGAGTTAATTTTGACGGTAAAGATTTTAACCGTCAAATTTCAGATTGGTATGCAAGTTTAGTATGGAACACATCAGGCGAATCATTTTCAGACTTTTATAAAGAAGGCGTGTTTGGTAGATTAAAACCAAAAAATAATTATAAAGAAGCCACATCGGGCTGGGGTGCATTACAAGTTGGTTTACGTTATGACCAGTTTGATGGTTCAGACTTTAAAAAAACGGGTAATGCTGCTGGTACAGGTATATTGTTAAATACACCTACATCGACTACGGATGGGTTGCTGGTGGCCACTAATGAGGCAGACTCATGGACTTTAGGCGCTAATTGGATACTAAACCCCAATTTAAGATTGGTTGCTAACTATATTAGAACTGGCTATGACACACCCATTACTGTACGAGTTAATGGTCAAAATGAAATTCTAGACCATGAAAATGCCGTGACAATGCGCGCTCAATTCGACTTTTAAAGCCTAGTAATACTCAATAAAAGTGAATATCTTAATGGAAAAAATAATGAATACACAGCCGCTTAACATAACGTTTAATCCAGTAAAAAACATTGTTTTATGTTTAATGGCAGGATTGGTTTTAAATATGTTGACTACAACAGCGCATGCTGAATCTAAGGTCACAGTCTTTGCCGCTGCAAGTTTAACCAATGCAATGGGTGACATAGCCAAGGCCTATGAAAGTGAACAGACTGTTAAGGTGCAAAGTTCATATTCAGCTTCCTCTAATTTGGCTAAGCAAATTGACAGCGGTGCACCCGCTGATATCTTTATGTCTGCTGACAGCAAATGGATGAATTATCTACAAGATAAAAAACGTATTGACGTTCATTCACGGGTGAATCTACTAAGTAATCGGTTGGTCATTATTGCACCTAAAGGTAAAGCCTTTAAAGTGCAAACAGATAAGAATTTCAATTTTTCTACTGCGTTTAATGGACGTTTATGTACGGGTGAAATTGAGTCTGTGCCAGCAGGCATTTATGCAAAACAATCACTCGTTGCTTTAAACTGGTGGGATTCAATTAAATTACGCATAGTCGGTACGCAAGATGTGCGCGCTGCCTTAGTGTTTGTTGAGCGTGGAGAATGCGATGCAGGTATCGTGTATGAAACGGATGCAAAAGTATCAAACAAGGTGGAAATTGTAGCGATACTGCCTGAGGAAACACATGAGCCTATTGTTTATCCTCTCGCTTTAGTGCAAGGTGCAAAACCAGCGGCTCAAGGTTTTTATGAGTTTATTAAATCTGACAAAGCCAAAACAATATTTAATCAATATGGATTTACGTCAATTACCAGCAAATAAATATACTGTATCAAAATGTTGAGTGAATTATTTAGTTTTACACCTGGCGAAATCGTTGCGCTTTCACTATCGATCAAAGTAGCTTTCTGGTGCACGTTAGCCATTGTAGTACCCGGCACTTATATAGCGTGGCTCTTTGCAAGAAAGTCATTTTTTGGTAAATCATTATTAGATGCCCTAGTGCATATGCCACTTGTATTACCACCAGTGGTACCAGGGTTTTTGTTATTGGTTTTATTTGGTAATCAAGGTTTTTTTGGCAAATACCTTAACGAACATTGGGGTATCAGTATTGCGTTTAGTTGGGAAGGCGCAGCAGTCGCTTCAGCGGTGATGGCTTTCCCTTTAATGGTGACTGCTATCAAGCTCGCCATCAATCAAGTGGATACTAAGTTAGAAGTTGCTGCCCAATCACTGGGCGCTCATCCACTCAGAGTTTTTTTTACTATTACGTTACCCCTTGCATCACCTGGGATTTTAACGGGATTAATTCTTTCATTTAGCCGCAGCTTGGGCGAGTTTGGCGCAACCATGGCCTTTGTCGGTAATATAGAGGGCGAAACCCGCACATTGCCGCTGGCTATTTTTACTTATATCCAAACCCCAGGCAGTGATATTCCCGCGATGCGTTTAGTCATATTGAGCATGATCATTGCCTTGGCTGCTTTAATGGCGAGTGCAATGTTAGAGCGTAAAATGACGAAGTCTCTAGGCAGGGGGGGCAGAAATGATTGAGCTAGATGTTCACTTAAAGCGAGATAATTTCGACTTATATATCAACCTGAATCTACAAGCTAAAGTCACTGGTTTATTCGGGCCGTCTGGCTCTGGAAAAAGCACATTGTTGAGTATTTTGGCTGGCTTAGTTAAACCCGATAGTGGGCGGGTAGTGGTTGATGGCGAGTGTCTTTTTGATAGTACTAATAATACAGATGTTGCCATACATCAGCGTAGGATTGGGCTGGTTTTTCAAGAAAGCCGTTTATTTCCCCATCTCACCATACAGCATAATTTAACGTATGGATTTAACTTGCTTGCTAAACAAAATCAAAAGTTTGGCTTGAATCAAATTGTAGAATTACTAGAAATCAGACATCTACTCAAATCCAGACCACATCAACTTTCAGGTGGTGAAAAACAGCGTGTTACTTTAGGCAGAGCGCTGCTTAGCTCGCCAAGATTATTGTTATGTGATGAGCCATTAGCAGCACTAGATACACGACTTAAAAATCAAATATTGCCGTTTTTAAAGCGCGTGAATGAAGAAATCAAAGTGCCGATGATATATGTCAGCCATTCAATCAATGAAGTGTTACAGCTTACACAAAACATCGCAATGATTGAGTCTGGAGAAATTCAGGCAAGCGGAAACTTTTATGAGTTAATCAAACATCCAGAAGTGTTGTCATTAGCTCACCACTTGGGCTTTGATAATGTCATTTACGCTAAAGTGTTGGAACATAATATTGAGCTTGCTTATACACTGGTAGTGGTCAATGCAAATTTGTTGTTTGTGCCTTTATTAAATAAGGCCCTTGGTGCTGATATTGCCTTTTCAGTGCCAGCGTCTAATATTGCATTATCTATCAAAAAATTAGATGGCTTAAGTATTCAGAATCAGCTACTAGGTATTGTGACTGAAATTCGTAAAGTTGATCACCGTGTGCTGGTAACCATCAATGTTGGATTTATGTTAGTCGCTGAAATCACTTTACGAGCACTGCAAGATTTAGACATAACCATCGATAAGCCAGTATATTGCTTAATAAAAGCGCAGGCCATGGGTTATGTAGGCATGGTTTAGAGTTTAGATATGCTGAAATAACCTAAAGCTTTCACGTCTTTCGCTAGCACGCTTGCCTTGCCAAATAAGTTTCCAGTCTTGCCCTGGCTCTACTTTTGCATCGCCACGGTTATCTTGAATTAAATACAAGTCACAATCTAAGCGCTGCACAGTTTCAAGTGGTAGCGCCACAATACCGGTGTAGTAATCTAGCAAATCTCTTTGCCCCTCGCCTAAGTTGCGGGTATTAATACACGCATAACTTTCTGGCAGTGCATTATCTAAGCCCATCATGACCTGTTTATAACTTTTGGCAGCATTAATCCAGGGTAGCCAGAGTGCCATGAGTAGTGTCCAAGTCATGGTCATGCCAATTGCCCAGTTAGTGACAGATGATCTGTTTGTATGTTGTGATCTAAAAATAGCCGCAACCCAGACTAATGTGACGATTAGCGCGATCGCGAAAGCAAATAAATTGAATTCGTTTACTTGAGAGCCTGATAAAAAAATCATCCGTGCTTTTAAGCGGGCAGGAGTTCCCGTCATCATGGCAAACCAACCTAGCCAAATCATAAAGCCAAGTAATCCAAATAACATCAAACCAAACCAATTGAGCGCGCTAGCTGCGCCGCGTTTAAGCGTTTCTACACTACCCCCTGCAAGTGCAGTCAGCGGGAGTAATAGCGGTAAAGCGTAAACCTCTTTGTCATCCGCACCAAAGCCAAGCACCAATAAAGTGACGCCAAAAAATGTCAGAATTAATTGAAATTTAGGCTTGGATAATAACTGGTCGCGGTAACGCCATAGCCCCCACAATGCTAATGGAAGCGCGGGCCAAGCATACCAAGCAATAATGCGTAAAAAATACAAATGGTAATGACCACCGAATTGCATCAGGCTGGCTTGCCACCAATTAATTAAACTTGTAGGTGCAAAAAACCAACATATTAATGGCCAAATAATTAGCCAAGGTACAGCAGAAACAAACGCTAAGATTAATACGATGCTATAACTTTTACTGCGCCAATGTTTAAATATTAAAGGTAGGATTATTGCAGTGACGCTGATAATGAGTGGCGTTAATAGGCCTGCACTTAAAAAACCTACCCCTATACCTGCGCCTAGTATCACACTTGCCCTAAAAGGCCTGCGTCTTGATAAAGCTAAAGCATAAAAGCCCATGGCAGCACCAGTAAGTGCAGCAACTGCAGGCATCAATGTATGTGCACTGACTACTAAACCAATGGAGCCCATCAATATAAAACTGGTTTGACGCCCAAAACCGCGACCCCATAATTCGCGACCAGTCATGCCTATTAGTAATAAAGTAAGGGCCATCCAAATGCCAGTAACAACACGTGCCGCATTATGTATCGATACAGCACGCGATAATAGTTTAGCCAGGGCAGCAGCAGACCAGTAATATAACGGCGGTTCGTCTAATGCAGTTTGAGATGCTGCTAGCGGTGCGACAAAATTTCCGTGATTTAAAATGTTCTGAATAATACTAATACTTTGTGATTCATTGGGTTTCCATGGCGCATGACCAACTAGCCCCATACATAACCAAATAGCGCAAAGCGCTAGTAGTAAGTGCACTTTGGCACTCTGACCAACGCGCGCTCGCGGTGTCGCCATATTGCCTTGCCAATCGTGATCTAACTCAAAGCGCATAAATGGTTTTCAATATGATTATTTTATAAGTCTTAACTAAATTTTAACTTAGTTTGCAGCTTACTTTAAGAAGTAACAGTTTTAAAATGAGGCAAACAAAACATAGGCAATAAAAAAAGGCAGCTGAGCTGCCTTTTATTGGTTTTTATAAGCCAATATAACGCTTATAAACAATTACATACCATATTTTTGCTTGAATTTCTCAACACGACCAGCGGTGTCTAAAATCATTTGTTTGCCGGTGTAATGCGGGTGAGATTGTGAAGAAACCTCAATCTTAATTAAAGGATAATCTTTACCATCAGTCCATTTAATCGTGTTTTTAGATGTCATAGTAGATCTAGTGATGAACTTGAAATCACAGCTTGTATCGTGAAATACAACATTATGGTAGTCTGGATGAACGTCTGCTTTCATGCCGTGCCTCTTTCAAAAAAATTCTTTAACGTGAACCCAATATTATGGGTGAGTTCGGTTAATTAATCAACAGTAAGTGTTTGTTTACTTATTAAATAATTGAGTAAGCACTCAATTGTCCGTTTTTAACTACAATTTATCTAGCCGCGACGCATACTATCGAAGAAGTCAGCGTTATTTTTAGTCGCTTTGATTTTGTCTAACAAAAATTCCATTGCATCCAAATCATCCATTGGGTAAAGCAATTTGCGTAACACCCAAATTTTCTGTAGTACATCTTTGGGAATGAGTAACTCTTCACGTCGAGTACCAGATTTATTGACGTTAATCGCTGGATAGGTACGCTTTTCTGCCATGCGACGGTCAAGATGGATTTCCATATTGCCCGTGCCTTTAAACTCTTCATAAATCACATCATCCATGCGTGATCCAGTGTCTACAAGGGCTGTGGCGATAATGGTGAGTGAGCCGCCTTCCTCAATATTACGTGCTGCACCAAAGAAGCGTTTTGGGCGTTGTAACGCGTTAGCATCCACACCGCCAGTCAATACTTTGCCTGAAGATGGAATCACTGTATTGTAAGCACGCGCTAAGCGTGTGATTGAGTCTAATAAAATCACCACATCTTTTTTGTGTTCGACTAAGCGCTTTGCTTTTTCTAACACCATTTCGGCGACTTGTACGTGGCGTGTTGCTGGCTCATCAAAGGTCGAAGCCACGACTTCCCCTTTAACAGAGCGTGTCATCTCTGTTACCTCTTCTGGGCGCTCGTCAATCAACAATACGATTAAGATAACATCTGGATGGTTAGAGGTAATCGCATGTGCAATATGTTGCATCATCACTGTTTTACCGCTTTTAGGGCTAGCTACTAATAAGCCACGTTGACCACGACCAATAGGCGCAATCATATCAATCACGCGACCTGTAATATTTTCTTCACCTTTAATATCACGTTCCAAGGTCAACGGAATTGTAGGGAATAGCGGTGTTAAATTTTCAAACAGAATTTTATGCTTGGTATTTTCAGGCGCATCGCCATTGACCATTTCTACTTTAACTAAAGCAAAATAGCGTTCGCCATCTTTAGGAATGCGGATTTCACCGTGGATGCTATCGCCAGTATGCAAATTAAAACGGCGGATTTGCGAAGGTGATACATAAATATCATCGGGTCCTGCCAAATATGAAGTGTCAGGCGAACGTAAAAAACCAAATCCATCTTGCAATACTTCCAGCGTTCCTTCACCAAATATACTGTCGCCTTTTTTTGCTTTATGTTTCAATATGGCAAAAATGAGGTCTTGCTTACGCATACGACTGGCATTTTCGATCTCGTCAGTAATCGCCATCTCAACTAGAACGGTGACAGGAAGGTGTTTTAAATCAGATAAACGCATGGACTAGCTCGCAGGTGGGATTTTTTGAAGGTTTTGATATGAATAATGATTAAGTACAAAAGTGACTTGCTTGTAATGATGAATCTAGCTTTGAAACTTGTTAAACAAACTTCAAAACCAGATGTATATATCTAAACTAAATGTTGCTATCAATAAACGCAGTAAGTTGTGATTTTGATAAAGCGCCTACTTTAGTCGCTTCCACATTGCCATTCTTAAATAGCATGAGGGTTGGAATACCACGTATGCCATATTTAGGTGGTGTCTGTTGATTTTCATCAATATTAAGTTTGGCAATTTTCAAGCGACCCGCATATTCTTTTGAAATATCATCCAAAATTGGCGCAATCATTTTGCATGGTCCGCACCATTCAGCCCAATAGTCTACTAATACTGGCAATTGTGATTGCAAAACTTCTTGTTCAAAAGCCGCATCAGTTGTGTGGGTAATATGTTCGCTCATTCATGACCTCAGTGTTAATACAGTTAATTTTTTAAACAGAATTAACGCAATTAGATTACGTTAATATAAAAATATGATGATAAATTGGATATTTAAACTATGCGTGTGCAATAAATTACGAAAGTTTTAAAGAATTTGAAAGTTAGGCGGATTAAAAAAATCTAATACGCCATCTTTACCTATATAATATTCATGTATTTTTGCAATAAAGTAAAGAAAAATTAAATAAATTATAACTTACTAAATTGAAAGCGTTCAAAACTTGCGGTGCGCTCAAGTAATTTAGTCGATAATACTTGTGTGAATGCGCCATTTTCAATGATATCAAATACAGTGGCTGGGCTGTATATGCCACGGGTTACTACTATGGTTTTAGGTAACTTAAGAGGGGCAACTTCTGGCAAGGTAAGCGCGTTTTCATAATTTGTTAATTTCGCAGATTTAATCCCTATTCTGCCAACATTGGGGGCTAGTAATTGCAAACCAATATCTAGGTGGTCTTGTTGATCGGCGATAATCCAACGTAAAACAGCAATTACCCAGTTAGACTCTGCTGTTTCTTTCATTGAAACAAAGTCTCCAACTTTAATGGACACTTCACCAGATTGAAATTTTTTGAGCGCAAAACCAATGGCGCTTGTATTTTGAACCTGCCAAGTTGATACTTTGGATAAGCTTTTGGTCGACGTTTCTAAAGATTGGTATATGTCAGTAATACCAAATAATAATTGCAGTTTATGATCTTTATTAGCTCTGGAAAATAAACGTTTAGGTGTTGCACCTAGCTGTTTAATTAGGTATGTAAGCAAATCGGTGTAGTTTGAGTCCAGTGCGTCAGCAGAGAAATATCCATCAACAGGCATTTTTCCCTCTTGCAACAGCTTTAAATGATGATGAATTTTTCTTGCTATGTCCAAAGTGATAAGCAAAATATCATTGGCAGCATTAGGATTACTAGGTTTTTTAGTAAATGGAATTGGTAATTGATTGCTGTTGAGTTTAATTAAAAATACACCAGAATCACTTTCAGTAGTACCAATACCACGCAATAGTGCAAATGTTGATAAGTGGCTTAAATAGTCTGCAACACGTTTAATATCTGTTTTAGTTAAATGCTGCGGATTGGTTAAGCCAATTAAAATGGCCTGCTTGTAAGCTAATTCCACTGAGCTTAAATTATTTAAATTGCTCTCGGTGTCTTGTACTTCAATAGTATCTGCGTTTTGCTGAACTGCACTGTAGTAAAGTTGATGTAAGTCTGACCAAATTGAAGCTGGAGGAGAAAAATAAATACTGTAGTACACCAGTGATAATTTATATAGGCTGTAAATTGAGCGTTGCAATACCAATGCTACTGGTTTGCTATTCGCATTAATTAACTTACCTTTGTAATCTAGATAGGCTAATTTGTAACCATAGCCTAATTCTAACCAAAGTAGTTCTGCCGCGCTTGCGCCAGACTTCACCTTGGCAGGCATTGGGTACCATGTATTATTGATGTAAAAATCATGCAATTCGTGGGTAATGCGAATTACCGCAGGGCGATAAAACTCTAAAGCTTTTGTTCTATTATCGGGATTTACTTTTTGGCGGTTTAAAATCTGCATTTCTTCAAGCAAGATTGTTGCTGCAGAAAAAATATTATTGAATGGTATACGCTCAATGAATTCAGCTATTTTGCTAGGCCTAAGTTCGGCAATGAGAATAGGGTTATTATCTAGGGCTGGTACATCAAGATTGAATGACATAGTATTTAAACTTTAATTGTTTAATTCAATGATACCTAAAATATTTGTTTTAAGGCGGAATTTGTCAAGCGATTGAATTTTTTGACAAAAAATAAGGAGTTTAAATGAGGTTTAACAAATTATTTTTAGCTAGTGTGATATTGGTTTGCACTACATTTATGACGACTGTAAATGCAGCGGATCATAATTTTTCGGTTAAAGATACTGCAGGTAAAAAACATCAGTTATCGGATTATAAAGGTAAGTGGGTGATTGTAAATTACTGGGCAACGTGGTGTCCGCCTTGTCTAGAAGAGGTGCCAGATTTGGTTACACTTTATGATAACCGCAAAAATAATGACCTCATGATTATTGGCGTTGTACTTGATTATAAAGATGATAAAGAAGTGGCTACGTATGTAGATGATATGTTGATGTCATACCCCATTGTATTGGGCGATGAAGCAGTGACCAGCCAAATAGGCCCAGCGGATGTTTTGCCCACCAGCTTTATTTATAATCCTCAAGGAAAATTGGTAAAAACCAAGCGCGGCAAGGTCACTAAAGATTATTTAGAAAAGCTCATGTCACAAAAGAGTTAATTAAATTTAATTAACTCAAGCCTGGTGTTGGTATGCTGTTGCCAGCAGCGTCTAAAATATTAAGCTGATTTTC
The DNA here is from genome assembly GCA_043772865.1 of Methylophilaceae bacterium. Lineage (GTDB taxonomy): Bacteria > Pseudomonadota > Gammaproteobacteria > Burkholderiales > Methylophilaceae > JACMMS01. The sequence continues at coordinate 12,616 of JAYVFU010000031.1, forward strand.
TTCAGCAAATTGCATTAATTGTTCAAAACCATCCGGATTAACAGTTTTTAGTTTTAAATCCACGGCTAAACAACGTACGCCATTAGCTACACGTGGTTTTAAATAAGGTGAATAACGTAGTTTTTTATCTACACCAAAACTAGCAAAAGTACTGCACATCCGGTCTACCCAATCGCTAGGGCGAAAAGGTTTACCAGCACGTGTTAGGCCTTCTATAATAATTTCATCGGCAATACTATTTTGAGTTGGTAATGTCATGGTCTTTAAGTTTTCAAATAAATGATATAAATAAATGTGATTATATCGCTGTAATCATTACAGAACCTTACATTAGTTAGTATATTCAAACACCTTAACAACTTTAGTGACACCATCTGCATTACTAGCAATTTCTGTTGCAAACTGGGCTTCTGCGTGACTTACAATTCCCAATAAATAGACCACAGAATTTTCTGTGACTACTTTCACTAGATTAGCTGGGAAACGCCCATCTGCCACGAATTTAGCTTTGATTTTAGACGTTAAATAAGCATCATTGCCACGTGAGCTTACTGATGTTTTAGGCATAACTGCAAGCTCGTTAGTGACAGAGCGAACATTGGTAATGGCTTTTGTAATGCCTTCAGCAGTGGCCTTGTCAGCTTCTTTAGGCACCTCGCCAGTGAGTAAAACAATACGATTGTAACTGGTGATATTGACGTGTGCAGCATCACCTAAAGTATCTGCAATTTGTTTGCTGGCTTTAAGCTCAATATTCTCATCTTCCACATAAATACCTGAAGTACGTCTGTCGGCCGCCATTGCGCCGCCAGCAGCTGCACCACCAATGACGACTGGTAAGCAAGCAGTTAATTGGCTGCCTAAACTTATTGTTAACAGACTGGCACTTAGTAACCCAATCATTGGGTATTTAGCTAAATATTTCATAGTAACTCCTTGTAATGTCTATATATTTTTAAAAATTCAATCACTAACATATCATGTTTAAATAAAGCTTTTATGAATCAAAGGCATTTTTAATCCATTCAATATTTGCTGCATCATCCTTGTTCATTAAAACTGCGTCAAATCTGCAAGCAACATTACCATGTTGTTGTAAAAAATGTTCAGCGGTGCGACCTAGTTTGGACTGTTTTGATTTCGTAATACTAGAACCAGCGCCGCCAAACGCGCTATTGCTACGGAGGCGCACCTCTATAAATACTGTGGTATTGCCATCGCGCATGATTAAATCAATTTCGCCATATTTGCAGCTGTAGTTTTGCTTAATTAGCGATAAGCCTTGATTAATCAGGTAATTTTCTGCAATTTTTTCAGCATGAACACCCAGATTATTCATAAAATATTCATCATTATTTTTCTAAAATTACGCCGCTATTATTAAAAATACCTATCGATGAGACACGTGTAATTTCACCTTGTTCATTGATATGGATTGTGCCGGTTAGTCCATCAAAATTCGTTGATTGTATTGGTTCTTGAGTGAGTTTAGTCAATACTTGATAAGCATCGGCCCCTAATGCAAAGCCGCGTTGTGATATGGCATCTTGTGGTACTTCTTTTGCTGGTGCTTGGTAAGCATTAAAATCAGTGGGTTTGAGTAACCAAGGGTAATCAACAAAACGAATGGCATTGAGCGAACTATCCAAAGCGCTATTTGGAGTACCTTCATATAGTGTTGAAAACCCAAAAGTGGGCGTTGCCACGTCTAAATAAGGTCTGATTTTTCGTGCAAAATTCGCATCACCTGCAATTAAAATCATGTCTACCTGTAATGCACTAATTTGAGTTTTTATATCCAGTAAACTGCTGTCGCTAGACACTTTTATTTGTTTCGAAGCCTGACCACTTAATTGTTGCCAAGGTTCGTTGAAAGCCGCTGTCATCTCGTCTGAGTTACTCGAGCCTTCATTCACAATTAACACATTTTGCATGCCAAATGCGTGAGCAGTGTTGGCCAGTAGTAGTGCTTCCTCGTCAAGCGACTGTGACAGAATATATAGGTTTTTGCTAAGCGATGGTTTGTGGGGTGTGTAGTTAATTAGTAATGTTCGCATATTGAGTGCGTGTGCAATATTGATGTTGCCAAAGCCTATGACCACAACATAATTTGCACCATCATTAATAGCCAAATCATAAGTACTTGTTATATCGTTATTTGGTGCTGTGTACGTATTGATTTCAGCAGTGCTTTTAACAGCTGAGCTTTTACCAATAGCGCTGTTATCAATAATTGCGCTGGCTTTAAATCCTTGTATTAGTGCTAATGCAATGGCAACTTGTTTTTCGTCATTTTTAGGCAACAACAAAGCTACTTTGCCTGTTAGTGGCTGTTGGCGGGTATTGGTTTTAATGGCAGGATTCACTTGTAGCAAGCTTATAGCGAGCGCATTGGCGCTGTGGTCCGGATAAGCTTTCTGCCAATCGGTAATCGACGTTTGGTCTTGTTGCGTAAGCGCTAAATCTATCCAGCCTTGTAAATTTGCCTCAGCGTTGGCACCGCGCAATTCAATCAATTGATTTTTGTTTAAGCTGGTGACAAGTTGCCATAATTTTGTTTGAGTTTGTTTGAGTGCGAGCAGTGAGGCATTGCTGCTAATAAGTGTTTGCTCTTCAAGTATTTTTTGCGCTATTGCGCGCTGTATGTCTGGCAGTTTTTCATAGGCTAAGCTCAAGCTTGCATGTAAACTAGCACGTGCTGTGGGTTGTAGCGTGTTACCTGCATCTAGGGGTAGTAAAAGCCGGAAAGCGAGATCATCGTCACCCTGCAAAATAGCGATGCCGCCAGCTAATATTTTAGCGTTAGCAGACTGGCTGGGGATGTTAACTAAAGCCAATTGTGCGCAAGTGATATCGGCAAATTTAAGACAATTTAGACCATCGCTAAAAGCGGCTTCAGCAGTTTTTTTAATAATAGGTTGTGGGTTTTTGGTCGACTCAGTTGCTTGCGCAGAAGCGTTGACCATTAAGTTTGCGCAGCTAATAGCAAACAAAATAATAAGGAAATTTAAGCGTTGAGTCAAAGTCATCAAGGCATATTATATGTGGTTGCGACGCCAATTGGCAATTTAGGTGATATTACTTTGCGCGCGTTAGAAACCTTAAAAAGTGTAGATGCCATTGCGGCAGAGGATACGCGTCATACTTCTGGCTTGCTTGGTCATTTTGGCATCAGTAAAAAACTCATCGCGGTGCATCAGCATAATGAACAACAATCTGCACAAGCTCTGTTGGTGCGTCTGCAAGCAGGTGAAAGCATCGCATTGGTGACTGATGCGGGTACGCCAGCTGTGAGCGACCCTGGCGCAATCGTTGTTAATGTGTTGCAAAAAGCGGGTATTAAAATTGTACCTATCCCTGGCGCTAGTGCGGTGATTGCTGCTTTATCAGCTTCTGGTATCACTAATAACGGGTTTCATTTTATTGGTTTTTTGCCCGCTAGCGGCTCACAACGACGTAAAGTTTTAGAATCCCTAAAAGATCAAGCGAGTACTTTAGTATTGTACGAAGCGCCTCACCGAGTGATTGAATGTGTGGAAGATTTAAGCTTGATTTTAGGTGAATCTCGCCGCATAACTTTCGCTCGAGAAATCACTAAAACGTTTGAAACTTTCCATCATTGCTTGTTATCAGACGCCAAAGCATGGCTAACAAACGACCCAAATCAACAGCGTGGTGAGTTTGTATTGCTTATAGAAGCCGCAGATGAAACGGATAATAATGCCGCCGAAATTGAAGCGGAGCGCGTATTACGCTTGTTATTAGCCGACTTACCTTTAAAGCAAGCAGTGAGTTTGGCGGTGGAAATTACTCATGCCAAGAAAAATCAACTGTACGAATTAGCGCTAAAAATTCAAGCAGAAGTTAAATCAGAAATTCAAACAGCAGTTAAATCAGCAGCTAAAGCAACTAGCAAAGCAGGAAAGTAAATGATGAATAAGCTCGTAATTACTCGCCCAGATGACTGGCACTTACATCTACGGGATGGCGATGCGCTTAAAGCCGTGCTGCCTGATACAGCAAAACAATTTGCCCGTGCCATTGTGATGCCCAATTTACGCCCGCCTGTCACTACCACTGAATTAGCCATTGCTTACCGTGAGCGCATTTTGCAAGCACTTCCACAAGATATGCATTTTGAGCCTTTAATGACGCTCTACCTTACCGATAACACCACGGCAGAAGAGATCGTAAAAGCCAAAGCTAGCGGCATGGTGCATGGCGTTAAGCTCTATCCAGCAGGCGCAACCACTAATAGCGATTCGGGCGTCACTAGCCTTGCCGCTTGTGCAAAAGCGCTAGCAGCGATGGAAAAAGTCGGCCTGCCTTTGCTTGCACATGCCGAAGTGACAGACGATAATGTAGATGTATTTGACCGTGAAAAAGTGTTTATTGAGCGCAATATGCACACGCTGTTAAAAAACTATCCTCAATTAAAAATAGTGTTTGAGCACATCACCACTAAAGATGCAGCAGATTTTGTCGCAAGCACCCCCGCCAATGTTGCCGCCACTATTACCGCGCACCATTTGCTGATGAATCGCAATGACATGTTTAAGGGCGGTATACAGCCGCATCACTACTGCTTACCGATATTAAAACGTGAAGAACATCGCTTGGCGCTTGTGCAAGCCGCTATTTCTGGTAGCCCTAAATTCTTTTTAGGCACTGATAGCGCGCCACATGCTCAGCATACAAAAGAGGCGGCTTGCGGTTGCGCTGGCATGTACACCGCTCACACCGCAATGGAGCTTTATGCAGAAGCGTTTGAAACTGCAAACGCACTAGATAAATTAGAGGGCTTCGCCAGCTTCTACGGCGCAGACTTTTATGGATTGTCACGTAATACTGAACAAATCACCTTGGTCAAAGAAAGCTGGCAAGTGCCAGCGAGTTTGCCTTTTCCTAATGGTGCGCTGGTGCCGCTAAGAGCGGGGCAGAGTTTAGCTTGGCGGATGCTATAAGAATGTGAAGCTTTACTTAAAAAAATAAAAAAAGTAGATTGCACAGTTGTTTTATTGATCGCTATGGAGTATGAAAATGATTACGAAATCAACAACTAAATATGTAGGTTTATTATCAGTCAATAATAAGAGGTTAGCTTATTCAATGTTCGAGTGGCAGGGTTTAATTCAAACCCATTTCCATGAGAGTGTTGAGGCTCAGTCTGTTATGTTTTTCTTATATATAGCATCCCAAACTAATCCAGAAGACATGACTAGTGTAGGTAAAACTTTAAAACTATCTAAGGCAGCCACTTCTCGTAATTACTACAGGTTATCTATAGGTATTCGAGGAGGGGCTATTGGTTTGGGACTTGTTACTATTCAAAATGATCTTTTGGACATCCGTAGAAAACTCTTGGTTTTAACCGATAAAGGTATGCAAGTAGCTAGTGAGTTAATGGAGTTTATCTTTAAAAGTACTGAAAATATAAATGTTCATGATGGTAAGGAATAGTTTTGCAAATTGACTTAATTACTAGAGGGTACCTGATTTTTCTTTAATTATGTTTCACAGTCGATTTCCACGCTCAATCACCACACCCAGCGCTTTTAGCCCAGGGAGTATGGCTGGTTTAGCCACTCTAATTTTTACCCAAGGCGCTTTAAATTCTGTGAGTACTATTTGGCAAATATGCTCCGCAAGTGCTTCTACTAACTTAAAACTATGTTCATTGAGCGTTTGACGTATGCGCGCGACCACCTCGCCGTAGTTAATCGTATCTTCTATGCTATCGCTTTGGCAACTTTTGCTATGCGGCAAGGCAATTTCTAAATCTAAAATAATGCT
>JAYVFU010000032.1:0-5765 GCA_043772865.1 Methylophilaceae bacterium
CCGCTAGAGCGCAAAAAGCCCGAATTGATTAAAGCCACGCGCAAAAAACGCATTGCGAATGGCAGCGGCGTGCAAGTGCAAGAGGTAAATCGCCTGCTAAAACAGTTTGAAGAAACGCAAAAAATGATGAAAATGTTCAGCAAAGGCGGTATGGCCAAAATGATGCGCGGCGTGGGCGGTATGCTTGGTGGAATGGGCGGCGGCAAGCTGCCAGGGATGCGTTAATTGTATCCGCAGTTTAATTTTTAAAAAGTTAGTATATTTACCAGTTTTACATTGACCAAGTGCCCAGTTTCTTGCATAATTGCGCCCTTTCGCAGGTAAAGTATTTTTCGGCCTCGAAATAAATAATCACCAGAAACACAGAATTACCCATTTAGTTTTAATTAACATTGTAAGTTAAATAATGGGGCGTTAGCTCAGCTGGTAGAGCAGCGGACTTTTAATCCGTTTGTCGTGGGTTCGATCCCCGCACGCCCTACCAATACCGAAGCGGCTCACAGCGATGTGAGCCGTTTTAATTTGTAGATATTTTTTATTACGGCTCCCTCACGGCTCCTTGAAAATGAAACTAAGTCCTAAGTTGCATCTACCAATATCCACGATAGAATCGAATGTTAGTGTTCCTGGCGTTCAGTGGTTAAAGCCTGCTGAAGTTTCCGCGCTGCTTGGTCTAGATGAAAAATGGTTGGCTGCGGCACGCGAAGGTCTGAAAGGTTTGAATGGCCCTCCTTACCGTAAAATTGGTAATGGCAAAACCTCTCCTATACGATATCCGCTTGATGAACTTATTGCGTGGATGAAATCATTTCCTGCCTATGGGGGCACATCAAGCCACTTTCCTTCATTCTTGAATTTCCAGACTGAGGCTACAATAAAAGATGTGTGGCCATTCGTTCTTTATGAAGACGGTACCCTGTTCGAAATCTTTAGCGCCCTTAATAATGATAGGTTTAGAAAAGAGTTTCGAACACGCCAAATAATTTGGATCGCTAAAATATCATTTCCCCAATTGTAGCTTCTACAATATCCACCATTTGAATCATATTTATGTCTTTTACGGGCGAATAGAGTGCGTTGCGCTAATTACATGCAGCGTATAAAATTCATGTTGACAGTAAACAGAGTTTTATATGACTAGTGACTTAAGGAAAAAACAACTTCGCCAGGCACAGCAACGCCGGCGTGCAAAGTTAGCGAAAGGTGAGCGTGCTCAAATTGCCATTTATCTACAACCAGGCAATCTGCTTTTAATGGACGCATGGTGCACTGAATTTCGTCTTGACCGAAATGATTTGGTTGACAACCTAATTTTAGGTTTGTCGAAGTCACCTGAGATTCTTCCTAAACTCATTTATGCACTTTAAGTAAATTTACTGAGCTATGGTGTTGTCCGTTCTTGGGCACAGAGATTAAGCTGCCCTAAAGCTGACATTGGCATAGTGACGAGATTATCTACTTCTGCTCTCGCATTCCACTGAACTTTACAAACTTGACGGCTAAGCTGCCGTTGAGTTTGGGAGTTGCTACTTCTGCAACCAGCACTTAAGAGACATTCGCTTGCCTAGAGCATATGGCAACAAAAAATACACTAAGCAGACGGTCAATTTTTACATGTCACAGACAGCCATCGACCTAGGCTGAGTAAAACCTTTTTCTAATTTTAGAAGTGGAATTGACGATTCAAATATCGCTTAATTGATTGGCTTTGTGTATTTTTAATGCTAAATTAATTCAATTTAATTGATGTTGGTGGTAAATGGACAAGCTGCTCTACCTTGTTGAGCCTTACATCCTCCAACCCGACATAAACGTATTTTTTCAGTGAATTAATACGAACTCTATTTCCACTATTATCTATAGAGTTTACATCAGCGCCTTTTTTAATAAGATTTTCCGTGATTTCAGGAATTTTAGAAATCATTAAAGCGTTAAATCCGTTTACATTTTTTGCATTGACGTCTGCCCCAGATCCTATCAATAGTTTGCTCAGCTCAGTATCTTTAGACCACATTAATGCATTAATACTCCCGGCGTATTAACTAGGCACGTATTACACCTTTCTTTGATTACCCGTCAGAAATACGCAAAATCATTTTCACCACTTATGCCGTTAAATCGGCTTAGTTAAGATTGACCATGAGTAATATTTAATTATGAAATAATAAAAAAAATCGGCGCTTATTTTGCATGTATTAGTTAAATTCTCCTTCGTTAATGACCGTAAGAGGCTCGTTATATTTTCACTAAACTTATAGCATGAACTTTGCTGATTTGGTTTATTGTCCTGTCTTGTTTAAGTTATCACTGGCTAGTTTAATATTACCGTCAACGCTTTTCAAAAACCACCGAACTTAAAAAAAGTTGAAAATTTTTGATTAACTAATTTAAAACATTGAAAAACACACAAGGTGTAGGTATGGTAAGCATATGATACCAATCGGTTCAGTGCAAGGCGTGGTGCTATTGAAAATGTCAGTTATTAATAGTTTTTTGGTTCAAAATCTTCATATATAGTGAACTAAAATCTTGTTTAATAGCATTTGAAGCTAGAGTGGGCTTAAATTTTTCGGTTAAATGGCTTTTTTCAACTTACAAAAAACTCATATGCAGTAGCCAAAAACTTAATTGAATATTGAAGAAAAACACTAACTACCAAATACAAGAAGAAAAGTTTTCCTAATCTATGCATCTACCGATTGAATTTAAGGTCAGATCAAGCTGTAATCCATACAAGAAAATTCGTAGAATTAAGCAATTTAAAAGAATTTTAACTTTACGATTTGCGGCTCCTAAAAATCCCTCAGGGATGGCTGAAATGCCTCCACTGTAACTTAATAACCTTGTTTAACTTTTATACGTTACCTTTAAGCAGTTGATTTTATTAGGTAATATGGTATTCTTGAATTATTAACTGTTTTCACGAGGATAGCTATATTTAGTGCTAAAAAGCATGCATAAAAAGTAAATGACATATTGTAATAAAAAATAAAACAGACTCATGTAGCTATATATTTATTTTTTATATTTACTTTAACTTCTGAAAAACTCACTACAATCAACAATTTAAATATGTTGAAAAGTTAAAGTGTAAATTAACATCATTACTAGTGACCCCTAAGTCTACAGGCACAAGGTGTCATGTTATGGAAAAGGTAACGCAAAGGTAAAGTAAACAGAAATAAGTTGTCAATCAGTGTAAAAATACAACAAATGACAGATTAATGATTATGCTTAGGTGTTAACGTTGTAAACTCGAACTGTCAAAACACAGCTACAGTACTCTGTCAATGTTTCAACACCCCATTATCACTGCGCCCATGGCCGACTTAACAAAGTCAAATGATTAAAATGTGCCTCTAAAATGTCAATCAGCGTCCAATATTTTCCACTAATCAGCGTCCAATTGTTTCCACTTTTTCACTCTGTTGAGTGCGACTTTTTCGGTGCTTAAATCGGTAAGATTCATTCCCTGTTTCTAATATTTCACAATGATGCGTAATGCGATCTACTAGTGCTGTTGTCATCTTCGCATCGCCAAATACTTGTATCCATTCACCGAAGGTCAGGTTCGTAGTAATGATTAACGAAGTCTTCTCATAAAGGTGGCTGATGAGGTGAAACAGCAAAGCACCACCTGACGCTGGGAACGGCAAATAACCCAGCTCATCAATGATTACAGCATCCACCAAGCAAAGCTGTTTCGCCAGATTGTCCACCTTGCCATGCGTCTTCTCACGCTCCAGTTGATTGACTAAATCCACAGCATTATAGAATCGTACTCGCTTGCCTTGATGAATCGCAGCCACGCCAATGGCTGTGGCCAAATGTGATTTACCTGTGCCAGTACCGCCCACCAGAATCAAGTTATGTGCGGTTTCCATAAACGCCGCACTGGCTAACTGTTCAACCACCACCTGTGATAGCGGCGTTTCTGCCCAATCAATCCCAAGCAAATCACGATGTATCGGGAAACGTGCTGCTTTGAGCTGATGGCGCAGGCTTTTGAGCTTTCGGTCTGTTAGCTCTGCCGCCAATAAACGCTCCAGCCAAGTTTCTGGGCGATGCGCCTGCTTAGGTTTCTCTGCCTGCAATTCACTCCATGCGGTGGCCATGATGTAGAGCTTTAGTGCCTTTAGGCTGGCTGCATAATCAATGGACATTGCACGCTCCTAATAAGTAGTCATAACGGTGGCAATTGGCTACCGGTTCCATGCTAAGTGCAATGCCATCAGGTACATTAATTGACCTGGCAGGCAAGTGCGGTGAGATCAGCCTGCGCAATTCATTCATGACGACCGGTGCATTGACGACACCAGCTTCTAACGCCAGCTCACAAGCCACAGTCAATGCATCTAGACCTGCCTCTCCCGCCAGCATGAGTAACTCCACAAAGGCACGATCCCCTTTAGGCTGTTTCAGAATGCGATCCCGCACCATCATGATTGGTCGTGGCAAATCCCATGTCACAAAGGGAGCGCCATCCCTGATGGCGCCGGGTTTCTTATCCAGTATGGGTAGGTAATGCCACGGGTCGCAGACGAGATGGTCTCGACCAAACACTCTTAGGTGTGCGGCAATGACTTCGCCATTGGCCACGACACGCACCTGATCTGCCGTCATCCTTACGGAAACTGCCTGGCCGGCATAACCTGCGGGGACGCTATAACGGTTGCGATCTTCGTTGACTAAGCAGGTGGAGGATACGCGCAGCATATGCTCCAAATAGCCATCAAAGTGTGCAGTGATGGGCCGCAAGTTTGGTTTCTCATCAGCAAAACATTCAGCAATGGTACGTTGGCGTTGCGTTGGATGTTTGCGCTGTGCTAACTCTTTGCATCTGGTAGCAAGCCATACGTTTAAATCAGAAAATGAGGTAAAGCGCGCCAATGGCGTAAAGAGCCATTCACGGATATTGCCTACCTGATTCTCCACCTGACCCTTCTCCCAGCCAGAGGCTGGCGTACAGGCGACGGGTTCAAATAAATAATGATTGGCCATGGTTAAAAAGCGACGGTTAAATTGACGCTCTTTACCTGAGTACACCGTATCAACCACGGCCTTAAGGTTGTCGTAGATCAAGCGTGCAGGCACGCCACCAAAGAAAGTAAATGCACGCACATGGGCGTCTAGTACCATTTCCTGTATTTCTCTGGGATAAGCAACAACAAACATTTGGCGGCTATAAGTTAAACGAAAGTGTGCGACCTTGATCTTCTGTAATACACCGCCCAACTCAACCTCTTCTTGGCTCCAATCAAACTGGCAGGCATCACCTGGCAAGAATAGCAGGGGCACAAAGGCGTCAATTAACTTTGGACCATGGTTGCTGGATTTCCAACGACGCGCGAAACGTCGCACGCTGTCAGGAGCGCCGCTGTAACCGATGGCTTGTAGCCCTTCAAAAAGCCGTTGTCCACTGCGGCGGCGTGATTTTGCAAGTTTGGCATCATCAGCAAGCCATTGTGTGAGTTGCGATTCAAATGGGCCTAGTTTAGGCGCTGATGGTTGTACTCGTTGGTGCTTGGGTTCATCCACTGTAAGAAGGTGTTTGCGCACAGTGGGACGAGAGAGCCCCATGTCTTTGGCTATCTCTGTGATGGTTTGCTTTTGTACTAAATGACGCCTACGTATTTCATAAATCATATCCATGTAAAACACTCCAGATACCCCCAGTTAAAACACTGGATGGTGACATACTGAGGTGGAAACTATTGGACGCCGTTTCCACCACTAATCTGGAAAGTATTGCACGCCGATTAACA
>JAYVFU010000033.1:0-5759 GCA_043772865.1 Methylophilaceae bacterium
AGCACTCGGACATGGTGCTGTTAATATGTTTTTAGAAGTGCGCGTATCTAACACTTCTGCGATTGGTTTATATGAGAGTGTAGGGTTTAATGAAATGGCCATTCGCCGAAAATATTATCCGCTGCATAATGGCCGTGAAGATGCCGTTTTAATGGGGTTGGCGCTGTAGAATAAGAAATTATGAACATAACAAGAGAAGATATATTACGTGAGCTTGAGTTGTTGCCTGTATGGCGTTTACGCGCACCGCTTTTAAATGTTGAGCCAATAGATCAGTCTGAAGAAAAAAATTTAGAAGCTATAGCTGTTGAAGTGCCTGCTATTGTGCCTAATATGGAAACAATAGAGCCAACGGCGGTAATCCTACAGCCTGCCAAATTCGTGACTGACATGATTCAGCCAGAGCCATTGCCTGCTATGCGCTTGCTAATAAGTGAAGATGCAAACTGGGTATTTTTACTAGAAAGTATGGCTGGCAATAAAGAATCCGAAATCTTGCTACAAAATATGTTGCGCGCCATTTCGGTTAAAATAAGTACAGATACCAATTTGGATATAAGCCAAGTTAAAGCTGCTCAGCTTGCGGAGTACCAGCCGAAAATTATCATCGTTTTTGGTATTGTTGCGGCGCAAGCTTTTTTGGGTAATGCTATGAGTTTTGATGTATTACGCCTAAATCAACATCAGCAGCAATTAGCAACGCATAACAGTATGCCCGTTATTGTCACTTATCATCCTACTGAGTTATTGCAACATTTACCTAACAAAGCTAAAGCGTGGGACGATTTACGTTTAGCTATGCATATGATAGATAAGAGCTAATGCTATGATGCAGGCTTGAATTTAATAAATTTGCCGCAATATCAATTTAAATTAATTTAAGGAATAAACATGCATAAACTTTTATTAAAATGTTTGCCAATCGCTTTAATATTGAGCTTAAGTTTAGGTTTGAGTGGCTGTGGCTACAATCAATTTCAAAGCTTAGATGAAGAATCAAAAGCGAGCTGGTCTGAGGTATTAAATCAATATCAACGCCGTGCAGATTTAGTGCCAAACTTAGTCAGCACCGTGCAAGGTTACGCAAAGCATGAAGAAAAAGTGTTTAAAGAAGTGGCTGATGCCCGTGCGCGCGTAGGTAGCATCCAAGCAACCCCTGAATTGGTCAATGATGAGGCGGCCTTTGCTAAGTTTCAAGCGGCTCAAGGTCAAATGACTTCTGCGCTTTCACGTTTGCTAGCTGTTTCAGAAAATTATCCTCAACTCAAAGCAGACCAAGGGTTTAGAGATTTACAAGCCCAATTAGAAGGTACGGAAAATCGTGTAACAGTTGCACGTAATCGCTACATTGCCACCATTAAAGATTACAACGTGGCCGTGCGTTCATTCCCTAACAACTTAACTGCCATGATGTTTGGTTATAAAACTAAACCATCCTTCACTGTAGAAAATGAAAAAGCGATATCAAGCGCACCTAAAGTGGATTTTGGTAAATAGTGACTAAACTTTAAATTTAATTTAGTTGAGAGTTCAATAAGTTGATGACTTGGCTTAAATGTAAGCTTTACAGGCTGGGTGCGCTGTTTGCCCTGTTTATAGGGCTAACAGCACCGCTTATTGCTAACGTTGGTATTTATAGCGTAAGTATTTCATACGCTAGTGCTGCAGCAACTGACGAAGTTGCAATTCCTCCCCTCACACAACGTGTCACGGATTTAACTAATACCCTAGCAGCCGAGCAAGTGAGTGCGCTAGAAAGTAAGCTACAAGCTTTTGAGCAAACTAAAGGTAGTCAAATTGCTGTACTGATTTTGCCTACCACGCAACCAGATGACATTGCACAGTACTCAATCCGACTTGCGGATGCATGGAAAATAGGTCGCAAAGGGGTAGGCGATGGTGTAATTTTACTAGTCGCAAAAAATGACCATAAATTGCGTATTGAAGTTGGGCGTGGCTTAGAAGGCGCGATTACTGACTTATATGCCAAACGTATCATTACCGAAAATATCGCACCGCTACTTAAACAGGGTGATTTGAACGGCGGCTTGAATGCCGGTGTAGATAAAATTATCAGCCTTATTTCTGGCGAAGCTTTGTCACCACCGTCTAAACAGCCCTCCAATATTGGTATGAGTTTTGATAATCAACTTGCATTGTTTATTGTGGGATGCTTGGTAGTGGGTGCTTTTTTATCTAAGATCTTTGGGCGATTTTTTGGTTCGGCAACTACTGGTGGTGTGGTGGGCGGACTCACATGGTTACTAGCTGGCGCAGTGGGTACATCGTTGTTGGTAGGTTTATTAGGCTTTATTTTTACATTATTTATTCCCGCTTTATTCAGTGGCGGCGGTCGCGGCGGTGCTTATTATGGCGGCGGTTTAGGTGGTGGCTTTGGTGGTAGTTCCAGTAGTGGTGGTGGTTTTAGCAGCGGCGGTGGCGATTTTGGTGGTGGTGGGGCTTCTGGTGATTGGTAATGCTGATGAATAGAGATAAAAAACTAATTCGCCCATCTCATCCATATAAGTGGATTAAACGTTTCTTTAGCCATTTATTCATCACGCCTTGGCATGTTGGTCGCTATTTTCCAACCGCCACACTCAAAGCGATTGAGCAGGCAATTAAAACGACAGAAAATGAGCATCTAGGTGAAATTAGATTTGTCATTGAAGCAGATTTACATCCCCTAGAAGTTTTATTGAATAAAACCCCTAAAAAACGCGCTTTAGAATTGTTTTCTCAGCTGGGTATTTGGGATACGGAACACAATAATGGTGTTTTGATTTATATCTGTTTGGCAGATCGCGATGTAGAAATACTGGCGGATAGAGCGATACATCAACGTGTTGGGCAGGCAGGTTGGGAAAGTATCTGCCAAGTGATGGAAAAACACTTTCGTGTAGGTGAGTTTGAGGTGGGCGCGTTGCGGGGTATCGAGCTGGTAGGCGAATTGTTAGCCAAACATTTTCCTCTGGTGAGTGCTATCAAGACTTCACGTAATGAGTTATCTAACACTCCGCTTATTCTTTGAATATGGCGTTTAAAACCAGTTTCAAATCTGCCTCTGCTATTACCTTATTCCCTTGTGCTCTATTAGCTTGGAGTCAGTTGGCCCTTGCCGATTTATCTGCAATGTCTGCCGTTTTTCATGAAACTCCTAGTTTGGAGCATTTTAATATTTGCTGGGGTGGAGGGTGTGAAACAGTAAGTCTAGTAACGATAAGTCCTGTTGAATGGCAATCTGTAGCTGATATTTTTACTGAAAATTCTACTCATCTGCTTTTAACTGACAGCCTTTCAACTGTAAGCTTTGCAGATAGCGCAGAGTTGGAACGTAGCAATATCGCGCTTGCAATCGGCGTATTAGAAATCATCGTTGGCAAAAAAACAGGTACATCAGAAGATAAGGCTGGCACATTTAACAATTCAGCTTTTCCCGGGCAGCTAGATTGCAATGATGAAGCAACTAATTCCACTACCTACATGCGCCTATTGCAACAAGCTGGCTTTATTAAGCTGCACGCAATTGAGGATACTCGCACGCGTAATTTCTTCTTTACTGGTTGGCCGCATACCACCGCCGTCATTCGTGAAATCAAAACAGGTGAGCGTTATGCGGTAGATTCTTGGTTTTACGATAATGGGCATCCTGCCACTATATTACCGTTTGCTTTGTGGAAATCTGGCTATAAACCAGATGACAGTCCCATCGGTAAGCCGCATTAAATTAGGCTTAATGGTTTTTGCCAATACTCAACACTTTACTTATAATTTTATCGGCTTAAAATTCAACCCTTAAATTATTCTAAACTTAGGTTACAAGCCGATATGCGCGCCTCACAATTTTTTATTAGTACCCAAAAAGAAGCTCCGATAGATGCTGAACTCCCCAGTCATATCCTCATGGTGCGGGCAGGTCTGATTAAACGTTTAGGTGCTGGTTTATATACTTGGATGCCTTTAGGTTTGCGAGTACTGCGTAAAGTAGAGGCGATTGTGCGTGATGAAATGAATAAAGCCGGCGCATTGGAGTTGTTGATGCCCGCCGTACAACCTAAAGAACTTTGGGAAGAGACAGGTCGTTGGGCAGTTTTTGGGCCACAAATGCTTAAAATTAGCGATCGACATGAACGTGATTTTTGCTTTGGCCCAACGCACGAAGAAGTAATTACCGATATAGCGCGTAAGGAAATTCGCAGCTATAAGCAGTTGCCACTTAATTTTTATCAAATACAGACTAAATTCCGCGATGAAATTCGCCCACGTTTTGGCGTAATGCGCGCACGCGAATTTATGATGAAAGATGCTTATTCTTTTCATGCGAGTAAAGAGTCGCTAGAAGCCACTTATCAAGGCATGTACCAAGCCTATCAACAAGTATTTAATCGTTTAGGATTGAAGTTCCGTGCCGTACGTGCAGATACTGGTGCCATTGGCGGTGATGGATCGCATGAGTTTCATGTGTTGGCGGATAGCGGCGAAGATGCATTAGCCTACTGTGAAAATTCTGATTACGCAGCCAATGTGGAGTTAGCCGAAGCGGTTGCCCCAGCACAAACGCGTGCCGCACCAGCAGAAGCCATGCGTGATGTAGAAACCCCTAAACAAACGACGTGTGAGCAAGTAGCAGCGTTGTTAAACGTGCCTTTAAGCCGCACCATGAAGTTACTCGCGGTGATGGCTAAAAATGAAACGGGTATGGAAATATTCACTATATTGTTACTGCGCGGTGACCATGCGCTGAACGAAATTAAAGCCAACAAAATTCAGGGACTTGCAGACTTTAGATTTGCCAATGCGGATGAAATTAAGGCTTATTTTAATTGCCCCGCAGGTTTCTTAGGCCCTGTAGGTTTAAAACCAGAAACTCGTGTGATTGCAGACCGAGCAATAGCAGCCTCTAGCGATTTTATTTGTGGTGCCAATAAACCTAAATATCACTTGGCAGGTGTTAATTTTGGCCGTGATTTGCCCGAGCCGCATTTAATAGCAGATATTCGCAACGTAGTGGCAGGGGATATTAGCCCAGATGGACAAGGGGTGCTTTCATTATGTCGCGGTATCGAAGTCGGGCATATTTTCCAATTACGTACTAAATATTCAGAAGCCATGAGTGCAACTTATTTAGATGAAAACGGTGCTTCGCAACCGTTGGAAATGGGGTGCTATGGGATTGGTGTATCACGCATTGTCGGTGCAGCAATAGAGCAGGGTAATGACGAAAAAGGCATCATTTTTCCTATCAGCATGGCACCGTTTAGCGTAGTGATTTGCCCAATTGGCATGGATAAATCTGATGCTGTTAAAGCAGCTGCAACTAACTTATATGAGTTGTTACAAATTTCTGGCATAGAGGTGTTGCTAGATGATCGTGGTGAGCGTCCTGGTGTGATGTTTGCGGAAATGGACTTAATTGGTATTCCACATCGTGTTGTAATTGGTGAGCGTGGTTTAGCAGAAAGTAATGTGGAATATAAAGGTCGTACAGATACTTCGGCACAAAATATGCAGTTGAACGAAGTGCTTACATTTTTGCAAAGTAAAATTAGCAAAATCTAAAGTAATTGAGTTCGTTTAAGGGCACATTTGCCAGCACAATTGTGCGCTAATCTGCACTTAGAAGTAATTTCAATCAATCTACAATAACTAACTGATTATTAACTCTATATTTAAACGATGTATTTACTAAAATATTATATATTGCTCAATTTTATTTTTGTTACAAACCTAGTTCAAGCGGGTGGGCAAAAAGAAGAGCA
>JAYVFU010000034.1:0-18249 GCA_043772865.1 Methylophilaceae bacterium
CGTGTAAAGTGATTGGTTGAGTTGGTTCTAGGTTTTAGTTGAAGTTGTGAAGAGGTAAATCATGAGAGTTCGCGCATCAGTAAAAGCATTATGTCGTAACTGTAAGGTTGTTCGTCGTCGTGGCGTGGTCCGTATTATTTGTACAGACCCACGGCATAAACAACGTCAAGGTTAATTAATAGTATATAAGTTGATTGTTAATAATAAGACAACCTGTTAAAATCGTTGACTTTTTTGGTTAGACGTAGCTATTAAATTAGTAATTGGCAGTTTGGCATTATTTTTGGAGTAAGGTATGGCTCGGATTGCAGGGGTAAATATCCCAAATCATAAACACACAGAAATCGCCTTAACGTCGATTTACGGTGTTGGTAGAAACACAGCGAAACAAATCTGCTTGGCTGCAGGTGTTTTAACAACAGCAAAAGTTAAAGACTTGAATGATGCTGAAGTTGAAAAATTACGTGACGAAGTTGCTAAACTTAAAGTTGAAGGTGATTTACGTCGTGAAGTTTCAATGAACATTAAACGCTTAATGGATTTGAACTGTTACCGTGGCGTACGCCATCGTCGTGGTTTGCCAGTTCGCGGTCAACGTACCAAAACAAACGCACGTACTCGCAAGGGTCCTGTGAAAGCAATTAAACAGTCTAAATAAACTGTTAAAGATTAGATACACGCTAGAAGTTAAAAGCGAAATATAACTGGTAAGGAATAGGCAACATGGCAAAAGCTAACGTTCGCGTAAGAAAAAAAGTTAAAAAGAATATTGCTGAGGGCATTGCCCACGTGCATGCATCTTTTAACAACACAATTATTACGATTACTGATCGTCAAGGTAATGCGCTTTCTTGGGCAACATCTGGTGGAGCTGGTTTTAAAGGCTCACGTAAAAGTACACCATTTGCAGCACAAGTAGCAGCTGAGTCTGCTGGTAAATCAGCGCAAGAGTGTGGCGTTAAAAACTTAGAAGTACGTATTAAAGGTCCAGGCCCAGGTCGTGAATCTGCAGTGCGTGCGTTAAATGCGGCTGGTTTTAAAATTACTAGTATTCAAGATGTGACGCCAGTGCCTCATAACGGTTGCCGTCCACCTAAAAAACGCCGTATTTAATAGCGGCTAGAGCAGAACAGAAAACAGGAGAAATATCTTGGCTAGAAATTTAGACCCAAAATGTCGTCAATGTCGCCGTGAAGGTGAAAAGCTTTTTCTTAAAGCTGAAAAATGTTTTACCGATAAGTGCGCAATTGAAAAACGTAATTTCCCACCAGGTCAACATGGTCAACGTCGTAATTCACGCTTGTCAGATTATGGTGTACAGCTACGTGAAAAACAAAAATTACGTCGTATCTATGGTGTTTTAGAAAAACAATTCCGTGGTTACTATGCTGAAGCTGATCGTTTGAAAGGCATCACTGGTGAAAACCTACTGCAGTTACTTGAGTGTCGTTTAGATAACGTCGCATACCGTATGGGTATTGGTGGATCGCGTACTGAAGCACGCCAGATTGTTCGTCACAACAGTATTTTAGTGAATGGTAGACGCGTTAATATTCCTTCATATCAAGTTAAAGCTGGTGATGTTGTATCAGTACAAGAGGCTTCTAAACAACAGCTACGAATTAAAGGTGCACTTGAAGCAGCTGCACAACGTGGGTTTCCTGAGTGGTTAGAAGTGGATGTTAAAGCGCTTACTGGTACATTCAAAGCAAAACCACAGCGTGATGAGTTGCCTGCAACCATCAACGAATCATTAGTAGTTGAGCTTTATTCCAAATAATTAATTTAAGCAACAAATTAACGCGGTTAATTTGTTGCTTAAAATTTTTTTGTTTCGATATGTTTAGGCAATAAGAGTCCCTTGGTCTAGTTTATCTAATCCTTGATAAGGCTTAATCTTTAAGAAGGTACGCGAAATATTATGCAAAATAATCCAACTGAATATTTAAAACCTAGAGTTGTTAATGTTGAAGTTATTACTCCAGTACGTGCTCGCGTTACGCTTGAGCCTATGGAGCGCGGTTTTGGCTATACATTAGGTAATGCTTTACGTCGTGTTTTATTGTCATCTATACCTGGCTTCGCAATTACTGAAGTTAAGATTGATGGTGTTGTTCATGAATATTCAACTATAGATGGTGTACAAGAAGACGTTGTAGACATTTTACTTAATTTAAAGGGTGTTGCTTTAAAATTAAATAGTAAAACTGAAGCTATTTTGACTTTAAATAAATCAACAGAGGGTGTCGTTACTGCTGCTGATTTTGATACTGGTCATGATGCTGAAATTGCAAACCCTAATCATGTTATTGCACACTTAACTAAAGGCGGAAAGCTAAACCTTGAGGTTAAAGTTGAAATGGGACGAGGATATCAACCAGTACCAACTCGTCAAAAATCTGAATCAGATGACCGTGTTTTGGGCTTTATTATGGTAGATGCCTCATTTAGTCCAATTAACAAAGTGAGCTATCAAGTTGAAAGCGCGCGCGTAGAGCAGCGCACTGACTTAGATAAGTTGGTAATGGATGTAGAGACGAATGGCATTGTAGAGCCAGAGCAGGCAATACGTGATGCAGCGCGTATTTTAATTGGTCAGTTATCAGTATTTGCTAACCTTGAAGGGGCACCTAGCGAGATTGAAGTTAAATCAGCACCGCAAGTTGACCCAGTTTTATTACGTCCAGTTGATGATTTAGAATTAACGGTTCGTTCTGCAAATTGCTTAAAAGCAGAAAATATATTTTACATTGGTGATTTAATTCAACGTAGTGAAAATGAGTTATTAAAGGCACCTAATCTTGGTCGTAAGTCTTTAAATGAAATTAAGGATGTTCTAGCTACTAAAGGTTTAACTTTAGGTATGAAGTTAGAAAACTGGCCACCAGTAGGCCTAGAGAAAGTTTAGTTAAAGATTAGTTTCTAGATAAACTAGAGCATTATAGAAAAGTTTGAGGGTAATAACATGCGTCATGGAAATAGTAACCGTAAATTAAACCGTACCAGCAGCCACCGCAAAGCGATGTTTCGCAATATGGTTGTTTCATTGTTGAACCATGAAATTATTAAAACAACCTTGCCAAAAGCAAAAGAGCTACGTAAGTATGCTGAGCCTTTGATTACACTAGGTAAAACGCCAACCTTAGCAAATCGACGCTTAGCGTTTAGTCGCTTGCGTGACCGTGATACCGTAGGTAAATTGTTTGAAAACTTAGGCCCACGTTACCTTACACGTAGTGGTGGTTATTTGCGTGTGCTTAAGTGTGGTTTCCGTCACGGAGATAATGCGCCTATGGCACTAGTTGAATTAGTAGACCGCCCTGATACGACTGCTGAAGTGTTAGTGGCAGAATAAATATAAACTTTGCTGTATTGCTGTATGGATATGGTGAATATTGACATTTAAGTACTACTCAACAAAAAAGCCAACTTCAAGTTGGCTTTTTTGTTTTTGCATGATTATTTAAAGTAAAACGCTTTATATGGATATTAAAGCTTACTAAAGTTCACAACATCTGTAAGATTAAATGGCCAGCAGAGTTCAGCTTTAGTTAAGCAGTTATGTAAAACAGGAATTCTTATTTCATAAAGCTTTAAAAGTTCATCGTTATCTACTATTTCTATTGCTTGCCATTTAATATTTGTTTGCTTGAGTAAATGCTCTGCATCCTCACATAAATGACAATTAAATGTGCTGTAAAGAACAAATTGAATATTTGACATAAGTTACACATTTACAAAGTTACAATTTTTACTATTTTATGCTTTTAATTAGCTTATGTTTCGCGTACTAATTAAAACACTCATAATAACGAGATAAAATAATCAGCTTCAATAGTATCAATCACATAATTGACAGGGCAATGAATGGCCGATATTCAAGACTCAAAAGATAGTTTAAGCGAAAATCTGCAGCAGATTATTACGCTGCTTAATAAGCAACGTTTAGTCGAAGATTTATTACATAGGCAGGATATGTCTAAATCTGATGCTGCCAAAACTAATCTAGTTGAGTCTTTAGTTCATAAGCAAAATTTAGCTAAATTACAGCAGAAGTTAGACGAGTTGCATCCAGCTGATGTGGCCGATATTTTAGAAGCGCTACCACTAGAGCAGCGTTTAGATGTCTGGGACTTAGTTAAGGTAGAGCGCGATGGGGACATCTTGCTTGAGGTGTCTGACGCCGTTCGGCAAACACTTATTGCTGATATGGACAGTGATGAGTTATTAGCTGCTGCAGAGCAGCTAGATACCGATGAGCTAGCCGATTTAGCACCTGATTTGCCAAAAGACGTACTTAAGGATTTGTTAGAAAATCTAGATGCACAGAATCGTGCACGTTTGCAATCAGCGCTTTCATATCCTGATGATGCTGTTGGCGGATTAATGGATTTTGATATTGTCACGATTCGTGAAGATATCACATTAGAAGTTGCTTTACGTTATATGCGGCGTTTAGGAAGTTTGCCAGGGCATACCGATAAGTTATTTGTTGTCAGTCGAGATGATATTTTACTGGGTGTATTGCCGCTAAAACGCTTGGTGGTGAATGATTTAAATGCTGAGGTTGCAGATGTAATGGCGGCAGACCCTGTGCTATTTTATCCAGAAGACCTTGCTGATGAAGCTGCAAAAGCATTTGAACGTTACGACTTGGTCACTGCACCAGTTGTAGATAAAAATAATAAACTAGTGGGGCGTATTACTGTTGACGCTGTCATGGACTACATACGTGATGAGTCAGAAAGTGATAAGTTGTCTATGGCCGGTTTACGCGAGGAGGAAGACTTTTTCTCATCAGTATGGAAATCTGTGCAAAACCGTTGGGCATGGTTAGCGCTAAATTTAATGACAGCGATGATTGCATCTCGAGTCATTGGTTTGTTTGAGGGGTCTATTGAAAAGATTGTAGCTTTGGCAGCTCTAATGCCAATAGTTGCCGGAATTGGCGGCAACTCAGGTAATCAAACTACAACCATGATAGTGCGAGGTTTAGCGCTTGGGCAAATTGCATCACACAATATGCAGTCACTCATATCCAAAGAGCTTGGGGTTGCGTTACTTAATGGCTTGATTTGGGGTAGCGTGCTAGGTCTAATTGCATACGCTTTATATGGTAACTATCAACTGGGCTTAGTAATGACAGGTGCGATGACGCTCAATTTGTTATTGGCAGCTGTCATGGGGGTGATGATCCCACTTGTGATGACTAAATTTGGTCGAGACCCAGCAGTTGGCTCCAGTGTGTTAATCACAGCAGTGACTGATAGTGGAGGTTTTTTTATATTTTTAGGTTTAGCGACCATTTTCTTAATTTAAAATTAATAGTGTAAAAATGAACATAGAAATGATGAATATTTGGCAAGAAATTCAGGGGGATGTGTCTACCCCGGTAATTTTTTGGCAAGTAACGGTAGTAGTGGGCAGCTTGCTAGGTGCCTGGGCCTTTAATGGTGTTTTACGTGCTTACGTAATGCGCCACGCCCCTGAAAATTGGAAAATAGGTATAGGTGGTATCAACCGAATATTATTCCCACTATCGAGCTTTATATTGGTTTTGACAAGTAAAGCGATTCTTACACATTGGCAACACACAGGCTTGTTGACGCTCGCAAGTAGATTGCTGTTAGCAATGGCGGTTATTCGCTTATTTGTTTATGCATTACGCTCAATATTTTCTCCAAGCGGTTGGCTAAAAACTTTAGAAAATCTCATTTCATTTAGCATCTGGATTATTCTTGCTTGTCACTTAAGTGGGGTTTTGCCCGATATCATCCAGACTTTGGAAGATATCAAATTCAATGTCAGTAAAACGCCTGTTAATTTACTTCAAATCTTACAAGCTATATTAACTGTAGTTTTGACTTTGCTTATTGCTTTGTGGATGAGTCGGCTAATCGAAAATAAACTCATGCGGGCACAACATATTAACGTCAATATGCGAGTAGTACTGACTAAGTTAACACGCATTTTACTTATATTTATAGCAGTGCTGGTCGCGCTTTCGGCTGTTGGATTAAATTTGACGTTGCTTTCAGTATTCGGCGGAGCGCTGGGTGTTGGGTTAGGTTTTGGCCTGCAAAAAATTGCGAGCAACTATGTAAGTGGATTTATTATTTTACTTGATAAATCCATGCAAATTGGCGATGTTATTACCGCTGAAAACCATTATGGCGTGGTAAGTGATCTGCGCTCTAGGTATTTAGTATTACGCAAGTTGGATGGTACTGAGGTTATTATTCCCAATGAAATATTGATTACAAACTCGGTGATTAATCATTCATTTAGTGATAGAAAAGCCCGTATTATTTTAGCCATACAAATTAGCTACGAAAGTGATTTGGAGCTAGCAATGCGCTTAATGCAAGATGCTGCTAATGACCATCCACGTATTATGGTAGAGCCTGCACCTTCAGCCTTTTTAATTGGCTTTGCTGCAAACGGAATAGATTTGAATTTGAATATATGGGTGCCAGACCCAGAAGAAGGATCCGCAGAGTTAAAATCTCAAATTTACATGGCAATTTGGCGTGCATTTAAACAGCACAATATATCCATTCCATTTCCACAAATGGATGTTAGGTTATTAAATACTAGCAGTGCGCAATTACAGAATCATGTATAAATAATAGGCAAATAAAAACCCGCAACTGCGGGTTTTTATTTGGACAAAAACTAAAAACTATAACTAAAAACTATTTAAGTTTGGTTTCTTTATACATCACGTGCTTACGTGCTACTGGATCAAATTTTTTGATTTCCATTTTTTCTGGCATTGTACGTTTGTTTTTAGTGGTGGTGTAAAAATGACCTGTACCAGCACTTGATTCTAATTTAATTTTTTAACGCATAATAATCTCCTTAGATTTTCTCGCCAGCAGCACGTAAATCAGTTAAAACAGCATCTATACCATTTTTGTCGATTGTACGTAATGCAGCATTACTAATGCGCATACTAACCCAACGATTTTCGCTTTCTACCCAAAATTTACGATTTTGTAAATTTGGTAAAAAACGACGTTTTGTTTTGTTGTTTGCGTGAGAAACATTGTTACCCACCATTGGCTTTTTGCCAGTTACCATACATACGCGTGCCATGGTTTACTCCAAATATTGTATTAAAAGCATCATATAAAATGATCGTGCTTTTTAGAAAGAACACGATTATAGACCAAAAAGCCTAGTTTGTTCAATCAATATCTTTATTATTAAACCACTTTTACTGTAAAAACCTGAAATTAATGCTTGCCTGTACTGCCAAAGCCGCCTTCACCACGCTCACTCACATCAAAATCATCCACTAAGTGGAATTCTGCTTGCACAACAGGCACAATAACAAGCTGTGCGATGCGTTCCATTGGATTCAGTTCAAATGTTGTATTGCCGCGGTTCCATACGGACACAAATAATTGCCCCTGATAATCTGAATCAATGAGTCCCACTAAATTGCCTAACACAATGCCGTGCTTATGGCCGAGGCCCGAGCGCGGTAAAATCATCGCTGCATAATAAGTGTTGTCTAAATGAATGGCCATGCCAGTGGGAATAAGCTGTGTATCACCCGGTTGTAATGTAATAGTTGCATCAATACAGGCACGTAAATCTAGCCCCGCTGAACCAGGCGTTGCATATTCTGGCATTTGAGTATGCAGGCGGGCATCAATAATTTTTAGATCTACAATTAAACTCATTCGATTACTTTCTGTTAGATTTTTATAAGTTGCAATTTGACTGCATTATTAATAAATTATAGAAATGATTACCTAGATATAAGGCGGTAAGCATGATGAAGTATTTCATGAGCTATGATTTTTTTATCTGCTTTTGGTAGAGGATGGCTACCTAAATCGTCTATCAATGTCACTAAATTTTCATCACCGCCCATGCCATCTGCCACTAAATTAGCGACGATTAAAGGTAGTTTTTTGTGCAGACGTTTTTGTTCCGCATGTTCAATTAAATTTTCACTTTCTGCAGCAAATCCTACACAGAAAGGTGCGTTAGGTAGGCTAGCTACCTCGGCCAAAATATCCTTATTTTGCTCTAACTCTAAGCTTAACGTTTGGGCATTTTTTTTAATTTTCTGATCATATTTCTGTTTAGGCGAATAGTCTGCGACGGCTGCTACGCAAATAAAGATATCCTGAGGAGCTGAATGTCTAGGTGCGATATTTTGCATCACCGATTGATACATTGCATTTGCACTTAAAGCTTCAATTACATTGATACCGCTAGGGTTAGGTAATACGCTAGCGCCCCTAATTAAAGTCACTGTAGCCCCCATATCACGAGCAGCTTCAGCCAAACTAAAGCCCATTTTTCCAGAGCTTAAATTAGTGATTGCCCGCACTGGATCTATCATTTCTAGCGTTGCACCAGCGGTAATTAATACGTGCTTGCCTGCTAATAGTTTAGGAGTAAAGTGAGTATTTACTAACGAAAATAAGTCAGCGGCTTCAAGCATCCGTCCTAAGCCAACTTCACCACAGGCTTGTTCGCCACTATCTGGACCAAATACATGAATTCCATCAGCTGTAAGTTGCAAAATATTACGTTGTGTTGCTGGATTTTCCCACATTTGCTTGTTCATGGCTGGTGCAACTAATAAAGCGCAGTCTCTAGCTAAGCATAGCGTAGAGAGCAAGTCATCTGCAAAGCCATGGGCTAGTTTAGCAATAAAGTTTGCACTTGCTGGGGCGATTAAAATAGCATCTGCTAGACGGCTTAACTCAATATGCGGCATGCCATTATCAATGCTGGCATCCCACATATTGGTGAAGACAGGCTTGCCAGAAAGTGCTTGCATGGTGAGGGGGGTGATAAACTGGCAGGCAGATTCTGTCATGACCACTTGCACGTCTATACCAGCTTTTACCAACAGGCGCATTAATTCCGCTGATTTGTAAGCAGCCACGCCGCCTGTGATGCCAAGCACTAATTTTAAGCCTAACTTTATGCCTAGTTGTTTGTTCATAAGTTAAAGTTTAACATGCTGTGCCAATGAAGCAAAAATAGTGATTGTGAATATGGTGATTAAGCCTTTATTGTAGGAATGTCTATGTGGAAAAAAATTAGAGTCATCATACTTTTGCTTATTTTGGCCACTGTTGCACAACAAAGCTGGCGAGATAAAGCCAGTTTAGATTGGAAAGACAATTTTTATGTGGCAGTTTACCCAATTAATGCAGATGCTAGCGCTCAAACGGCTGCTTACATCAATAGGCTTGATCGAGAAGATTTTGCACCAATCGCCGATTATTTTGCAGAGCAAGGTGCGCATTATGGTGTTACCTTACGTCGCCCAGTAGAAGTTGAGCTAGGCGCACAAGTACAAAGTTTACCGCCCGCGCCAGATGTTAAAGGCACTATGCTTGATACCATTATGTGGAGCCTGAAATTTCGCTATTACGCTTGGGCTAATAGCCCTAAGGTGAGCATCAAACCCGATATCAAGTTATATCTACTTTATTATGACCCTGCCACCAATCACGCACTTACAGAGTCCACAGCACTCAGTAAAGGTCGAATAGGTCGTGTTAATTTGTTTGCGGCTACACCATATAATGACCAAAATTTAGTCATTACCGCGCATGAGTTACTCCACACTTTTGGTGCTACTGATAAATATGATCTTTCAAATAACTTGCCGCTATTTCCAGATGGCTATGCCGAGCGGGATAAATTACCACTGTATCCACAAAGTTTTGCTGAGATTATGGCGGGGCGTTTACCTATCTCTGATGTTAAAGCCTTGATACCTCAAAATTTAGCACAAACATTGGTTGGCGGCAAAACTGCACGCGAAATTGGTTGGATTAAGTAGCAAGATTGAAAATTGGCTGTTTATTTTTTGCAATCTCCACATTTCAAGGAAAAGTAATGGCAATAACAGATTGGCCAGCCGCAGAACGTCCACGTGAAAAATTGCTAGAGCATGGTGCAGAAGTACTATCAGATGCAGAATTGCTCGCTATATTTTTACGTGTAGGTGTTACAGGAAAAAGCGCAGTTGATTTAGCACGCGATTTGCTGAGTCAATTTGGCAGCCTAAACGGCATATTTGCTGCGACTGCCAATCAAATCAGTGACGTGCATGGCATGGGCAGTAGTAAATACGCCCAATTACAGGCTATATTTGAAATGAGCCGCCATGCGCTTACCGAGCAACTAAAAGAAAATGATGCTTTAAACTCGCCTCAGCAAGTACGTGATTATTTATGCCTGAAACTAGGCGCATTGAGCCGTGAAGTATTTATGGTGTTGTTTTTGGATGCACAAAATCGTGTGGTTGCCACTGAAGAAATGTTTAGTGGCACGCTAACCCAAACCAGCGTTTACCCACGGGAGGTGGTTAAGCGAGCGCTCCACTACAATGCCGCCTCAGTAATATTTGCGCATAATCATCCATCTGGCATCGCCCAACAAAGTCTCGCGGATGAGATGGTCACAACTTCATTAAAACAGGCGTTAGCATTAATTGATGTGAGAGTGTTGGATCATTTTATAGTGGCTGGTAACAACATTTTGTCTTTTTCTGAGCGTGGATTAATTTAATCTAAGCAAGCAAATTTAACGCCCTTTGCCAATGCCAGAACCGCGATTAAAGTCTTTATCGCCAATTGGAATGCAACGCCCAACACCTAAAAATCCTCCCTGTTCGCCATGATTACAGCCTTGATTTTCAGGGAATTTTTTAGCGATTTCTGCAGCTTGTACAGCTTTTTTTGTATCTACAAACTCCCAGCGACCATTTGCGTGTAAAACTACTTGGTCGCCATTAGTTGACGTGGCTGTCATATCGCTTTGTGCAGTATTTACTGAATTTTCACCTGCCATAATTGCAGCAGGATGGCTTGCTATCAATGCAGAACAAGTGATTAAAAGACCTAATTTAATTTTTGGTTGAATCATCTTTTAAGCCGCGTGTTTACAGTGAATTTTTACTAAGCGGCGCAACTCTGGTAGGCATGAACCGCATTCTGTGCCGCATTTTAGTTTGATTTGTAGGGTAGTTAAATCTGCACCTAACTGAATAGTCTCAATAATTTCGTTCTCTGACACATCAATGCAGTTACAAATAATTTTGCCACGACCTTTTTGACCGTTAGGAGGTGTTACCAAAGGCGCAAGCGCCCAGCGACGAAGTTCTGGCGTAAATTGTCCTGTCAGCATGATTTCTTTTAGCCATTCTGCGGCTAAGGTTTCACCCATGAGGCGCACGCCAGTCACTTTATTATTCTCTACTAAAATACGCTTGCTAATACCGCGTTTTGCATCATCGTAATTGAGCAGTGGCATACCATCCTGCATACCTAATATTGCATCTATTTTTGTGACAATTTCTGCATTGGGCGCCTCTTTATTCGAAGCACGTAAAATCAGCATACCTAATCTGTGTTCTTCAGACTCACGACCAAATAAGCCACAGCTTGCATATTCAAAATCGACTAGCAAAGCTCGAATGGCTTGAAGTTGTGCTAAATCATCACAAGCGCGCATCACTGTCATGTGCCATGGCAGTGTTAATTTTTCAATCTTGATAGCGGTATGTTTAAGCTCAGGCTGTTTTGAAGT
This sequence comes from Methylophilaceae bacterium, assembly GCA_043772865.1. Classification (GTDB taxonomy): domain Bacteria; phylum Pseudomonadota; class Gammaproteobacteria; order Burkholderiales; family Methylophilaceae; genus JACMMS01. The sequence continues at coordinate 11,575 of JAYVFU010000034.1, forward strand.
TTTATCAAAGTCGGGCGGCATGAGTGCGTTTACACCCAAACCATGCATAAATTGCTTGCCCCAATGCATGGGGATAAAGGTTTGCGCAGGTTTTACTTCATCCGACGCTTTTGCTACCAACACAAGGCTGCCACGTTTGTTGGATACTTTGACAATATCGCCGTCTTTGATCGAGCGGCGCTGCATATCATCTGCATTCATGCTGATTGCTGGCTCTTCTACATGGTTAAACAGTTGCGCGATAGTGCCAGTGCGACTCATGCCATGCCAATGGTCACGCAAACGACCTGTAAGCAAGTGGAGTGGATGACGCGCATCGGTTTTGTCTGCTGTGCCTTTGTATATGGCATTTACAAACTGCGCTTTGCCATCTGGTTTTAGGAAAATACCATCACTATATAAACGTGCTAAGCCGGTACTTGCGCCACTTACAAACGGCCATTGTTGTGGACCTTGTTCGTTGAGTAATATGTAGCTTAACCCTGAAATATCTAAATCACGGCCACGCGTAGTTTCGCGATGTTCATTAAATATTTCTTCGGTGGTCGTATATGGAAATAAAGAGATGTCTTTTTCTAATCTTTTCTCTAAACGCTGTGCAAAATCAACCATGATTTGCCAATCATGACGTGCTTCTGCAGGTGGCTTGATAGCAGGGTTAACCCGCGTAATGCAGCGCTCTGAGTTGGTCACTGTGCCTTCTTTTTCGCCCCAAGTACTGGCTGGTAACAAGACATCGGCATAGGCTGCAGTATCAATATTATTGTAAGCATCTTGCACTACAACCAGATCTGCATTGCCCAGTGCTTCAATCACCTTATTAAGGTCAGGCATAGAATGTGCCGGGTTGGTGCAGGCTATCCATATCGCCTTAATGCTGCCATCTTTTACCGCATCAAACATTTCAACTGCGGTTTTGCCTGGCGTTGCAGGCACGTCATCTACGCCCCAAAGTTTGGCAATTTCTGCACGATGTTCTGGGTTGGCTAAATCACGGTGTGCAGATAATAAATTGGCCATGCCGCCAACTTCACGGCCGCCCATGGCGTTAGGTTGCCCTGTGAGCGAAAATGGTCCTGCGCCTAATTTGCCAATTTGCCCAGTGGCTAAATGTAAATTAATGAGCGCCGCATTTTTATCAGTACCATGAACGCTTTGGTTTAAGCCCATGCAATACATGCTTAAACTTGGGCCTTTGCCAAACCATTTGGCAGCTTGCACAATATCTGATTCTTTAATGCCACAAATATCTGACACCATTTTGGGCGTATATTCACGCACGGTTTCTTTAAGTGCATCAAAGCCTACGGTATGTGCATTGATGTAGGCCATATCCAGCAAGCCTTCCCATAGCATCACGTGCAGCATGCCGTTAAATAGGGCAACATCGGTACCAGGTAAAATGGCTAAATGTAAATCGGCGGCTTGTGCAGTGTCGGTACGACGAGGATCTACAACGATAATCTTTAGGTTTGGATTGTTGACTTTTGCATCTTCAATACGGCGATAAATAATCGGATGAGCAAAAGCCGTGTTACTACCCGCAATAAACAGGCAATTGGTATGGTCGATGTCTTCATAACAGGCTGGTGGTGCATCTGAGCCTAGTGTCGCTTTATAGCCAGAAACCGCAGAGCTCATACATAAACGTGAGTTGGTATCGACGTTATTGGTGCCGATCAAGCCTTTAGCAATCTTGTTAAATACGTAGTAATCTTCAGTAAGTAATTGCCCTGAAATATAAAACGCAACGCTGTCTGGGCCATGTTGCTCTATCGTTTTGGCAAATTTTTCTGTGATGAAGTCTAGAGATTCATCCCATGTGACACGTTGTCGCGGTTCACCACGCTTTAATCGCATTTCTGGATATAAAGCACGGTTATCTAATTTTGCTGTGAGGTGCAACGTTGAGCCTTTGGTACATAGGCGACCAAAATTAGCGGGGGGGTTTGGGTCACCTTTAACGTCAATGATTCTATCATTCTCGGATTTGATGATGACGCCACAACCTACGCCGCAGTAACAACATGTACTTTTTGTTTCTTTAATGCTCAAACTGATAGCTCCACACTCGCTTATATTGCGCCAATATTGCGCTAATATTGCCTTATACCTCTAAATAAACCATGCCATCTTCAACTTTCACGTTAAAGCAAGCCACTTCGCCTTCATCTGGCTCTTCAGCCTTTCCGTCTACCAAACTAATTTTCCAGCTATGTAGTGGGCAGGCGATTTTGTCGCCATAAACAATACCTTGTGATAAGGGACCTTTTTTATGTGGACATTGATTATTGATAGCAAAAATGCGGTCATCTTCTGTACGAAAAATACCAATTTCTTCAGTACCGCCATCAGGTTTTGTGCGCCTAACTACACGTGCGCCTAGGCGTGGAATATCTTCAAATGGTGCCACTTTTACCCAACTGCTCATAACAACTCCAATAATCAAATAGTCAAAAACTTATTCTTAATAACTTAACAAGTTAAGTTTAAGAAACTAATAGCAAATAAATCAAAATAAAATTGAGCATAAAAGAAAAAATGGCAATCCATTGCCATTTAATAAGATTAGCCCGGGCGATTAATGGCGTACGCGTCTGAGCTAGTATAGGTTTCAGCTCGCCATGTTCCAATGCTAACGCCATTTCTTCTGCGGTTTCAAACCTAAGTTTAGGATCGCGTGCCACTGCTTTTAATACAATATTTTCTAACCATTGTGGTATATCTGGCCGGTAACGCGTTGGTGGCACGGGTACGCCAAATTTAGGGCGTTGAAACGGCTCAATTTCACCAAAAGGATAACGGCGTGTAAGCACATGGTACAAAGTAACGCCTGCCGCATAAATATCTGTTGCCGTGCTGGCGGTTTCACCTTCAAATAATTCTGGCGCCATAAAACTGGGTGTGCCAGGGTTTTGCATAAAAGCTAAATTGCCACTACCAATACTTAGTGCTACACCTAAATCTAATATACGTAGGCGTTTTTCGTAGCCTATATGCGTGTTAGCGGGTTTAATGTCGCGGTGTACCACATTTAATCGATGCAAAGCGCCCAGACCGCGCATCAAATTTGCACCATAACGGCTAGTTTCAGCGGCAGTAAAGTGGTGCCCAGTATCTAGCATGGCCTGTAAAGTGGCGCCTTCATGCCAGCTCATTAAGTAATATAGTTTGCTACGCTTTTCTATGCTCACTGGGAAAATCTGTGGAAAAAACTGTGACACCACGCGTTTGCCTAACCACTCTTCATTTAATAACGCTTGGCATGCTTCAGTATCTTCAGCCAATAGTGGGTGCAATGTTTTAAGTACACATAGCTGGCGTGATTTTGTGTTTCGTACTTTATAAATGAGGCTAGAACGCGTTTCGTGTACTAATGTTTCAATTTCATAATCATCAATCACTTCACCGACATGTAGCTTAGGTGGTACGCTTAAATGTCGGCCTCCAGATATCAACTCCGAAAGGGTATCTTCACCAATTTCCTCAATTTTCACGATAATGGCAGTCGCATTATCTTGCCCGCCCAAGCTAATGGCTTTTTTGGTCAAGTGTTCAGCAATCATTTGCGTGTCGTTAAAAGCGTTCAAGCCTTCATGTAAATCTTTTTGTGAGAGTACATCCCACACGCCATCACTCATTAAGGCAAATAAATCGCCTGCTTCTAGGGCGCCTTCTGCAAAATCTACCGTTAAATGTTTATCTAAACCCACTGCGCGTGTCAATACATGGCGCATATCGGGTCTATCCCACACATGATCTGTCGTTAGCAGTGTTAACTCATTTTGGCGTAATCGATAAATGCGTGTATCACCAACATGGGCCAAGTAGTAACGTTGACCGCGCAACACCATGAGCGATATGGTGGTTGCCATACCCGCTAAATCTTTGCGTGCAACCGCTTGTGCTAATACCCAACGATTAGCCGCATTGAGCACTTTATCTAGTGATGCGTTGGTTTCCCAAGTATCAGGGGTGGCGTAATAGTCTGCCAACACCGTGCGCACGGTCATCTCTGAAGCCTCGCCACCACCCGCATTACCACTCACACCATCGGCTACTGCAATTAGCGCACCTTTAATACCAAGCTGCTCATCTGCAGGTGTTGCAATACCCACGTAATCTTCATTACGCGATCTTGGTCCAGTCAGGCTACTTTGTCCTACCTTAAATTTTAGCGACATGTTTTATAGTTTTTAAAGATTAATACTAAGCGTTAAAGCTCATATTAACCTTCAAAATAACAACTTTAAACTTTAGCCGATGTCGCAGTGGCAGAACCCCAAGTTGTTCTCCAGCGCGTTTTAACGCCCGTTAAACCAACCATGGCTAACAATGCTAAGCCCGCAAATATCATTAAGCCAACTTGGTAGCTACCAGTGATTTGTTTGGAGTAACCGAGGCTGGAGGCTAGGTAAAAACCACCTATGCCGCATGCCATACCCACTAAGCCAGTCATTACGCCTATTTCTTTGCGGAAACGTTGTGGCACTAGTTGAAATACCGCACCGTTACCCATGCCGAGTGCAGCCATGGCTAAAATAACTACTGTTAAGCCTAGCCATTGTTGCGCCATGCCAAAGCTTAAAATGAACAAGAAAATAGCTGCCAAAATATACATAATGGTAAGTGAGCGGATGCCGCCAACACGATCAGCCAAGTTGCCACCAAATGGACGCACTAAAGAACCAGCAAATACACACGCTGCCGTGAAATAGCCAGCATGCACAGGTGTTAAGCCATATTGATCATGAAATAAATAGTCAGTGACGAGGCTAATCCTACAAAGCCGCCAAATGTCACGCTGTAAAAAAACATAAACCACCAAGCGTCTTTGTCTTTTAATACGGATAAATATTGACCTAATGATTTAGCAGCAGGTGCATCTGGCGCATCTTTTGCGAAAATCAAATAAACAACTAAGGCGATAAGTAAAGGAATTAATGCTAAACCAAACACATTGTTCCAACCATAAGCCAACGCTAAACCTGGCGCAAATAAAGCGGCTAATGCAGTACCTGAGTTACCTGCACCAGCAATACCCAATGCAGTGCCTTGGTGTTCTGGTGGATACCAGCGTGATGCTAGCGGCAAAGCCACCGCAAATGCCGAGCCAGCAAAACCTAAAAACACACCAAGTAGCAATGCTTGCTGATAGCTATGAATACCATGTAACCATGCCACTGTTAGTGAAACCAGTACGATCATTTGACCAACGATACCTGCTTTTTTAGGTTTAATTTGATCAACCAATACCCCCATAACTATGCGCAATAATGCACCAGCTAGCACAGGTGTTGCCACCATTAGACCTTTTTGTGCTGGGGATAAAGCTAAATCACCTGCAATTTGAACAGCTAATGGGCCTAACATTACCCACACCATAAAACTTAAATCGAAATAAAAAAATGCTGAAAACAAGGTAGGTTTGTGACCCACTTCCCAAAAACTTTTTTCCATGCTGCTGCTCCCAATTTGTTATGTTTAGATATGTCATTGGAAAACTGAATTGAATAGCTTTCCAATGGCATGATGAGATATTTAATTAAATCGTGATAGTTTCGAACTCTTTATGCTCGGCACGTTTTTGTACGCGCTCACCCCAAGGTTCAACAGCGCCTTGCAGTGCATACAACAAGCGTTCATAAGCAGCTTTGCGACCTTCGGCATCTTCTAAAACGCGCTGTTTTACATACTCCAAACCTACACGCTCAATCCAATGCACAGTACGGTCTAAATAGCGCGCTTCTTCACGATAAATTTGTGTAAATGCGCCTGAATATTCTAACACTTCATCATCAGTTTTAACTTTACATAGAAATTGAGCAACTTCGGTTTTAATGCCGCCGTTACCACCTACATAGATTTCCCAACCTGAATCCACGCCAATAATACCTACATCTTTAATGCCAGATTCAGCACAGTTTCGCGGGCAGCCAGATACGGCAAATTTGAATTTGTGTGGTGACCACATGTGATCAAACGCTTTTTCAATTCGTATACCCATAGCCGTTGAATCTTGTGTACCAAAACGACAGAACTCACTACCCACACAAGTTTTAACGGTACGAATACCCTTGGCATAAGCGTATCCAGAAGGCATGTCGAGGTCTTTCCACATATCAACCAAGTCTTCTTTTTTTACGCCTAGCAAGTCAATACGTTGACCGCCCGTGACTTTTACCATGGGCACTGCATATTTATCCGCTACATCGGCAATTTTACGTAATTGGTCTGGTGTTGTGACACCGCCGTACATACGTGGAACCACAGAATACGTACCATCTTTTTGGATGTTGGCGTGTACACGCTCGTTAATAAAACGGGATTGCGGATCATCTACCGCCTCGTGTGGCCATGTAGATATGAGGTAGTAATTAAGTGCTGGACGGCAAGTTGCACAACCATTTGGCGTGCGCCAAGTCATGCCTTTCATGGCATCTGGAATATTAAGGTATTTATTTTTACGAATCGATTCACGCACTTCTTCGTGGTTTAAGTCTGAACAGCCGCATATCGCTTTAGCACTAGATGGTGCCGCATAAGCGCCACCTAAAGTAGAGGCTAAAATTTGCTCAACTAAGCCTACGCAAGAGCCACAGCTTGAACCTGCTTTGGTTTGTTTTTTAACATCGTCAATGGTAAATAAGCCTTGGTCTTGAATCGCTTTAACAA
>JAYVFU010000035.1:0-5727 GCA_043772865.1 Methylophilaceae bacterium
ACTCTAGCCTCTTGGGCTAAAGACTCTTCTGATAGAGTCACTGGCAAATCGGGCAAGTCTAAATTTATCAATCTAGACTCAACTGTAGGAGCTTCCCTACTAGCAAGCATTTCATCAGCTTTATTTTTATCTGTTGTAGTACTTAAATCATCTAAATCAAAACTAATATTAGATAAATCCATCGCCTTTATTTCTGGTGGCGTACCATCTGTTGTTAACGAGTTTGACTCTTCTGAAATTTCAAAATTGAAATCTATTTCTTCTGCTGCTGATGTATCAAAGTTATTTTTTGGACTTTCCAAACTCACTGCATTAGCTTCAAGCCTAGGTAGATCAAAACTCATATCAGCGAGTGAATCTTCAATTGTAGCCGCTTTTGCTGGCTGAGTTACGGATGAGATACTCGGCAAGGTTCGACCAAACCTCTCCTCAACCTCTGAATCAGAGATGGAACCATCCGTTAAACTCGGCAAATTACCTGTAACAGGATCTACTTCTATAGAACTCACATCAAAGCCAGGAAAATCTGCATCTTGCGTCTGGTTAAAATCCAACTCATTGGTGTTTAAATCTAGGTTAGTTTCAGATCCAATTTGTTGCGTAGGTAAATCAGTATCAACCGAGCCTAAATCAAAATCAAATCCAGTTGGCTCCTCATTTAAGTTAGACTTTTCATCTTGCATAGAAAAATAAATATCTTGCGTCTCTTGTAAGGCATCTACGCTATGAAAACCTAAAGTACTTTTTGATAAATCACTATCGAAATCGCTAGGATTTAAATTTTTTGTTTGTCCAAATAGAGTTTTTTCGCTCGCTAAACCACCATCACCCTCTGTTTTGTATAGAGGATTTTCGGGTTCAATAGTAGCGCCCATTTCAGCTACTTTAGCCCAAGTTGGATCGCTAGCACCAAGCGTTGTATAAAGCTCACCTGCAATCGTTTCATACGCTGCAGTATCTTTACGTGCCGCATACATTTCTAGCAACTTAAGGTGCAGCTCATAGCGTTTAGGCTCTTTAAGAATGGCATCTTTTAGAATCTCTTCCGCTTGAGCCTCACGTCCATAGGCCATGTAAACTTCGGCCTCCGCAATGGGATCAACATCATTAGTGTCAATCATATTGCCATTAGTGCTTTGTGAGAAATCAGTTAAAAACGAAGTGTCGCCAGTATCAACTTTACCACCCGATGTATTGCCGAAAACAGTATTAGCTTTTAAACCACCTGAGGTCAAAATACCCTGCTCAAAATTAGCCAAGCTGCGCTTGCGTTTATTTCTAAGAAATAACCATCCACCGCCGATGAGTGCTAATGCACCCCCACCTAAACCTAGCACGGCCGCATCAACATTACCCAGCAAATCACCAATAAAACTTGTGGGTGCCTCTACAGGTTTAGCCACTACAGCAATGGGTGTAGGCGCTTTTTCTATAGGTTTTTTTGCTGGTGGCTGTGCAGTTTCAACGGTATTTGGTGCAATTGCTGACGGCGAAGGATTTATTTCATTTTTTGGCTCCTCTTTAGCTGCTACTGCTGGTGCAGATTTAGACTCGACTTTAGATTCTGCCAAAGCAGCAACTTGCTTTTCGTTTTCATGAGCTAATTTTTGCAAATCAGCCATTTGTTTACTTTTAAGTGCAAGCAAATCTTTATTAGCTTGAATTTTAGCGAGTTCTGTAGTTTTTTCTTGATCTTCTTTTAAGGCTTTATCTTTAGCTACCGCATCTTCAAGCTTTGCAATTTTGGCTTGTTCAGCCAATGCACTAGCACTTTGTTTGGTTTTATCTTTGACATCGCCAGCAGATAATTTAACAACATCTTTAACGCCTGTATTGGCTTGCGCTACTTTATCAGCAGCAGATGAAGTTACCTTGCCACCAACAGCTTCTTTGCTTGAATCTTCTGACTTTACAGTTGAAATTGCCACCATACCCGCTAGTTTATTGCGGTAAGCATTCCAGTTTTCAGCCTGTAATTTAACTTCCGCATGGGCTGATTTTTGACTTAAAGCATTAAGCTCATCCGCACTTGGTGCGCGAATAACTTGTCCAGCTTTAAGGCGATTCATATTATCGCCAGAAAAAGCGTTTGGATTACTTTGATACAGACCCACTAACATTTGATCTAGGTTAACACCCTCAACCTGCATCTGCTTGGCTACTGTACTTAAGGTGTCTCCATGCTTGGTAGTGTAATCATTAGCGGCATTAAATTCTGAGGAGTTAGTTTCACTCTGTTTTACTGGCTTAGCTTTGCGAGTTTTACCCGTTTTTTTTTGCTTTTCTTCTATAGCCGCTTGATTATCAGCATAATTTCCTATGCTGTTTTCACTGGGAGATTTAATTGCTGGCGTTGCAGTTTCACCAGAAGTTTCAGCATTTTGCTTGGCAATTGGCGCTTGAATTGGCTGACTTAAGTTACTTTTATCAACTTGTGATTTATAGCCTGGAGGATCTAGCAATACCGTGTATTCACGTAATAATCTACCAGAGGCCCAATCAACTTGGATGAGTACATCCAAAAGTGGGTCACTTACCGCTTGATTAGTTTTTAGTTTAAGTATTGGATTACCGCTCGCATTTTTTGCAAGCTCAATTTGAATATTATTGTGCATAGCAGGACGCTCTATGCCTTGCGCTGCGTACGCTTCTTCATTTGCAATAGCGGCAGTTAAAGAAAAAAGTTCTTCGGGTGTGGCAGAAATAAGCTCGATATCAGCTTTTAAGGGTTCACCTAAACCTGAAAGTACATTGAGTTTTCCAAGGCCAGCTGCAAATACAGAAAGTGGCATTAATGCAATACATACAGCCATCGATATGCGCTTTAATTTGAATTTTTGCACTTATCCCCACCCTTAACTTTTACTTAGATAAATTTGTATAATAACCATAACATCAATCAGTTAGTGATGCAAGCTCATCACATTTATAATATAGCTAAGCTATATTATTGATCTATCGTTGATACTGATTAATTGTAAATTGCTTGATTTTGATTGACGTTATTCGTCGTCTTGAATTCACATTTAATTATCGGCAACTTAATAAAAAACTATATCTTGCATAGACTATTTTTCTATTAAAATCCGCAGCATACGACGCAACGGTTCCGCAGCACCCCACAGCAGTTGATCGCCCACTGTAAAAGCAGATAAATAATCGTTACCCATATTTAGTTTACGCAAACGACCAACTGGCGTAATCAATGTGCCTGTAACAACTGCTGGCGTAAGCTCTCTAATACTTGCTTCACGTTCATTTGGAATGACTTTTGCCCACTGATTAGCCACCGCTAACATCTGGTTAATTTCATCCATAGGCACGTCTTTTTTGAGCTTAATAGTTAAGGCTTGGCTGTGGCAACGCATTGCCCCAATGCGCACACATAAGCCATCGATAGAAATCGGGTTAGATTCACGACCTAAAATTTTATTAGTCTCAACGCCGCCTTTCCATTCTTCTTTGCTCTGACCATTACCTAAATCTTTATCAATCCAAGGAATCAAGCTACCAGCCAGTGGTACGCCAAAATGCGCAGTAGGAAATTTTTCATCGCGTAAAATTCCTGCCACTTCACGATCTATATCCAATATTGCTGAAGCTGGATTTTGCAGAAAGTCACTCGCAACACGATGAGCTTCTCCCATTTGTTTAAGTAACTCGCGCATATTCTGTGCGCCAGCCCCAGAGGCTGCTTGATAGGTCATAGAAGTTGCCCACTCTACTAAATCAGCTTTAAACAAACCGTTTAGCGCCATAAGCATGAGCGAAACTGTACAGTTTCCACCCACCCAATTACGGTTGCCATGGGCATAAGCATTTTGAATGACGTGCATATTGACTGGATCTAACACAATCACCGCATCTTTTTCCATGCGTAAAGTAGAGGCCGCGTCTATCCAATGACCTTTCCAGCCTTCTGCACGCAATTTAGGAAATATTTCGCTGGTGTAATCGCCACCTTGACACGAAATAATCGCATCCATTGTTTGTAAATCAACAATGTTTTTAGCATCTTTTAGTGGTGCAGAATCTTTACCCACATTAGGTGCTTTGCCACCAACTTGAGATGTAGTGAAAAACTGCGGTTCGATTAACGCAAAATCGTTTTCCTCCATCATGCGCTGCATGAGTACTGAACCCACCATGCCACGCCAACCTATAAAACCAACTTTTAACATGTTGCAAACCTTAAGTTTCTATATTTCTAACTAATTTAATGCTGCAACTACTGCATCACCCATTGCGCTACAACCTACTTTTTTGCAGCCATCTGTCACAATATCAGCAGTTCTATAGCCTTGTGCTAATGCTGTTTTCACGGCGTTTTCGACTTTTAACGCATTGGCTTCATCGTTAAAGGTATAACGTAACATCATGGCTACTGAAAGTATTGTCGCTAATGGATTTGCGATGTCTTTGCCCGCAATATCAGGCGCAGAACCATGGCTAGGTTCGTACATACCTTTGTTATTTGCATCTAATGACGCTGATGGCAACATGCCAATTGAGCCAGTAAGCATTGAAGCTTCATCAGAAAGAATATCGCCAAAAATATTACCTGTCACCATCACATCAAATTGCTTTGGTGCCCGAATCAATTGCATAGCAGCGTTATCAACGTACATATGACTTAATTCAACTTCTGGGTACTCTGCACTCAACTCAATCATCACTTGGCGCCATAACTCAGTAGTTTCTAGCACATTGGCTTTATCTACTGAACATACTTTTGGTTTTTGTCCATTTTTACGTCTTTTCATCGCAATATCAAACGCCACGCGACCGATACGACGAATTTCAGACTCGTTATAGCGCATCGTGTTAATGCCCTCGCGTTCACCATTTTCTAGCGTATTAATACCCCGTGGCTGACCAAAATAAATATCGCCAGTAAGCTCACGAATAATCATTAAATCCAAACCAGAAACCACTTCTGGTTTTAATGTTGAGGCATCTGCCAGCTCAGGATAAAGCAAAGCTGGGCGTAAATTTGCAAACAAATTCAACTCTTTACGAATGCGCAATAAACCACGCTCTGGACGTAAATGACGTTCTAATTTGTCGTATTTCCAATCACCAACTGCACCAAGCAACACCGCATCAGCCTCTTTGGCTATCTGCAAAGTAATGTCTGGCAAGGGGTCACCAAACGCCTCATAACCTGCGCCACCAATAGGTGCCTCTGTCATTTCAAAGTTCAAATTAAGCGCTTTTAACACTTTAACTGCTTGTGCAACGATTTCTGGACCAATGCCATCACCTGGCAATATTGCTAATTTCATGGAATACTTTCTTACGTTACTTTATATTGATAGACTAATTAAATAGCCAAGGCTGGGCTTGCTTATGTTTAATCTCAAAGGCTTTAATTTTATCTTGTTGCTGCATCGTCAAACCAATGTCATCTAAGCCATTGAGTAAATTATGTTTACGCACTGCATCTACTTCAAAAACATAAGTTTTACCGCTTGGTGTTGTGACAGTTTGTGCATCCAAGTTTATATTCAACAGGTAACCTACATTTGCTTCAACTTCTTGGAATAAGCTTTCCACGATCTCAGCGGATAAAACAATCGGCAACATGCCGTTTTTAAAGCAATTGTTAAAAAAGATATCAGCAAAACTGGATGCAATGACCACACGAAAACCGTTATCTTCCAACGCCCAAGGTGCATGCTCACGACTTGAACCACAACCAAAGTTTTCACGCGTGAGCAATATACT
>JAYVFU010000036.1:0-17924 GCA_043772865.1 Methylophilaceae bacterium
TAAAGCCATAAATATGATGAGAAGGAACCGCACAAAGAATACGTTGACGTCCTGTCATTAATCCAGCGATAAATTGAGCTTCTTCCTCAAGGATTTCCAAGTCATGAGTGCAATACTTTTTAAAACCTGTGCTACCTGAGGTTTTAAAGGATATACGTTCAGAAAAGATTTTCAGACTTTCAAGTACAATCGATTGCCAATCTTTCAGCAGCCTCTTGTCAAGAAAATTGTCTGCTAAATGGCTTTCATTTATATGGATAGACCTCGATATTGAAGTGGATACAGCCATTAATTCCAATGAATCCATCCCTAATCCAAGATCCCCTAATGCAACATCATCGCTTATATCAATATTTATAATCTTAGTAGAAGTTGGTCTTAATGTGGCTAACTCACCAAACACCAAATCATTTGTAAACCTTTTAAGAAGTTTCGGATATTGAAACCAAGCCTTTTGTGGAAACGTATTCATCACTGTATTTTATACAAAATTAATGTGCGTTAGCATGCGTGTATAAAGGCCAAATTCGAAGCTTTATTGCAATAAGTAGCTTTTCTAATTCAGATTGTAGCGCACGGTCTTCATAGACAAGTTCTATCGTTTTTGAAAGTTCTTCTAGCATCTTTTGAAGATGTGTACTCATAGATGCATGTTTAGACATTTGCAATCTTAGACTCACACTTTGATACACAGCAATTAATAGACCCGCAGCTACTTGTTCCGTCAATTGAAGGATTCTTAGGCAATCTCTACTTGCAATTGTCCCCATACTAACTTTATCTTGGTTATGACATTCTGTTGATCTGGAAAACACCGATGCAGGTATTGTCAATTTGAGCGCCTCAGCCGTCCATGCGCTCACGCTAATTTGTAATGCTTTAAGTCCATGATTTATAGGAGCGTTTGGTCCTGTATCTGCGGATAAATTAGCAGGCAATCCATTGCTGTAGCGCGAGTCGACCAGTAAAGCCATCTGCCTATCCATCATGTCAGCTAAATTCGCAACTAAGTTTTTAAGACTATCCATAGCAAATGCGATGTGTCCTCCATAAAAATGTCCGCCATGCATAACTTTTTGTTTTTCACCATCGATGACTGGATTATCATTGACGCTGTTAATTTCATTTTCAATAAAGTTTTTTATCCATGGCAAAGCATCAGCAAGTACACCAATGATATGGGGTGCGCAACGAATTGAATATCTATCTTGTATGCGACTACTATTTGAATCATCAGTTATCACTAAATCATTACGTATCCAAGTAGCAATTTTTTCTTGACCAGTGTGTGGCTTGAGCGTGAATAAGAAAGCATCAAAATGAGCAACATTTCCATCTAAGGCATAGGAAGACATAGATGTGATTCGCGTTGTTAGTTCTTGTAGATAGTTGGCCCGGGTATATGCTTCACATGCAAGTGCAGTCATTACAGATGTGCCATTCATGATGGCTAAAGCTTCTTTAGGTTGTAATTCTAGGGGCAATAAATGAGCAAAACTTAATGCTTCGCTGGAACTCATACGTTGATTTTTAAACATTACCTCACGTTCACCGCATAAAGCGGCGGCAAGATAAGATAGCGGGGTTAAATCGCCACTTGCACCTACTGATCCCTCTGAAGGTATTAAGGGTATTATATTTTCGTTCAAAAAGGCAATTATTTGACGTAACAATATTGGCCTAATGCCAGAAAAACCTTTGCATAATGAAGCAAGTCGCACAACCATAACAGCTCGTACTTGAGTATTAGAAAGATACTCACCCAAACCACAACCGTGATAAGTATATAAATTTCGAGGGAGCTTAAAAACTAGATGATTTGGAATAGAGATATCACATGAATCTCCGTATCCAGTATTTATCCCATAAACAGGGGTACCAAGTGACACGATTTTTAATATGTAATCGGCCCCACGCTGAATAAAATTTAAATATTCAACATTTTCGGTTAAGGAAGTATAGATAAGATTTTCAGATATATTAGTTACGTCTTTAATACCAACGAATCCGTTATCAAATGTAAAATTACTATTGTCAACCATGCTGCTTAAAGAAATCTAGTTAAAATTGAATGCGAACAAATAGTGTAACAACCTATATTAATTACCATCGATCTTTAGCCCGACGTGTTTTAACTAATGGCCACACATCATCTGGTATTTGGGGTAATGATTCAAACTCGGGTCTGGCAAATAAATATCCCTGAAATAATGTGACACCTTCATCTGCTAAAGTTAAACACTCTTCCCTAGTCTCAATACCCTCTGCAATAACACGAATATCAAGTGTTCTACATATTGAAAGTATTCCAAAAACTAATGCACGTCGAACTCTGTCTGTATTCACGTTACGTGTCAAAGACATATCTAGCTTAATGATGTCAGGCTGCCAATCAGCTAATAAATTAAGTCCCGCGTAGCCAGCGCCAAAATCATCAATCGCTGTCGTAAATCTATGTTTTTTATATTCTATGAATATGTTTTTTAGGTGATCATTATCTTGTACTTTTTCACCTTCAGTAACTTCAAATATGATTTTATCAGTTGGGAAATCCATCTCTGCAGCGGCTTCAAGGGTCGCACGGATGCAAGTTTCAGGCTTATAAACAGCGTTTGGCAAAAAATTAATACTTAACATACCATTTAAGTTAAGCTTTTTTGCTAAGTAAATCGATTTAACACGTATCGCTTGATCAAATATATATCTGTTGTTGTCGTTCAATTGAGAAAGTATGGTTGCAGCACCTTCATTATTGATACCTCTAACGAGTGCTTCATAACCAAAAATTGACTTACTTGATATATCGACAATAGGTTGGAAAGCCATAGTAAACTCTATATCGAGCAGGCTTTTGTCTCGACATTCCTTACATCCAACAGGAACGAAATTAGTAAATTCCAATTTTAATTAACTCCAATCATTACAACATTTAACCACGCATTTAAAAAATTAGTCAATTAACCTAAATTCTATACCAAAAAATCGTGTTAAAGTATTGTCGAACTCGTACATGAATTGATGTTTAGAACCTTGTTAATATGATAAATATACAGGTTAATACAAAGGTTGTGAAAAGTTTAAATATCAAAAAACTTTATACAATTAGTATTGCACTCTCCTAAAACAAACTCACATCCATTTGATTTAATCTACTTTATTATTAAAATCCGCCTTTACAAACTAAGATTCAGCATTTTGAATCTATTTGGGCGCGCTACATATATAGGTTTACTGTTAAACGCTGTAGGCCTTTTTAATTGACTAAATCTTCGCGCAAATATCTGCTTAAAATTTTCACTTTACATTCTGAATGATTAAAATCTCGAATTTTTCAAAGCGCATTAATTACAAAAATCTATTTGATATTTTTTTAAAAACGCGTCAGATAATTCTTACGACAATATCAGATTTAATTGTATTAGTTATCGCTGTTAATTCCTCAATAATTAGCTCGTATTAAACAAATTCAATAAGGAAACATTATGAAAACATCTATTAAATCTCTTCTATTAGTGAGTGCTTTATTAATGCCAATGGCTGGTTTTGCAGCTGATGGAGACTCAGTTTCTACCAAAGTAAGTGATTCTGTAATTACCACAAAAGTAAAAGCGGAGTTTGCCAAAGATAAACTTGTAAGTGCTACCGCACTTAAGGTTGAAACCGATAGTCATGGCATGGTAGAAATATCAGGCACTGCTAAATCGAAAGCTGAGGCGGAAAAGGCGGTAACACTCGCTAAACATGTAAAAGGTGTTACATCGGTTAAAGATAAAATCATCATCGCCGAATAAAAACACTTGACCCATGAAAATCTAGTATTTACATGGGTTTTTGTACTTAATCAAATATTTATTATAAAACATAATATAAGTGGGGATATATGCTGCACTATGCATTAATATTTTTTGTGATTTCTGTAATTGCAGGTCTGTTAGGTTTTAGAGGTGTTGAGTCAGGTGCTTCTAAGATTGCCAAAGTGTTTTTCTTTATATTTCTGGTGCTTGCTATTTTAGTTGTACTTGGCACCTTGCTAGGAATAAGCTTGTTCACATAGGCTGAAGTTAGGTTGTAAAAGTGGGTGACTAACAAATATTAGCTTACGCTAGAAATTATATAGCTATTTAAAAAGACTAAAGTTTTAACGACTTAAGTCTTTTTTTATGTACATATAAGCAGTGAGTACTTTTTTATATTTAAAATCAATGAGTAATAAAAAAACTTCCAAATTAATCATAATGTAATTGGTTAGTGTAACCAAATTAAGTAAATTATTCTGTTAAATATTGGTTAACTGCATTGACAATAACTGCTCATGCAGTAATATGCTTAAATGATCAATGAAAACTTATTCAAAATTAATGCTAATTCAAATGAATTGGATAGCAACAATAATCAATTCAGCTTTTACTTTGGCCATAATTACGTCATTGAAGAATCAATTGGTTACTTAATTAAACAGGCTCAGCTAGCCATACATCGCACAATTGACAGCAAAATGGCAGCGCTTGATTTAACAGCCATGCAGTGGGGGCCTCTACTACTAATAGCCTACGGAAAAGCAAATACCGCTGCTGAATTATCACGATTGGGTGGGGTAGAAACCAGCACTGTGACACGTATGCTAGACCGCTTAGAAGCCAAAGGCTTACTTGTACGTAAGCGCAGCGAAAGTGATAGACGCATTATTTATTTGGAATTAACTGAAGAAGGCCAGGATTTAGTATCTAAAGTTCCAGACTTACTAGCCGCAAGCTTAAACAAGCATTTACTTGGTTTTAATGCAGATGAATTAGCAAGCCTTAAATTGCTATTAAGACGTATTATCGCCAATGCTGGGAGTTGAATTTTGACTAAATATATAAGCCTACCAACGCTCTCATTTAAATTTATTAACTTGCTAAGTGTAATCTTAGTGACACTAATAGCGACATCTGGTTGCGTTAGCTCCAAAGGCATTACACATAATCAAACGATGCGCTCACCAACATCTTTAGGGGCAAAAACCAAATTTGACACTTGGCCGGCTGAGCAATGGTGGACGAACCTGCAAGACCCTACACTTAATCATTTGATTGATTTTGCGCTAAAAGATAATCCAAATGTAATACAAGCAGCTAAACGCCTAGAGAAAGCGCAAGCTTATGTTGGCAATGCACAATCCGCTTTATCTCCCCAAGTAATAGGTAGCGCTGATGTTATCCGTCAGCGTTTATCTGAAAATGCCTTTTATCCGCCGCCCTATGGAGGTTCTTACCAAAACATTGCCAATACATCTATTAGTGCAAGTTGGGATTTAGATTTTTGGGGTAAAAATAGTGCTGCATTACGCGCTGCTTTATCTCAAACCGATGTTGCCAAAGCCGAAGAGTCAGCAGCTAAGCTTATGGTTTCAACAGCCGTAGCGCAGACTTATTATCAACTTGCGCGACAAATTGAGCAGCAAAAATTGGCAGTTCAAACATTAGAACAGCGTGACCATGAGCTAAAGCTAGTTAAAACGCGTATTGAAACTGGCTTAGATACCAATGTTGAGCTAGAACAGGGCAAAGGTAATATTTACAGTGCAAAAGTGGATTTTGAAGCTGCTAATGAAGTGGTGAATTTAACACGTAATGCGCTAGCGGCGTTAACCGTGCAAGCACCGTACGCACTAGATAAAATACAGGCCAGCTTGCCAACCTTTACAACGCAAGCTCTGCCAGATGATATCCCTATTGATTTGATTAGTCGCCGCCCAGATTTGGCAGCAGCCAAAGCTGCGGTTAACAGCGCAACAGCGGATATTGGCAGCGCAAAGGCCGAGTTCTACCCTAACGTGAGTTTGTCGGCTTTTATCGGCTTATCGTCATTCGGTTTATCTAAATTGCTTGATTTAGGAAGTACCGTCGTTGGTGCAGGCCCTGCCGTACATTTGCCTATTTTTGATGCTGGTCGTTTGCGTGCGAATTTAAAAAATAAACATGCAGATTTAGACATTGCGATTGCAAGTTATAACGCCGTGCTGTTGCAAGCTATCCATGATGTAGCAGATCAGATGACCTCAATTAAAGCGGTACGCAATGAAACTGGCGACCAAGAAGCAGCATTAGATGCCGCCCAATCCGCTTACCGACTAGCAACAATCCGCTATGAAGCTGGTTTAACCAACTACTTAACCGTGCTCACCGCAGAAGATGCCCTTCTACGTGAGCGCAGCAAAATGATTAACCTGCAAGCACGTACTACGGCGCTTAATATCGCGTTGATTAAAAGCTTAGGTGGCGGCTTTAATAGCCAGAAAAATGCAAATTTGGCAGAAAAGAATGCTTTTTAAGTGTTGGAAACTGCTTAGTAAACCCAACCAAATAACCATTTAAATCATCATTACTCAATTTATTCAAGGCAACATTAACCATGAGTGAATCAAACCAGACGCTTTCCGAGCCTAACACGCTGGCAGATCCAGTGGCTGAAACACTAGCGCCTAACGAACATGGCAAAAGAAAAATCTTGCTCATTAGCGTGGCCATTGTTGTGCTCATTTTGGGCATCTTGTGGTTTGCCTATTGGTTTCTGGTAGCGCTTAACTACCAATCTACAGATGACGCTTATGTAGCAGGCAATGTCATACAAATCACACCGCAAGTGAGCGGCACTGTAGTTGAAATTAACGCAGATGACACTGATTATGTCACCCAAAGCAAAGTATTAGTAAGGTTAGACCCCACAGATGCCGATGTTGCGTTGAAACAATCAGAAGCTGAGTTAGCGCAGACTGTACGTCAATCGCGCAGCCTTTATGCCAATAATGCCATTGCCTTAGCCAGCCTAAATGAGCGTAAGGCTGATCTTGCGCGCATGCAAGCCGATGTAGACAAAGCAAGACAAGATTACCAACGTCGCGAAGCTGTTGTGGCTACAGGTGCAGTGTCTAAAGAAGAGTTGCAACATGCAAAAACCACACTCAATAATGCTTTAAATACGCTATCGGCAGCGCAATCGAGTTTAGCGGGCGCGCAAGAACAACTAGCCTCTAATCATGCGCAAACAGATGGCTCATCCATTGCCACGCTGCCTGCTGTAGAAGCCGCTGCAGGGCACGTTAGACAAGCTTATTTAGCCAGAATCCGATGCGATATTACCGCCCCAGCGGCAGGTCAAGTAGCTAAGCGAAGTGTGCAAATTGGTCAGCGTATACAAACGGGTGCACCATTGATGGCGATTGTGCCACTAGACCTAGTTTGGGTAGATGCCAATTTCAAAGAAAGCCAGTTACGCCGTATGCGTATCGGCCAGCCAGTCGAACTTTATGCTGATATTTATGGCAGCAAGGTTGAATATTCTGGGCATATTGTAGGCTTGGGTGCAGGCACTGGGGCTGCATTTTCATTACTACCGGCACAAAATGCAACCGGTAATTGGATTAAGATTGTACAAAGAATTCCAGTGCGTGTGGCATTAGATAAAGAGCAATTGAAAGCGCATCCATTACGCGTTGGCTTGTCAATTGATGCAAAAGTCAATATTACTGATAGCACCGGTAAGCTTTTAGCAGATATATCCAGAACTGCGCCAGTATCTGTTAGCGCACACATGGATGATGAAGCGGCAGCTACAGACAAGCTGATTAGCCAAATTATAAGTAAAAATAGTGGTGCGGCAGATCAAACGAATGTAACCAAAAATGATATGGTTAAAAAAATACCCCTAGCTAAGCTACCGTCTTAAGCTCAGTTAATCTAAAGAAATAGAAATTTAGATGACTGATATCAGGCATGCAAAAGACAGTTCTGAAAAAAGTGTTGCAAATTCGGCCACACAAATAGCCCCACTTACTGGTAGTAAATTAGTACTCGGTACTATCGCACTATCACTCGCCACTTTCATGAATGTGCTAGATACTTCCATTGCCAATGTATCGCTGCCAACCATTGCGGGAGATTTAGGCGTATCGCCAAATCAAGCGACTTGGGTGATCACCTCATTCGCGGTTGCAAACGCAATTTCAATCCCTCTCACTGGCTGGCTGACCATGCGATTTGGTGCAGTAAAGCTATTTACCTGGTCTGTACTTTTATTTGTACTCGCCTCACTCATGTGTGGTTTTGCACCTTCAATAGAAACCTTAATTTTGTTCCGTGTTATTCAAGGCGCTGTTGCTGGGCCAATGATACCGCTATCTCAGTCTTTACTATTATCCAGCTACCCCGCTAGCAAAGCAGGGACTGCGCTCGCCATGTGGTCACTCACCACGCTCATTGCGCCCATCATGGGGCCTTTGCTTGGTGGTTATATTACGGATAATATTTCTTGGCCGTGGATTTTTTATATCAATATTCCAATTGGTATTGGCGCGGCATGGGCCACGTGGGCAATTTATCGCAAACGCGAAACACCCACTCGCAAACTACCAGTAGACGTTGTAGGCTTAGCGCTGCTAGTCACTTGGGTAGGCACGATGCAAATCGCGCTAGACAAAGGCAAAGAGCTAGATTGGTTTGCATCACCACTTATTACTGGGTTAAGTTTAATAGCCCTAGTTGGTTTTGTTTTATTCTTGATTTGGGAATTAACAGACAAACACCCAGTAGTGGACTTACGTTTATTTAAACGCCGTAATTTTAGTATAGGCGTCATTACGCTCTCTTTAGGCTACGGTATATTTTTTGGCAATGTCGTCCTGTTGCCACTTTGGCTGCAACAATATATGGGATTCACTGCTACGTGGGCTGGCTTAGTGACTGCGCCTGTGGGGATTTTAGCCATTGTATTTTCACCTATCGTGGGTAAAAATATTCAACGTATAGACTTACGCCTATTGGCATCCGTCGCATTTTTTGTATTTGGTGTAGTGTTTTGGATGCGCTCAAATTTCACCACGCAAACAGATGTGCAAGCCTTACTCATCCCTACCTTGATACAAGGCATCGCGATGGCGTTTTTCTTTATCCCATTAGTGAGCTTAACGCTCTCAGGCTTACGTCCAGATCAGATTCCAGCAGCTTCGGGGCTATCTAACTTTGTTCGCATCACCGCAGGTGCGTTTGGCACATCTATCGCCACAACCGCGTGGGATAACCGCGCTACGTTTCACCACTCACAACTCATTGAACATATTTCTGTTTATAACGACCAAGCCACTGATGCACTCAATAAAATGACGCAAGCAGGGTTGACTATGGACCAAGCGAAAACACAGTTAAATATGATGATTAATCAACAAGCATTCACCTTTGCCGCCGATGATATTTTTTATGTGTCCTCAATCATTTGCATAGGTTTAATTGGTTTAGTTTGGTTAGCCAGACCAATTAAAGTGGCTGCCAGTGCTGCTTCATCAGCGGCACATTAATTTTCCGGCAAGCTTCGTTAGGTCTATTAGATTAACGGCCAACTTATAGGTGGGGTTTTAACCCCATGCTTTATCGTGAAGCAGAATCGAAGTAACGTGTAGGTAACAAGTGACCCACTCTACAAAACTTTCAGATTGCAATTAAATGTAAATATATTTTTACAATTCACTTACACTTAGTCACAAATAAGCATATAATTTTTGCAGTTTCAAAATTAAGCTTGTTAGTTTACAGGCAAAAAAAAGCCCCGATTAAGGGGATTAAATCGGGGCAAAAAGCGCCTCTGTGACAAGGCTTCCGCTCAGGGAGGAAAGAAGCGGAAAGATAGCTCTTAACTATCTGCTAAATGAGAGTGCTAGCTCAATTGATTAGTTCCAAGATATTTTCAACATTAATTCCATTTACATAGCTTTACATTTAATAGATTTAAAGCTTCAAATTAGATGTTCTTTGGATGATTTTTATCCAAATATCGACTAAATAATTTCATTAGCATCTACATTAACCTTCATCTGCCAGCCATGAGATAATATGACTTATGGATACCATTAACGCCTCCGATTCTTTGCTCAGCAACCTTAACGATAAACAACTGGAAGCCGTGACTTTACCGCATCAATCTGCGCTTATTTTGGCAGGTGCTGGTAGTGGAAAAACCCGCGTGTTAACTACGCGCATCGCGTGGTTGATTCAAACAGGGCAAGTGACGCCTAACGGCTTATTGGCAGTGACGTTTACTAATAAAGCTGCTAAAGAAATGCTCACGCGTTTAACTGCCATGTTGCCTATTAACACGCGGGGCATGTGGGCAGGTACTTTCCACGGGCTATGTAACCGACTTTTACGTGCACATTATCGTGAAGCGGGCTTGCCTAGTACCTTTCAAATTTTAGATACGGCTGACCAATTATCTGCCATTAAACGCTTGATGAAAGCGATGAATATAGATGATGAAAAGTTTGTACCTAAGCAAGTACAGGGCTATATCAATAGCTGTAAAGAAGAAGGCTTGCGCGCTCACGCAGCTGAGGCTTTTGACCCGCACTCACAAAAACTACGTGAAATTTTTGAAGCCTATGATAAGCAATGTCAGCGTGAAGGCGTGGCTGATTTTTCAGAACTTTTATTGCGCTGCTATGAGCTTTTAGAGCGTGACGCAAATATTCGCACACATTACCAAAGGCGCTTTAAATATATTTTGGTCGATGAGTTTCAAGACACCAATCGCCTGCAATACTCATGGTTAAAATTACTCGCAGGCAAAGAAAACTGCATGTTTGCCGTAGGCGATGACGACCAATCGATTTATGGTTTTCGCGGCGCACGCGTGGGCAATATGCGCGACTTTGAAAAAGATTTCAATATTGAGCATATTGTTAAATTGGAAGAAAACTACCGCTCGCACAGCAATATTTTAGATGCTGCCAATGCCATTATCTCTAATAATAAAGATCGTTTAGGTAAAAATTTATGGACGTCATCTGGCGCAGGCGAGCCAGTACGTATCTTTGAGGCTTATAACGATAACGAAGAGGCTGGCTTTATCGTCGATGAAATTAAAATGTTGCATAACGAAGGTATGGCGTTAAGCAATATCGCCCTGCTCTACCGCAGCAATGCCCAATCGCGCATTTTAGAACACGCCTTATTTTCAGCCAATTTACCCTACCGTGTATATGGCGGCTTGCGCTTTTTTGAACGTGCAGAAATTAAACATGCACTGGCTTACCTACGTTTAATTGCTAATGCTAACGATGATATGGCTTTGCTACGTGTAGTGAATTTTCCCGCACGTGGCATCGGTGCACGCAGCCTTGAACAACTGCAAGAAGCTGCACGTCAGCAAAATTGTAGCTTATGGCAAGCAGCGATTAACCAAGTTGGTAATGGGACCTTAGGTACAAAAGGCTTAAGCGGCTTTGTAGCGCTGATTAGGCGCATGATAGATGACGCTTATGGCTTAAGTTTGCCTGAGCTAGCAGAGCTCTGTACCACGCTTTCGGGACTAAAAAACTTTTATCAAAATGAAAAAGAAGGCGAAGATAGAATCGCCAACTTAGAAGAGCTAGTCACCGCGGCAGTGGCGTTTACCAACCGCGATTTGGGTAACCATAATAATGTTGATATTGATGGTGATATTGCTAACGAGAAAACCGATTTTCTTACACAGTTTTTAAGTCATGCCAGCCTAGAAGCCGGTGAACATCAAGCAGACGTAGGGCGCGAAGCTTTGCAATTGATGACGGTACACGCAGCGAAAGGCTTGGAGTTTAATGCCGTGTTTATTAGCGGCTTAGAAGAAGGCCTTTGCCCGCATGAAAATAGTTTATATGAAAACAACGGCTTAGAAGAAGAGCGACGTTTAATGTACGTAGCGGTGACGCGTGCTAGACAGCGTTTGTATTTAAGCCACGCGCAAAGCCGCATGCTACACGGACAAGTACGTTACGGCATTCCATCACGCTTTTTAGATGAAATTCCAGAAGGTTTACTAAAACGCCTCAACTCACGCCAAGTTAGCAAACCTAGTATTGGCAGTGGGCGTGATTACAACGAGCTACCCAGTTTAATGAGCAAGCATCAAAGTAGCGATCAGAAAAATGCAATGCCGTGGAAAATCGGTCAGGCAGTAGCGCACAAAAAGTTTGGTAATGGCGTAGTAGTGAGTTATGAAGGCAATGCTAGTGACATGCGCGTGCAAGTCAATTTTGGCCGTGAAGGTTTAAAATGGCTAGCAATGGAATTTGCTAAGCTTGAGAAAATTTAGGCTTGAGGGAAATATAACTGAGTCCTTTGTACAAACCGAAATGCAACTCAATTTTTAACAAAAACTATCATTTTCGTCATTCCCGCGTAGGCGGGAATCTAGGTCAACTTGACACTTAACTGGATTCCCGCATACGCGGGAATGACGAACTTGTAGAGTTTTTTGCTTAAAAACTCGCTAACTAACTCGTTTTTTCTACAAAAATATCAAGATAACTTGTGTACATACTCGTCATCATAGTCGGGATAACAATAAACAAACCTAAGCCGAACGGAATAATCGCCAGCACCATCAGCGCCACCACAATCAAACTGTAAACCAGCATAGGCAGGGCATTACGCAAACTGGCTACAAAGCTTAGCTTCATTGCATCAATAGCCTTCATGCTATTTAAACCCACTAACACTGGTGCAAACCAATAGGCCATTAATAATGGCATGAGTAGCAACATAGCAAACAACAGCGGCAGCATCACTTTATTCGCTTGCTCAGGTGTGAGTGTTTGACCACCCACAATTGCATCCATCACGGTTTTATCAATAGTAGCTGCTGCGATAATCGTGATGATTAAAAATCCAGCCATATACAAAATACCAGCAAGCACTAGTTGCTGTGTATTATGCTTAAACCCTGCAAACAAGTGGTTTATTTCTAAATCTTGATTTTCTGTGATCGCTTTGCAACCCCACATTAACCCAGCAGAAAAAACGGGTGCTAGCAGTGTGGCTGCTATGCCGCCAACAAAAGGGATTAATGATAGCGGCACAATAATCAGTAGGTAAATGATTAACAAAACAAACCACATTAATGGGTTTTTCCAAAATATTTTGAATCCGTCAGCAATCCAAGGCCAAGCATTTGCCACTGGCACAATACGAACATTTATATTTGAGTTTGTTTTTAAATCAGTAGTCATCTTCAACCTTCGTGTTTTAACTTTTTACTTCTAGTACTAGCTTAAACTTAGCTAGCTATTAATAGACATCCAATTAGTTCGCGCTGATATAGTTTGTTAGCATCTTTTTAAAGTGCTCAGGATCTTTAGCATGCGTGAGCTCTCCAGCTTGTGGATAATGCCAATCATACAAACGTGATAACCAAAAGCGTAAGGCTGCAATACGTAGCAAGCCGCGCCATGCATGTTGCTCTATATCATTAAAAGGACGAACGGCTGTATAGGCAACCATAAATGCATTTAATCGTGGTTCATCAAACTTACCCGCATCAGTCATGCACCAATCGTTTACGGCAATGGCCACATCGTAAGCTAATATATCGTCGCAAGCGTAGTAAAAATCAATAAACCCGCCTAATTGATTGCCATCAAATAACACGTTATCACGGAACAAATCGCCATGAATCACGCCACGTGGTAGGTTAGTTAAATCTAATCGCGCTTGAAAAGCGAGCTCTTGCGTAAGCAATTGTTGGTCTTCTGCTGATAGCTTATCTATCACTTGTTTTGCCGTGGCAATACGCCAATCAAGCCCGCGTTGATTTTTGGAAACTTGCTTAAATGATTGCGAAGCCAAGTGCATTTCTGCCAATACACGCCCTACTTGTGCGCAATGTTCTGCTGTTGGTTGTTCAATATCACTCCCTTTTAAACAACTCACCAACAAAGCTGGCTTGCCCTGTATTTCAGCTAACGCGACGCCATTTGTATTAGTAATTGGCGCGGGGCACAACACTTTGTGCGCTGTTAAATGTGTCATTAGCTCTACAAAATAAGGCAGTTCCTCAAAGGCATTCTTTTCAAAAATGGTCATTACAAAGCGGTTATTTTGACCGTTTAATTCGGTTGTCACAAAATAATTAGTATTGGTAATACCAGCGGCAATGCCTTTTAATTCGACCAAATTGCCGATTGTTTCACTAAAATGCAAATCTTTTAACCAAAGATTTAATTCAGAGAACTCAAGGTGAGTAAATACAGACATAAAATAGCTTAATGAAAAATAACTGAGTAAATGGCTGTAAAAGCCAGAAATTAGTATGTAGTTTATTTACTTCAAACTAGTTTGCTTAACAAGCTAAAATTTAAAAATTATCCATTTTGGAATAGCTAATGGCACATTTGGACCATCTGTACGCGACCAACCACCTTCTTGATCTTGCTTTTGCAAGTAGTAAGGCACGCCGTGTGCTGGAGTAATTTTCATCATGTAAAGTTGTCCGTTAATCCGGTATTCTTCCACCGTATCGGTGCCTTTTTTCTTGATGGTAATTTGTGGCTCAACTAGATTATCTTCAATTGTTTGATCTAGCGTTTTAGGCGGCTTTGATAAATCATCAATCATTTCAGCATTTTTAGGCGGGGCAGCATCCGCAGCAAAAGCGACAGGCAAGGTCAATAGCGGCATTAAGCAAAGCAACAAATGAGTGAGGCGGAAATAAGGCATGCAATTGCTCGCTTTTTATTCAGGTTATTTGATAATTTGATTTTAGCAAACTAAGCGGTCTCTTGGTAAAGCATGTGATGTGTTTAGTGATTAATCTAGAAATACACTTGGCTTAATAAGCCATTTGTACAAAAAACTAAAAGTCCGTCATTCCCGCCTCCACGGGAATGAACGAAAATGATAGTTTGTTTATTAGATGAGCATTAGTAAAAGAGTTTTCACTAATACAACTACCGATCAAATCAACTACGCTAAAATTATACCTGCGCTGTTTAGTTTGGTTTGGTTTGGCTTGGCTTTACTTTTGCTTCGCTATAAATATAGCTGCGCTTTACGCTCCGCGGGCGTTAGTTCAAAACCACTTGACTCATAATGTCTAAAGATAGCTTCTACAATGTCCTTTGGCTCGTCAATCACTTGAAACAAATTCACATCATTAGGAGAGGCCATCCCTTCTGCAATGAGTGTATTTTTAATCCAATCTAGCAATCCGCTCCAAAACTCAGTGCCGACTAAAATGATCGGGATTTTTCGCGCCTTACCTGTTTGCACCAGTGTTAAAGCCTCCATCAACTCATCTAATGTACCAAAACCGCCTGGCATGACCACATAAGCACTTGCATATTTAACAAACATGACTTTGCGCATAAAAAAGTATTTAAAACTTAAGCCAATATCTTGAAATTCATTTCCACTTTGCTCAAACGGCAGCTGAATGTTCAAACCAACGCTAGGCGCTGAACCTGCAAAAGCGCCTTTATTTGCCGCTTCCATAATGCCAGGCCCACCACCAGAGATTACGCTAAAACCCGCATCAGACAGCTGTTTAGCGATTTCTTCAGTGAGCTTGTAATAGGGGTGATCAGGTTTAGTGCGTGCACTGCCAAAAATAGAAACCGCAGGGGTAATTTCCTTCAATCGTTCGGTCGCGCCGACGAATTCTGCCATAATCTCAAATGCGTGCCACGCTTCACTGTCAGGACTTGCTCCATTGAGCAATTGCGCTTCAGTGATTTGGGGTAATTTCCTTGTTGTCATTCAAAATACCTTAACATTCATTATGAAAACATTACTGTTAGTCGATGGCTCTTCTTACTTATATCGCGCATTCCACGGTTTGCCCGATTTACGCAACCATGCGAATGAGCCAACTGGCGCCATTCGTGGTGTGCTTAGCATGTTGCGCAAGCTACACAAAGATTACCCTGCCGATTATAGCGCGTGTATCTTTGATGCCAAAGGCAAAACCTTTCGCGATGACATTTATCCAGCATATAAAGCTAATCGGGCCAGTATGCCAGATGATTTACGTAGCCAAGTAGAGCCCTTGCACGAAGCGATTATTGCGATGGGCTGGCCATTACTGGTGGTAGATGGGGTAGAGGCAGATGACGTGATTGGGGCATTAGCCAAACAAGCTGAGACACAAGGTTTACGCGTAATTATCTCAACGGGCGATAAAGACATTGCGCAACTCGTCAACGAGCACGTTACCGTCATCAACACCATGCCTAACGCCTTTAGAAAAGGTGATGAAATACTGGATATTGCAGGGGTTGAAGCAAAGTTTGGACTCAAACCTGAATTAATTATTGATTACCTCACTTTGATTGGCGATACGGTAGATAACGTACCTGGGGTAGAAAAAGTAGGACCAAAAACTGCATTAAAATGGCTTACAGAGTATGGCTCACTGGATAATATAGTGGCGAATGCAGACAAAATTAGCGGCGTAGTGGGTGAAAATTTACGTAAAGCTTTGAATTGGCTACCAACAGGGCGCGAACTGATTACGATTCGCTGTAATTTACAAGGCGTGGCTGGCATGCCAGAAAGCTTTGATTCGTTGCTATTACAAACGCAAGATAGAGCAAAACTCGCCGAGCTTTACGCACGATTTGATTTTAAAACATGGCAAAAAGAATTAGAAAGCGCTCAGGCTAGCACAAGCACAAGTGTGAGTAACAGCGCGCCAAATAAATTAGATAAATTAAGTAGTGTAGACAACAACAACGCCCAAACCGATTTATTCGCCGTAGTTCAATATGAAGCCAATACTTCGCGCCAATATGAAACCATACTTACTGAAGATTCACTCAATAATTGGTTAGATAAAATTGCCCTAGCCGCACTGGTGTGTTTTGATACTGAAACTACATCACTAGACCCCATGCAGGCTAAATTAGTCGGCATGTCTTTCTCTGTAAAAACTGGCGAAGCGGCTTATTTACCACTTAAGCATGATTATTTTGATGTGCCAGACCAACTGCCATTTGAAGCTACTTTAGCGCGTATTAAACCGTTGCTTGAAGATGCAAACATCAAAAAGGTCGGACAAAATTTAAAATACGATAAACACGTTTTAGCCAATCATGGCATTACGCTAAACGGCATTGCACACGACACCATGTTGCAATCTTACGTGTTAGAAAGCCATCGCACGCATGGCATGGATGATTTAGCCATGCGCCATTTAAATGTAAGTACCATCAGCTTTACCGATGTAGCGGGCAAAGGCGCAAAGCAAGTTGGTTTTAATCAAGTGACAGTTGAAGTTGCGAGCGAATATGCAGCAGAGGATGCCGATATCACCTTGCAATTGCAGGAAGTGTTTTACCCGCAAATAGCCAAAGATAGCAAATTAGACTTTATTTATAGCCAGATTGAAATGCCTTCTATGGCATGTTTATACACCATAGAACGTAATGGTGTGCTGATTGATGCCGCTATGCTCAACCGTCAAAGCAATGAAATTGGCATGAAGTTAATCGCGCTAGAAACGCAAGCTTACCAACTGGCTGGACAACCTTTCAACTTAGGCTCACCTAAACAGTTACAAGAAATTTTATTCGACAAACTCGGCATAAAACCTACTAAAAAAACACCGAGTGGCGCACCAAGTACCGATGAAGATGTGCTACAAGAACTGGCACTCGACCACCCTTTACCCAAGGTTTTATTAGAGCATCGCGGCTTAGCCAAGTTAAAATCAACTTATAGCGATAAGCTGCCCAGAATGATTAACCCTGCCACAGGTCGCGTGCATACTAGCTACAATCAAGCAGTCGCCATTACTGGGCGCTTAGCCAGCAGTGACCCTAACCTGCAAAACATCCCAGTACGTACCGCAGAAGGCAGGCGTATACGCGAAGCATTCATTGCCCCCGCAGGCGCTGTGATTGTGTCTGCAGATTACTCGCAAATTGAATTGCGCATCATGGCACACCTCTCGCAAGATGCTGGCATGCTGCAAGCATTTGCCAATTTTGAAGATATACACCGCGCCACCGCAGCCGAGATTTTTGGAGTTGAACGCGATGCTGTTGATAACGAACAACGCCGCTATGCAAAAGTGATTAATTTTGGCTTAATTTATGGCATGAGCGCATTTGGCCTAGCACAAAATCTTAATATTGAACGCAG
>JAYVFU010000037.1:0-5640 GCA_043772865.1 Methylophilaceae bacterium
GCTTTAGTACCAAAGCCAATACGCGTTAAAAACATCTTCATTTGTTCTGGTGTGGTGTTTTGTGCTTCATCTAAAATAACAAAACTTTGGTTCAGTGTGCGCCCACGCATATAAGCGAGCGGAGCCACTTCAATGGCGCCACGCTCAAACATTTTATTCACCGTATCATAACCCGCTAAATCGTAAAGCGCATCGTACAAAGGCCGTAAATAGGGGTCTACTTTTTGGTTTAAATCACCCGGTAAAAAACCTAAACGTTCACCCGCTTCAACCGCTGGCCGTACCAAAATAATACGTTTTACCAAATCACGCGTAATAGCATCTACCGCACTGGCAACCGCTAAATAGGTTTTACCTGTACCAGCAGGGCCGATACCAAAGGTGATATCGTGATTTTGAATTTGTTGCAAATATGAAACTTGGCGTGGCGTTCTGCCGTGCAATTCACTGCGGCGTGTCATGAGCACAGGTGCCGTAGAAATGGCGACATCCTCAGCATTCATTTTGTTGATTTCAACTAGGCCTAATTGAATTTCTTCTAAGCTAATGGGTTTTTTAGCCCGCACATAAAAGTTTTCAAGTAGCTGCGCTGCAAGTCGCATATTGTGGGTATCGCCCATTAAGATAAAATTAGCACCGCGACGGTTAATGCCCACATCTAACGCGTTTTCAATTTGTTTGATGTTTTCATCTAGCGTGCCACATAAATTGGCAAGGCGCAGGTTATCTTCTGGGGTTAGGGTAATTTGCATCTAATGAATAATTTCGCCGATTAATCTACGTGGATTGCTCACATCGGTAATTTTTACGTTTACAAATTGCTGAATAAGTTTGGCTTCTCCCACAATATCCACCACGCGGTTGTTATCAGTTTTACCCGCGAGTAAATTGCTATCTTTCCACGAAGCACCTTCAATTAATACGCGCTGTATGGTACCTAACATGGCCTCTGAAATGGCTTTGCCGCTCGCTTCGTTAATGGCTTGCAGCTTGGTTAAACGCGCTAATTTCACTTCTTGCGGGGTATCATCTTTTAAAAATGCCGCTGGCGTACCGGGGCGTGGACTATATAAAAAACTAAAGCTATTATCAAACCCTACATCGGTCATTAATTTTGCAGTAGCTTCAAAATCCGCTTCGGTTTCACCAGGAAAGCCAATAATAAAATCTGAGGTAAATGTGAGATTGGGGTTGGCCATGCGTAGTTTACGAATGGTCGATTTGTATTGTAGTGTTGTGTAATTGCGCTTCATCGCCATCAGTATGCGGTCAGAGCCTGCTTGTACGGGTAAATGCAATTGTGCCGCTAATTTTGGAATATTAGCAAAGCAATCAATTAAATCTTGGTTCATTTGATTAGGGTGGCTAGTCGTAAAGCGAATACGCTCAATTTGCGGGATTTCGGCAATGTATTCAATGAGTAAAGCTAAATTTGCTTCTACACCATCATGTTCGTGACGATAAGCATTAACGTTTTGTCCAAGCAAAGTGATTTCTTTAATGCCTTGTTCAGCGAGTTGTATGGCTTCGGTCAATATATCTGCAAAAGGACGTGAAACTTCTTCGCCACGCGTATATGGCACCACGCAAAAACTACAGTACTTGCTACAGCCTTCCATAATGGATAAAAACGCAGTAGCACCTTCTACTCGAGGTGGCGGTAAATGATCAAATTTTTCGATTTCTGGAAAGCTAATATCCACTTGAGATAGACCAGTGTTACGTTTAGCGTTAATTAAATACGGTAGGCGGTGTAAGGTTTGTGGGCCAAATACCACATCCACATAAGGCGCACGTTCGATAATATGCGCACCTTCTTGGCTGGCAACACATCCACCTACAGCTATCACTAAATTAGGATTCGCCTTTTTTAATGGGATAAAACGCCCTAAATGACTAAATACTTTTTCTTCAGCTTTTTCACGCACAGAGCAAGTGTTAAGCAAAATCAC
The DNA here is from genome assembly GCA_043772865.1 of Methylophilaceae bacterium. Lineage (GTDB taxonomy): Bacteria > Pseudomonadota > Gammaproteobacteria > Burkholderiales > Methylophilaceae > JACMMS01. The sequence goes on from JAYVFU010000037.1 coordinate 1,953, forward strand.
ATCAGCATCATCAGGGGTGTCAGTTTCCACCATGCCGTCTGACATTGCCAGCATATCTGCCATGCGTGATGAATCATACTCGTTCATCTGGCAACCGAAGGTTTTGATAAAAACTTTTTTAGAGGACGTTTTTGACACAAGTATATTTAAATTCGCAGTAAAAATGATGATGGGAGCTTCAATAAACAAACTAAAGCTGCTGTTAAACCGACAATGAAAATTGTTTTTTTATTCAATTTATTCAATATAAATTAAGTAATACGATTGTAGCTTACTATCAAGATATTGAAAATTCTCGAATTTAAAAATGTTATAGTAATTGTTTGAAATTAATTTATACAGTGCGTGTTGGAGATTAAGTCAATTGACAAATGTTTTCCCATTAAATTTAGAGGTGTTTGCTGACCAAATAGCAATTATCACCGCTAGTGGGGAGCCAATTTCTTATACTGCTTTAGCCGAATTAACCAATAACTTTAGCAGTAATTTCCCCAAAAATAGTAGACAACTTTTTTTACTAGAAGCGGACAACTCTTTAGAAAGTATCGTTGCCTATCTTTCAGCGCTTAGATCCAATCTGCCTGTTATTTTAATACCACATGACAAATCAGAAACTTTTGAAAACGTATTTAATCAATTTCAACCCACTTTAAGTTATCGTCCTCAGCATGGGCAGTACTTATTTGAGCAGCACCTAGATACAAATATAGTAAATCAAGATTTCCCTATTAATCTTTCAGTGCTTTTATCCACGTCAGGCACAACGGGCAGCACAAAATTAGTCAGACTATCATCAGCTAATATCAATGCAAATGCACAATCTATTGTAGAGTATTTGCATCTTAGCCCGTCAGAAAGGGCTATCGTAAGTCTTCCTATGTATTATTCGTACGGATTGTCGGTGATTAATAGCCATTTGAGCATTGGTGCTTCATTAGTGCTTTGCAGTGACACTGTAGTTGAAGATCATTTTTGGCAAACATTTAACCGGCATAGTTGCACTAGCTTTGCAGGCGTGCCTTATTCGTATGAGTTGTTAAAGAGCAGTAGTTTTGAAAATAAATTATTGCCTAGTCTAAGGTATATGACGCAAGCAGGGGGCAAACTACCCAAAGAATTGGTTGAATATTACGCTAAGCTGGGGCAACAACATGGATGGCTGTTTTATGTGATGTATGGTCAAACAGAAGCTACAGCAAGGATGTCATACTTGCCGCCAGAGCATGTGATATCTGATTCTAGTAGCATTGGTATTGCAATTCCGCAAGGCTATTTTGAGTTAATAGATGAGACTGGCCAAATCATCAAAAGCACGCAGACAAATGGTGAGCTTGTTTACCACGGCCCAAACGTTATGCTGGGATATGCTAATACTTTGAGTGATTTACTGAGTTCTTCTAGCTTAACAGCGTTGCATACTGGTGACATAGCATGGCGTGATGAAAGAGGTTTTTATTATATTTCTGGTAGAAAAAATAGATTCCTTAAAATTTTTGGTAACAGAATTAGTTTAGATGAAATTGAAACTTTTATCCGTGCACTTGGATACGTAGTGATATGCGGCGGTATTGATGCACATTTTTTTGTAATGACTATAGATACTGGTAAAGCTTTAGAGATAGCGCATATTTTAGCTGAAAAGTTTGGTTTAACTAGCCAGTATGTGACTGTAGTTGAGGTTACAGACTTTCCACTTTTACCATCAGGTAAAGTTGATTATAAGAAACTGGTTGATATGAGTGAGGCTAAGGTTCTACATAAAGAATCTATCCAGCCCAAGCCCAAACAAACTTTAGTGAAAAAATTATTTTCTAAAAAAAATATTGATAGTAACCAATCTGCAGAGTTGATTTTTTCAACCATATTTAACAGCTCAGAAGTGGCTCCGTCCAGCACTTTTAAACAGTTAGGCGGGGATTCACTTAACTACGTACAAATGTTAATGCTATTAGAAAAGAAACTTGGACAAGTTCCCGTTGACTGGCAAACACTGACAGTTCAGGAAATTGAGGCGCTTAATCCAGTTAAGCCTGGATTATGGCAATCGATTAAAACGAGTATTGTTCTTAGGGCCCTCGCAATACTCGGTGTATTACTTAATCACACAGGCGAAATTCCATCCCAATATATTAATGGTGGAGCTGCTTGTTTAATGATGTTAACGGGCTATAGTTTTGCTCGGTTTCAATTGACTGAGATGCTTAACGGCACTGTATGGAAAACCACAGGGCTCTATCTTAAAAAAGTGATTGTTCCTTATTTGATGATCTCTATCGCATATATTCTTTACAGAATACATATAAAAGGCACTACAGCAGATTATGATTTTTTGTTAATGATCAGCAATTTTTACAGATATCAACAAGGTAATTTAGAGCCCATGTGGTTTATACAGGTTTTAGTTCAGTGTTTTGTTATATTGGGTATTATTTTCTCGATTCAATCATTTGTTGATTTTGCGAAAAAAGATATTTGGAAAAGTTCAATTTTTTTGCTGATCATAATTTCCATCATGTCTTTACTAATAAATTTCATGTGGGATACACAAAATTTAGGATATCGACTGCCACATATTTACATGCCTTTAATCATGATTGGCTGGTGTGCTCACCTAGCGAAAACAAAGGAGCAGCAATTTTTTGTTGTGGGATATGCCCTACAATTTTTAATTGTAGGGGTGGTATTAAATATTTGGCAGCCTGCGCATTTCATATGGTTATTATCAGCTGTTTCGCTCATCGTTTTTTTACCAAAAATGCCCGTATTATTTGCTATTAAAAATTACTTAATTTTAATTGCAGCTTCGGCATATTCAATTTATCTAATTCATATGTGGTTGTTATATATCATTAAATATTTCATACACACGACATTGCTTAAGTTCATAATTTTAACCGCTAGTTGTATAGTCGTTATTGCAACCTACTCGTTTGTTAAAGATAAATGTAAATTTATGTGCGCTGGAATCCATTTTAAAAAAGTCTTTAAAGGTTAATACTAGATGTTTATGCGTTAAAAAGTATCAGCATATATTTATGAAATATCGATGTGTTATCAAAGAACTTGTTTATTATCGCACCATGCTCAGTATAGGTATGTAAAGCTACAACACCGAGAGTCTTTATTGGTGGCCGCAAACGAAGCTGAGCTAATTAGTGGCTGTGTTGATTTGTTAACAAATCCAAGTTTACGCGAGACTTTAGCGCGCAATGGCTACAACAATGTGTTGAATGATTAATCGACAGCGCAATTTAACAAAATAGTGAGTGATGCTATTCAACATTACTGCTAAATCGCGCTTTAATTACCGCGATGCGCTAACTTAAATACGCCCAACTTAAATGCAAGAGTGACCCAAGGATATATATAGTAATGCAAGCACTCCCTATTTTTATCGATTTAAAACAACGCAATTCAGTGGTGATTGGCGGCGGCGATGTTGCTACGCGCAAAGTCACTATGCTGTTAAAAGCTAAGGCCAAAGTAGTACTTGTATCACCTGTACTTTGTCATGAGTTGCAGCAACTTGTGAATGATAAAAAACTCGTTTACATGAACGCACACTTTTCGCCTGAACAGCTAAACGGCGCAGTCATTGTAATTGCCGCTACAGATGATGAAGCCGTGAATGAAATAGTTTCGCTAGAGGCTAAAAAAAGAAATATTCCCGTCAATGTAGTCGATGCGC
>JAYVFU010000038.1:0-17818 GCA_043772865.1 Methylophilaceae bacterium
ACAAACTCAGCTTGGTTAATAATACCGATGGTGAAGTGCGCTTTAGAGTGGAGTTAGTGCAGGATAACGAAGCGTAGTTAACTACGCCAATTTGCCGTGCTTAAAGAATTGCGTCATTCAATGGCTAAAAAAGAGCCTCTGAATGACACAATGTGCGTAACTTACAGCGTTCCGTAAGAATGCAAACCACTTAAAAACATATTTACACCCAAAAAGGCAAACGTCGTGACAAGTAATCCAATTAGCGCCCACCATGCTAATACCGGACCACGTAAGCCTTTAACCATACGTAAGTGCAACCAAGCGGCATAATTAAGCCATACAATTAATGCCCATGTTTCTTTGGGATCCCAAGACCAATAACCTCCCCAAGCCTCTGCCGCCCAAAAAGCACCTAAAATGGTAGCGATAGTAAAAAAGGCAAATCCGACCGCAATGGATTTGTACATTAAGTCATCTAATAAATCAGCTTTTGGTAAAAATTTAGCCAATACACCCTGTGCCGCCGCTGTACCTAAAATAAACGCGGCTGCCCATAAAAGCCAAGTGAAAAATGGATAAAAATGCAGTACAAATGTGCCTACTATGGCTGCTGTTAGAGTAATGCCTGTTGCTGTAAGTAACTGTTTTTTGACTGTGCTTGATACTGCTTGATTGCCTAATAAATAAGCCCAACCTACAGCAGCAGCCAATGAAAATGATCCATAACCAATAAAATTAGCTGGCACGTGAATCTTCATCCAATACGATTGCAAAGCGGGTACTAATGGCTGAATATTATTGGCATGGCGATCAAATGTGTACCACAAAATAAAACCCACAGCCGCGCTAATGATAAGCAACACAAAGCCGCCTAACTGTTTGGTTTTAAATTTTTGTTCATAATGCAAATATAGCAATGCAGTAATTAAACTAAATAATATAAACACTTCATACAAATTACTGATTGGAATATGGCCAACTTCTGGTGCGATCAAATAAGACTCATACCAACGCACCATTAATCCAACAAAGCCCATAAGCACCGCACTCCATGTGAGTGCAGAGGCAACTTTTCCTGCAAATGCCGAGCGTGTGAATAAAGCAAACCAGTAAGTGACCATGGCCAATACAAATAAAACATTCATCCACATAATGGCAGATTGGCTAGAGATTAAATATTTAAGTAAAAATGCCTGTGTAGCTCGGGCTTGGTCACCGTGGTATAAACTTATTGAAAACAAGCTGATAACAGCAACCCCAATAATTAAACCGCGCATGGCTTTCCACTGCCAGCCTAACCAAGTAAAAACACCTGCAAATATAAACAAAAAACTCACTTCATAAATATCCATAAAGTGTGCGTATTTGCTGTAGGCAAATAAAGCACCCGTTACTAGCAATACGGCATATATATAATCTGGCCAGTTTAGGCGTTGCAATAAACTTTGCGGTTTGTAATTTAATACATCTGTATTCACGGTGATTCTCCTGATTGACTACTTATTTTTATGCATTTCTTAACAAATAATTATCTATTAATTAAGCTTTGAGCAATTGCTGTAACTGCTCGCCATATAACTTAAACTCTTGTTCAAAATCTAAATTTTTACGGTTAGATGCCATTGCAAACAACACTTGGATTTGATTATTATTGTCATCAGCTTTTGGTTTAACTAGTAACCAGATACGGCGTTCACGCACATAAAACATCGAAAAAATACCTAAAACCAATAATGCTGAGCCCAAATATACCCAAAATTGTCCTGGAGATTTAGTTAGTTGCAAGCCGCTGGCTTGTTTTTGCTCATAATGTGCTAATTGTAAATAGTAAGGCGCGCCGTAAAAAAATGTATCGCTAAATGCATTTAGGCTATCTAACACCAAACGTTGTGATTTCTCACTATTTTTTACATTATCTAACTTAAGCGCTGGAAGTTTAGCGGCTGCTAAACCCATGCTATAAGCCTCAAAGCCTGCTGCGTTAATCATTTTCACATAGGTTTGGGCGGCTTTTTCGCGCTGTGCTGGCGGTACGCGCTTTTCAATGGCTTCGGCTAAATGTGTATAACCACCCTTTGAAAATGTTTGGAGTAGTTGCACCACACTTTGTTCAAATTGTGTTTTAGTCGCATTGTCAATTTTGTCACCAAAAGTGGCACTCGTTAAACGATGCGCAATTTCTGGATAGTATGCGCTGTTTAGCATCACGCTTTTAAACTGCATAAAGCTTTCTAAGCTGCCATCTTCATCTGCTGGAATGCGTAAATAATGAAATTCGTCTTGCACAGTTTCACGCATGCCCGAAATGAAATAATACTGACCGTCTATTTGCATGGGCTGCATATAGGTTACATATTCACGTGCCTGACCTTGCTGATCGCGTAATTTATAAGTGATGTTAGGCCCAACGTTGCGCGGTTTGCCTTTGCCATCTGCCGATAAATTTAAAATATTGAATAATCTAAAATCATTAAATTCGACTTTCAGTGCATCCGCCCCAGTGCCAAGGCCACTTTTACTAAATATTGCACCACTTAATTTTTGTGTGTTTGAATTGAGTAGATTGAACACATTAAAATCAAGCTTAGTACCACCATCTTGAAAGTCAGACTGATAAATCGCAATACCTTTGTAGGTAAAAGGATGGTTCACACGAATAGTAGTGTTAATGGGTTCTGCCAGCGCAGAATCAGTAATCACCAAATCGCTTTCAAATGACTTAGGCTGCCCCGTAGCGTAGTTTTCCATACGAAAATCTTTAAGGGCAATACTAAATGGTAAATCTTGAACCAAGTAACCATCGCGAATACGCACAAAAGCTGTATTACCTGCACTACCCTCGTTGAGCGTCATATTGGCTCTAAATGAAGGATTGCTAGGTGATAAACGGCTGACCTTTGCAACTTCACGCACTGGGATATCTAAGGTTTCAATTTTTTTATGACCGAGTAACTCTTGAATTTTGAGTGGCAAATTACCATCGAGCAAGCCCCCAAAACAAATCACCACAATGGCAGCGTGTGTCAATATATAGCCTAAACGCTGATATGAACCCGCTTTTGCAGCTATCAACTCACTGCCATCAGCTTGCGCTTTTAATTTATAACGAAAGGTTTTAGCGGCTAAAAAAGATAGTAATTTTTCTTTGGTAGCGGCATGGTTAGACGCCACTTCAAAGCTTTGCTGATGTGAAAAAGCGCGTAATGATTTTTCTGTAGCGCCTTCTTTATAGGCTTTAAGTTCTTTCAACATCATCGGGCTATTGCGTGTTACACAAAGGCTGGTAGAAATCACCAAAAACAATAAAATCAATAAAAACCAAACGCTGTGATACACATCAAATAAACCGATTTTTTCAAAACTTTGAAACCAGAATTGTCCAAATTTAATAATGTAATCTTCGTAGATTTGGTTTTGTTTTAGCACTGTACCAATGACAGAAGCGATACCAAGCAGGCTTAACATGCTCACAGCAAAGCGCATAGAACTTAGCAGCTCATAAAATTGCCTAGAAAATGACGATGTAGTTTTCAAGAGAGAAAGTATTTCAAAAAAAAGGATTAACGATGGCATATAGGTTTTAGACTACACTAGATTTGAACTAACTTTTACCAACAACGTTCGCATAAAAAACAAAAGGGCGACAATATGTCGCCCTTTTACAATAAAAAAACTAATGCAAACCTTGCATGTAATCTGCCACTGCCGCCATTTCTTGATCAGTTAATTTAACTGAAATTGCCGTCATCATGGGTGCATTTGCACGCTCACCTGTACGGAAAGCTTTTAATTGCACTAAGGTGTAATCTGCATGTTGTGCAGATAGTCTTGGAAACTGTTTAGGTAAACCTGCTCCGGTAGCACCATGACAAGAAGCGCAAGCAGGCACGTTAGTTTTTTGTATGCCGCCGCGATAAATTTTTTCGCCTAAAGAACCATGACCATTTATTTTTGCAACGTCTAATTTGGTTTTTTGCTGAGAGAAATAAGTCGCTAAATTTTGCATGTCTTCTGGCGATAAAGCCGCTGCCATGCCGCCCATAATGGCATTGGCGCGTGTACCTTCTTTAAAATTGGTCAGTTGTTTTACTATATATTCTGGATGTTGACCTGCTAATTTTGGATTAAGCGTAATGGCACTATTGCCATCTGCATTATGGCAAGCAGCACAAACTGTGGTGACGATTTGCTGTGCTGTTCTTTTTTCTACCACAGCCGGTGCAGCGGCTACCGCAGCCTCAGCAGGGTTTGCTGCTGCTTGCGATGCACTTATGCTCAACATATTCATACTTAATAAAATTAAAGCCAGTGCGTTGCCCATTTTTTTACTGTTAATACACATCACAACTCCTACAAATTTTTCAAATATTTTGATTTAGACGATTAATTACGGCTAATAAAAGTGTTTTACAAAACCTTAACTTACTTTAATTTTTAAATGCTATATTTTTAACGTTATTACTTAAACTTTGACGTTATTACTTAAGCAAGATGCTATTTTATAGAAAAGCCACAACTCGTGATAGCATTTCCGTAATTTCTGTCATTAATCAATCGAGTAACTCATGCCTTTGTTTCAAAACGCTGCGTTTTTTATATCAGCCAACAATTTAAGTGACTTACCTTCCGCCAGTGGCTTAGAAGTCGCGTTTGCTGGTCGCTCTAACGCAGGTAAATCTAGCGCACTTAACACATTAGCTAATCACAACCGCTTGGCTTTTGTGAGTAAACAACCAGGCCGCACACAATTAATTAACTTTTTCACCTTAGGTAATGATCGTCATTTGGTCGATCTGCCAGGTTATGGCTATGCTAAAGTACCAGAAGCCATGCGCAAACATTGGCAATCGGTATTAGCCGATTACCTAAGCCATCGCACTAGCTTATTTGGCTTAGTGTTAGTAATGGATTGCCGCCATCCGCTTACCCCATTAGATAGACAAATGCTAAATTGGTTCTGCCCTAGTGGTAAGCCTGTGCATGTTTTATTGACAAAATCTGACAAACTATCGCGCCAAGCAGCTACTCAAACTTTGCGAGATGTAAGCAAGGAACTTATCGAAACTTGGGGCACGCCGTATCACGGAAAATGTACTATTCAACTTTTTTCTAGCCTGAAAAAACAAGGCGTAGAAGAAGCTGAAAAAGTGATTGGCGAGTGGCTTTTTAATCCTGAAAATGCACCAGAAGTACTGGGCTAAATTGCAATTCGCGTAAATACTAAATCCCAAACGCCATGCCCAAGTTTGATGCCGCGATTCTCAAATTTGGTCAGCGGTCTGTAAGTAGGCTTTTCGGCATAAGGCGCTGTAGTTAAATTATCATGAGCGGTGTTGTTAAGTAATGGCTCAGCTTGCAAGATTTCTAACACCCATTCAGCGTATTCTTGCCAGTCGGTTGCCACAAGCAAATAAGCGCCCACTTTAAGTTTGCTACATAAAAGTTTTACAAACTCCGCTTGAATCAATCTACGCTTATGATGACGTTTTTTATGCCACGGATCTGGAAAGAAGATATGCACGCCATCTAAACTGGCATCAGCCAACATGTTATTTAGCACCTCAACTACATCGTGCTGTATCACACGCACGTTGGTAAGCGCTAACTCTTCAATAAGCTTAAGTAATGCGCCAACGCCGGGCGTATGAACTTCAACCCCTAAAAAATCTAACTCAGGTGCATGTTGCGCAATATGGGCGGTAGTTTCGCCCATACCAAAGCCAATTTCTAGAATTTTTTTGCTTTCACTACGATTAAAAACAGCTGTAAGATCTAACATTTTTGCAGTATATTCAATGCCAAATTTTGGTAAGCCACTTTCTAAAGCGCGCGCCTGCCCTGCCGTTAAACGTCCTTGACGTAATACAAAGCTGCGGATTGGTCGATGTTTTAGTGACTCAGTATTTTCTTGGGTAATTTCTTGTGTCATGCTTTTTTCCATAAGTACCTAATTATATCATTTTGACCTTTAATCTCTAGGATGCAAGCTCCGTGCCGAATGCCCTTTGACTGTAGGTGGAGCTTTAGCCTCGCATTAGTGGTGAATATTTAATATCGCTTTCGAGACGGTACGTAGCTCCTACATTAATACCTAGAGCGTATGGCGTTTATCGCCTTGTGCAAACCCCGTAAGTGCTATATCTATATCTTTAGTCAGCGCAATGACTTTAAATAAATCGCCCATTTCAGCGGGTGATACTAACTTTTGCACGGCTGAAACCGCTGGCAAATAGGCCGCAAAATCATCGGGCGATACTATATTTAACAACTCAGTAATACCACAGTTAATTAAAAATTGTGCTTGGCTTGTATAACCAGCAACATCTAAGCCATGATTAAAGCCAGCTTCGGCTATTTCAGTGAAATTGACATGCGCGGTAATATCTTGCAAGCCAAGGTAAATTAACGGGTTACTGTGCGCATAGTGCTGATAATGGCACATCAACGTGCCCTCATTACGTTGAGGATGGTAGTACTCTGCAGCACAAAACCCGTAATCTATCATCAATATTGCACCGTATTTTATTAAACCTGCCAAGCTTACAATAAGGGCACTTGCAGCAGGACAAAACTCGGTAAAATAGGGATTTGGTAGTTGATACTGACTGGCCATTTTACGCAAATTTTCATCAGTAATGACTTGATTGCGCCATATAAATTCATCATTTACTAAACTAACGCCACGCTCCTGTAAGCCATGTTCAGTATTCGCTAGTATGTGTACAGAAATGGCATCTAATACCTCGTTGCCAAGTATCAAGCCAGTAAACGCTTGGGGCAAAGTTTCTAGCCAAGTTACTCTCGCTGCTAATTCGCTTGGTAATCGCTCATTGATCGTTTCACGCTGCACATGCCGTAAGTGATTGCTAACTTCAAGAATGTAATAATGCGCTGGAAGCTGATTTTTTTGGTTTAACGCCAATAACAAATCTACCGCTAATTGACCTGTGCCAGCCCCTAACTCCAACACGCTGCCTTGGGTAATTTGTAAAATCTGTGCGGCTTGAAGCGCTAAACTTTGCGCAAATAATGGCGTTAATTGCGGCGCAGTGACAAAATCACCGCCGCCTTTTACCCCATCAGCTAGCTTTTGACTACCACCACTGTAATAGCCTAAATTTGGCGCATACAACGCAAACTGCATAAACTGTGCAAAACTTATCCAACCATTATTTGAATTAATTTCAGTTTGAATTATCTCAACCAAAGCTGCACTCTGCGCTAGCGCACTATTGCTGGGTGTAGGCAAATATAGAGGGGCTGAATGCTTAGAATTTAGTACCATAAAATTAACATAATCTTAAACTTAAATAGTTAAGCGCAGATTATAATAAATATCAGATGAATGACCTAAATGACAGAAAAAAATAAGCTAAATACTAGAAAAAATAACAGCAAAGTAGATAATGTGAAAACTGAAAATACGGCATTACAATTAAATAATAAAGTAGTACTGATTACTGGTGGTGCAAAACGTGTAGGCGCTGCCATCTGCCGCTTACTTCATGCTAATGGTGCAAATTTGATGATTCACTATCGTAGCTCAGTCACTGAAGCACGCGCGTTGCAAGCTGAGCTCAATTTACAGCGTTCAAACTCTGTAGCCATCATACAAGGCGATGTACTCAACTTAGCCATTTTACCTAGCCTAGTCACAGAAACCGTTAAGCACTTTGGCAAGCTGGATGTGCTCATTAATAATGCATCCACCTATTACGCCACAGAAGTGGGCAGCATCAGCGAAAATGATTGGCAAGATTTAACGGGCAGCAACTTAAAAGCGCCGCTATTTTTAAGCCAAGCTGCCGCACCAGAGTTACGAAAAACCCATGGTTGCATCATTAATATTACCGATATGCATGTAGAGCGACCTAAAAAAGGCTATACCGTTTATAGCGTGGCGAAAGCAGGCTTGGTCACGCTCACAAAATCTCTAGCACATGAATTAGCACCAGAAGTGCGAGTCAATGCTGTTGCCCCAGGGCCAGTGCAATGGCCAGAAGATAATCCGCAATTTGATGAGGTCTACCGCAAGCGTGTGATATCACAAACCCTATTAAAGAGAGTAGGCGAGCCGCAAGATGTCGCCAAAGCCGTAAAATTTTTAATAGCTGATGCCCCATTTATTACAGGACATGTGCTGGCTGTGGATGGTGGCAGAAGTTTGAATTTGTAGTTTCTGTGAATAAACGCACTCAGCTACAACTTAAATTGGCTTTATAATATGTTTATGATTAAACATTTACCCGATAACCCATCTAGCAACTTCATTCGTTTACGCAATAGCTTGATATCGTCTACAGGCAAAGCGATTGGCGATTACAACATGATTGAAGATAACGACACCGTTTTGGTGTGCATGAGCGGTGGTAAAGATAGTCATGCGATGTTAATGATTTTATTGGCTTTGCAAGAACGTGCGCCAATTAATTTCAAACTTATTGCGATGAATTTAGACCAAAAACAACCAAACTTTCCCGCAGACATTTTGCCTGCTTACTTTGAAAAGCTAGGCGTTGATTATCGGATTGTCAATGCAGACACTTACTCTATTGTTAAAGAAAAAATCCCTAAAGGTAAAACCACTTGTAGTTTATGTTCAAGGTTACGCCGTGGCATTATTTACCGTACCGCAAAAGAGTTGGGCGCTAATAAAATCGCACTCGGTCATCATCGTGACGATATTGTAGAAACACTATTTTTAAACTTGTTTTTTGGCGCAAAAATGAAAGCGATGCCGCCTAAATTAGCCACAAATGATCAACAAAATATTGTCATCCGTCCACTCGCTTATTGCGCTGAAAAAGATATTGCCAGCTACGCGCGACAAATGGCTTTTCCCATCATCCCCTGTGATTTATGCGGGTCACAAGATAATTTACAGCGCCAAAAAATCAAGGAGATGTTGCAAGATTGGGAACGTGAACAGCCAGGCCGCGTTAATAATATTTTCCGTGCAATTACTAATGTAGAACCTTCACACTTGGCTGATACCAATCTTTATGACTTTAAAGGATTAACTCAAGCTAAAGCGGATGATGAAGATACGATGTTTGACCACGTACCACTCAGTAATATTGCAAATGAAGGTGGCGCTATGAGTTTGAGCAATGTTGATGGTGCGAGGATTGAATTTACTCGAAATTAATAATGCAAGCCAAAAGCTTAAAGTGCTTTTGAATATCTAAAAGGCTTGCGAACACAGTATTTATATATCGCCACCATACTTTAAAGTTACTTAACGCTAAAAGCATTGTCTATTGTTTGCTTACCTTGTTATCATCAACATCTATTTACTTTATTTAGCGCCTTTTTAAGCCTACATGTCTAAACTCCTAATTGTTGAATCGCCTTCTAAGGCTAAAACACTCAAAAAATATCTTGGTAGTGATTTTGAGGTATTGGCTTCTTACGGTCACGTGCGCGACTTAGTGCCAAAATCGGGTGCTGTAGATACCAACGCAGATTTTGCGATGAAGTATGAAATTATCGAACGCAACGCTAAGCATGTAGATGCGATTACCAAAGCCGTTAAACTAGCCGATTCAATCTACCTCGCAACCGATCCGGATCGTGAAGGGGAAGCCATTTCATGGCATATTTCAGAAATTTTGGCGGCTAAAAAACTCACTAAAGGTAAGTTAATTAAGCGTGTAGTGTTTCATGAAATTACCAAAAGTGCAGTAGAACATGCCATTGCAGAACCGCGTGATATTTCCATGCCCATGGTCAATGCGCAACAAGCACGCCGCGCACTCGATTATTTGGTGGGATTCAACTTATCTCCGCTGTTATGGAAAAAAATTCGCCGTGGCTTATCCGCTGGTCGCGTGCAAAGCCCAGCTTTGCGCTTGATTGTTGAGCGTGAGCTTGAAATTGAGGCATTTGTCAGCCAAGAATACTGGAGCATTCATTTAGACGCACTCAAACATAGCAACAGTTTTAATGCAAAATTAATCCAGTTAAATGGTGAAAAAATATCACAATTTAGTGTGATTAATCACAATCAGCAAGCCGATGTAGTTGGCAAACTATTGCTGGCAAGTGCAGGTAAAACCACAGTTTCACGCGTTGAGAAAAAACAAAAAAGCCGTAGCCCAGCAGCACCTTTTACCACCTCTACTTTACAACAAGAGGCAGTGCGTAAACTAGGTTTTACCACCAGCCGCGCTATGCGTATTGCACAGCAACTCTATGAAGGCGTTGATGTGGGCGGCGGCACAGTCGGTTTAATTACTTACATGCGTACCGATTCATTTAGCATGGCTACGGAAGCAATTATGCAAATCCGTGAATATGTAAAAAGTAATTTTCAAGCAGATTATTTGCCAAAATCGCCGATCATGTATAAAACCAAATCCAAAAGCGCACAAGAAGCACATGAGGCCATTCGGCCAACTGATATTAGCCGCACGCCCACTAAAGTGCGCCAATATTTAACTGATGAACAATTTAAACTGTATGAAATGATTTGGAAGCGTGCGCTAGCTTGTCAAATGTCACCAGCTAAATTTGATGCCGTCAGTGTAGATTTAAGTGTTGGAAGCGATGCAACTCTATTCCGTGCTACTGGCCAAACGCTAGTTTTTCCTGGATTTATAGCTGTTTATATGGAAGGTAAGGATGACGAAGAGGAAGAAGGCGAAAGCAAACTGCCTCATCTTGAAACAGGTGAAGTGCTCACTGTAGAAAAAATCTATGGTGATCAGCACTTTACTGAGCCTCCTCCTAGATACGGTGAAGCGAGTTTAGTCAAAATTTTAGAAGAGTATGGCATTGGCCGCCCATCTACTTATGCCAGCATTATCAGTACCTTACAAGAACGCGAATATGTATTACTCGATAAAAAACGCTTTACACCAACAGATGTAGGCCGTGTAGTTAATCGGTTTTTAACTGAGCATTTTACGCAATATGTAGATTACGATTTCACCGCCAACTTAGAAAACGCATTAGATAGCATTGCAGATGGTGATCGTGAATGGATTCCGTTACTTGAAGAGTTTTGGCAAGGCTTCAATAAACAGATATTAGAAAAAGCCAATATTGACCGTGCAGATATGACGCATGAACTTACTGGTGAAGATTGCCCAAAATGCGGCAAGCCATTAAGTAAGCGTCTAGGCAAGTTTGGTATGTTTGTTGGCTGTACCGCTTATCCAGAGTGCGATTATATTAGCAACTTAGCGACCAATGGCGATGCACGGGCAGAACCTACAAAAATTGGTGTTGATGCTGAAACTCAAAAAGATATCCTGCTTATGAGCGGTCCTTATGGGCCTTATTTGCAGATTGGCATGCCCGTAGAAGGTGAAAAGAAAAAGCCAAAACGTGTCAGTGTGCCTAAAGAAATTTCAATTGCAGATTTGGACATGGAAAAAGCGGTGATGCTGCTTTCATTACCACGTGATTTGGGTTTACACCCAGAAACTAACAAAAAAATTGTGGCGAACCTAGGGCGATTTGGACCTTATGTGAATCATGATGGTAAATTTAAATCAATTCCTAAATCTGAAAGCGTGTTTAGTATAGATTTAAATGGAGCCGTTACTTTGTTGGCGCAAGCCAGTTCTGGTCCCGCTCCGATTAAAGAATTGGGTGAACACCCAACTGAAGGCGGTAGTATTGCAGTGTATGCAGGGCGCTATGGACCTTATATACAACATGGGAAAGTACGCGCCACAATATCCAAAAGCCAAGAGCCAGAAGATGTGACTTTAGAAGAAGCGATGGAGTTAATCACTGCAAAAGCAGCCAAAGATGCGCTTTCTCCACCTAAAGCGGGTGGTAGAAAAGTACCAGCTAAGAAAACTCCTGCTAAAAATGTAGCTGCTAAAAAAGTGACTACAAAAAAGGCCACCACATCGTCAGATGATGCAGTTAAACCTGTTAAAAAGGTAGCTGCTAAAAAACCAGCTGTTAAAAAATCGGTAACTAAGAAACCTGTAATGAAGAAATCATCAGTAAAAGCCACCATTTAAATAAGCTGATACATTTAAATAATAAAAAAGCGGCATTTAGCCTCTTTTTATTATTTAAATAGATGATGGGTTGTTAAGTATTATGATTAACCACTAACCTTTTTAGTAATCATTAGTTCACCAGTTACCGTCTCTTTAGGCGTTGGGTTAGCTTCTATCCACCTGCGCACACGATTTGCATCGCCAATTCTTGTCATTTTTCCATTTGAATCCAGCAATACAATAATCATGGGCTGACCTCCAATCATGGCTTGCATGACTAAGCAACGCCCGGCTTCGCTGATATAACCTGTTTTTGATAATCCTATCTCCCAATTACCTTCACGTACTAAACCGTTAGTGTTATGAAAGTTGGTAGGATAATTGCGATTACCAATATAAACATCATAATTTGCAGTTGTAGTTACACGGCGTATATCAATATATTGGTAAGCCGCTTTAACCATATGCACCAAATCTTCTGCTGTAGATACATTGCCGCTGTCTAAGCCTGTTGGATCAGCAAAATGGCTACTCGTCATACCTAGTTCAAGCGCTTTTGCGTTCATCATACGCACAAACATTTCTCTACCACCTGGATAATATCTACCCAGTGCAGACGCCGCACGATTTTCTGATGCCATCAGTGCAAGCTGTAACATTTCAACGCGTGATAAGCGCGTGCCAACAGGTAATTTTGAACTACTTCCTTTTAGATAATCAACATCATCATCAGTCACCGTTAAAATTTCTGTCATTGGCAATCTGGCGTCTAACATCACCATGGCTGTCATTAGTTTGGTAACAGAAGCAATTGGCGTAGGGATATTAGTACCCTTGGCGTAAATGGTTTCACCAGTATCTTGGTTAACAATCAGCGCTTTAGAAGAAGCTAACTGTAATAAGCCATCATTGGCTAAATGATCAAACGTTTGTGTTTGAGAAAAACTACGGCTCTCTATAGATGGCTGTTTACGCAAAGACACGCGCATTTTACTGTTACGTGAACTTAATTTTGTACGTTGCTTAGCGCTGATTTTAATACGGCTGCTTTTATTTACCGCATTTTTGCTGGTGCTTGCAACACGATGATGAGCTTTTGTTTTGGCCGCAAAAACTTCCGTTGGCAAAATGACTAATGTCAACGAGAGGAATAAGCTGATTATTTTTTGCATTGTAAATTTCATAGTTTATTACCTTTGTTACTTTGATCTGATAGTATATAAAAAATCACGCTTTGTCATCAACTTAGCGAAGTTTTGTAAAAAAATTATTAAGATTAATTACTCACTTGTTTGATAAGATTTACGACAAATCTTAGTCAAAATTAAATGCTTATATTTGATACAAACGCTTTATGTATGTCGTCGTGAACAATTATGAGAGAATAAGTCTTTAATTGTTAAAATTAAGCGTATATGAAAGCACCAAATACCTGCCAATTCACTAAAGAGCACTTATGGGTTCAACTTACCAATAGCGATACGAAAGATAAAACAACATGGCTAGTTGGAATCACTGATTATGCTCAAGACTTACTGAATGATATCGTTTTTATTGAACCACCCAAGCTTGGTAGCACAATTACCACAGGACAGTCTTGCGGCATCGTAGAATCTGTAAAAACTGGTGCAGACTTATTCGCACCTTTATCAGGTGAAGTTGTTGAAATCAACACAGCTGTGATTGATGCACCAGAGAGCATTCACGATAAGCCTTATTCAGCATGGATATTTAAAATGGAAACTAGCGTTAATATCCCCACATCACATTTAATGAATGCTGAGGCTTACGATACATTGTTGAAAGTTGCTTGATTTAGCAGTTTTAAATGCATTAAATAGTTTGCAACCGTTCACTTAACGTCTTGATTAAATCTACTTCAAGCTGCTCAACTAACATAGCCTCTAGCTCTACTGTATGTTTTAAAACAGCTTTTTTAATCTCTAGCTTAATGTAAGGCTGCATTTCTTTAATGACAGCGTCTATTTCAATCTGACGATTTTCTCGTTGTTTTAATTGTGTAATATCCCCAGTATAAACATCCATTAAAAGTGGTATATCTTCATCTGCATCAATATCTTCAATAGCATTTTCGCTAGGCACATCATCTGAATAAATTGCTTCGGGAGCGGTTTGCATCAGTAAATTGATACGTTCTAAAACTAATGCCAGATTATCGTTATCTTTTACCGTCAAAGTGGTTGCCTCTTCATTTTTCGCGACTATTGTGTTGCAGTGTCATCAACCGTTTTAATTTCATAACCACGATCTCGATAA
Source organism: Methylophilaceae bacterium (assembly GCA_043772865.1). GTDB lineage: Bacteria > Pseudomonadota > Gammaproteobacteria > Burkholderiales > Methylophilaceae > JACMMS01. The sequence goes on from JAYVFU010000038.1 coordinate 14,223, forward strand.
AACTTAAAGCGCAGCCTAGCAGCCGCTCTATCGGCTTCATCTGTACCAACCAATTCTATTAGCTGACGAAATCTACTAAAAAAAACAGGATGGTCATTGTTTAAATTAATCAACACATCATCTTGATTAAAGTGAAGATCTTGCAAACTGCTGATGATAATAGGTGTTACTTTTAGCGCCAGTTCATCTGTTACGCTAGTACTAACCAAGCAGTTTGGTAAAAAACTGCTTGGTGCATCACACCATAATCCCTGACTCAAACTCATGGCTTGTGTCTCGTCAGCGGCGCAGACCATGACTTTACGCCGCTTAAAGAGTGCTTTCTGTGTGAGTTCCCTGGTTTTTTGTAGCTTATCACTTACATTAAAATAAAAGTCCACGCGCGTCATAGTTTAATTAGGTTACTTAACGCGGCTCATTAAAAACTGAGTAAGTAACGGCACTGGACGACCAGTTCCACCTTTTTCTTTGCCTGATTTCCACGCAGTGCCAGCCACATCCAAATGTGCCCAATCGTATTTTTTTGCAAAGCGCGACAAGAAACAGGCCGCGGTGATACTGCCACCTGCACGACCGCCAATATTAGCCATATCAGCAAAGTTAGTATCAAGTTGTGGCTGGTAGTCATCCCACATTGGCATATGCCAAGCGCGATCTTGTGCGGCTTCACCAGCTTTTAACAGTTCAGCAGCCAAACTATCTTTGTTGCTAAATAAACCAGTCGCATGATGACCAAGTGCAATGACGCAAGCGCCTGTTAATGTGGCAATATCAACTACAGCGTCTGGCTCAAAGCGCTCAGCATAAGTAAGTGCATCACATAAAATTAAGCGACCTTCAGCATCAGTATTTAACACTTCAATGGTTAAACCAGACATGCTGGTTAAGACATCACCTGGACGAATAGCATTACCATCAGGCATGTTTTCACAAGTTGGTATCACACCAATGACGTTGATAGCTAAATTCATCTCAGCGATTGCCTTGAACGTGCCTAGTACGCTAGCCGCGCCGCACATGTCATACTTCATTTCGTCCATTTCTGCACCTGGCTTAAGCGAAATACCACCAGTATCAAACGTAATCCCTTTACCAACTAAGACCACAGGCTTTTGATTCTTTTTTCCACCATTGTGGTGCATAACGATTAGTTTTGGTGGCTGTACGCTACCTTGTGCTACGCCTAAAAATGAACCCATGCCAAGCTTTTCCATTTCCTCGCGTTCTAACACTTGCACTTTAATGCCATGCGTTAAAGCAAGCGCTTGTGCTTGTTCGGCTAAATAAGTAGGCGTACAGATATTAGGCTGTAAGTTACCTAAATCTTTAGCAAAGCTTACGCCATTAGCTAAAGCTGAACCTTGTTTTAAGCCTAATTCAGCAGCATCCGTGTCAGCTTTGTCTACATTAATCACTAACTTAGTAATACCTTTATGCTCTGGTTTTTTACTTTTGTAATGGTCAAATCGATAGCTACAATCTGATGCGATTTCTACTATTTGCGCTACTTTCCAATGTGCATTATGTTTTTTAACTGTAAGCTCAGCCAAAAAACTGCCGGCTGTTTCTACGCCACCATGTGATAGCGCTTTGATTGAAGCGGCCACCGCTTTACGGTAAGCACGCTCATCTAACTCGTTAGCCTTGCCCAAGCCTACTAGCAAAACGCGATCTGATGCTACATTAGGTACACGATGCAGCAACAAAGTGCTGGCAAGCTTGCCTTCCATATCGCCACTTTTTAAAATGGCGTTGAGATAATCTTTTGATGCGCTATTGATCGCTTTTGCAGCATCTGATAATTGCCCACCTTCATACACACCAACAATCACGCAATCATGATTTTGTTTTTCTGAGTGACCATTTTTTATGCTAAATTCCATAAGTTATCCTTAATTTATTGGGTATCTACACTTTTAAGACTGATTAATTTTGAATTAGTTGAGGCTTGAACGATAATACAATTATGTCGTTTTTCTTTAAATAATTATAGAACTAATTTTATTGCTTTTTATGCATATTCACCTCTTATTCACCCAAGATTCATTGACCAATTAAAGCTGCAAACATTGCTATTTAAAAAATCTTTAATACACGAGCTCATCATTACCGCACTAGCGGCTTTTGTCATACTATTTGGCATTGTAGTCGCGCAGCGTTCAGGTTTATTGGTTAGTGTAGCAGCACGTGGCGCAATGCCAAATGATGCAATTACTACGATGCTTGGCCTTAATTTGGTCCAATATTTACCCATGATTTTATCACTTGCTTTATTTTTAGCGGTGCTCATGACCATGTCGCGTTGGCATCGCGATTCTGAAATGGTGGTTTGGTTTAGCTCTGGATTAAGTATTTCTAGTTGGATTAGACCCGTATTAAGTTTTGCAATGCCAGTCATTGTAGTAATCGGCATTCTCAGCTTATTTGTAATGCCTTGGGCTACACAAAAAGTGAATACTTATATGGCGCAAATAGAGAGCCGTGACGAGCTTTCTACAATTAACCCTGGTGTTTTTAAAGAGTCAACAGGCGCAGATCGCATATATTTTATTGAAAGTTTTGATGAGTTAGGCAAAGTGGTGAAGAACATTTTTGTACAATCTACCCAACATCAAAAAGTAGGGGTGATGGTTGCAAACAATGGGCATCGTGAAGTAGAAAAAAATGGCGATAGTTTTTTAGTAATGCAAAAAGGTCGGCGTTATGAGAGTGAGCCTAATAGTGCAGAAATAACTACCACTGAATTTGAGCGTTATGCCATCCGCGTTAAAACCAAAGAAGTCAAAGAAAAACCACTCAACGTGCAAGGAAAAAATATTGTTGAGTTATTCAATAGCCACGTTCCAGCCTCTAGTGGCGAATTACAACGCCGTTTAAGCCTGCCAATTGCAGCCTTTGTATTAGTGCTATTAGCTATTCCCATTAGCTTTGTAGATCCACGTGCTGGACGATCACTCAACTTAGTATTAGCCCTGCTTATCTATTTTATTTACAACAATTTATTAACGGTCATGCAAGCTTGGATTACACAAGGGAAATTAAGCCCGTTAATAGGCTTGTGGCCTGTGCATGTATTATTTTTAGCGTTTACTATCTATATTTATTATCGTCGACTATTTCAGCTACCCCTTCTCCCTAAATTATCACGCGCTGTAAAAACACTTAATGCACCAAGCTCCGTCAAATGAACATCATTAGCCGTTATCTGATTAAAGAAATTAGCCTGAACATTTTGCTAATGCTCACTGGCTTAATTTGCATGTTCTCATTTGTAGATTTTATTCAAGAGCTGGATAGCTTTGGAAATGGCAATTATGGCGTAGGCAAAATGATTGTATTTGTATTACTAAGTGCACCAGGTCATATTTACGACGTTGCGCCTGTTGCGGTATTAGTAGGCGCAATGTACAGCTTAGGTCAATTTTCTCGGCACTCTGAATTAGTTGTACTTCGTGTGAGTGGAATTTCACTATTCGAGATAGGAAAAATTCTAATTAAAGTAGCTATCTTTTTTACAATTTTCACATTTTTGATTGGTGAGCTTATTACGCCTTTTAGTGAAAAGCTTGCACAACGTTTACGCATTCAAGCCACAG
>JAYVFU010000039.1:0-17722 GCA_043772865.1 Methylophilaceae bacterium
CTTCGGTAAAAATACGACGTGGTACGCGTTTCATGTAATCTCCTAACAAGTTGATAAAATAACATCAACTTGCCCGACTACAAAACTAGACCTAACTCAGATTGTCATGATGAGTAAATCTAATTAACTTTAGGGTGTATGTAAAAGTATTGGGCATATATATGTCCATCTTACACTTGAGACTTTGTGTCCTGAATATCAACTATTTCAGCTAGCAGCTCAATACTTAAATCTGAACTGTATCAGGCACGTCATAGCTAATATCAGTGACTTCACTCACTAATCGATGGTCTAACAATACCTGCATTATTACTTTGGCTGTTGTTTCACACGGAATAATTTGACTGGTTGTTAGATCAAAATTTAAACCCCAATTTCTTGCTGTATTTACAACTTTCAATCTGGGGAGAAAGTGTGGTTGGCCGTAAAGTCCTTTTTGCTCAATGATAGCCATTCGACGTAGTTCAATCGAACTACTTCCTACATGCGCTATTAACGGCTCCATATTTGTGAATAAAGCTGAAAATGCTGGTGCTAATTGCAAACTTGTAAAGGCTTGTATATAAGGTGCTCGATGAGTTAAAGCAGATTCAAATGCTCTCTTATTGGCAATAAAAACATATTGCCCTTTACAAAAAAAGTCGAAGCTTCGTTCTATAGAAAAGGTATTATCTTCTGCAGCTGACAACTCACCGTTAGAAAAAACTATGTTCATATATTTTTTTGGATACGATGTCTTCCACAACGAGGTGGATCTTTTAACCGCATATACAGTTTCATAGTTAAACTTAAATTTAACTACATAACCCTCAGAACCTTTAATATCTTTAATTTCATTAATTAAATGTTCAGGCTCAGGACGATCAACTTGTAGTTTTAATAAGGAGAAGTCTGTTGTGTCAGAGGCTGCTGCTAAGCAACTATTTTCGTTAGTTTGGGAAATATATGAGTAAGCCGACATTTCTTTTAAACGAGTCATTTCAGCTTCAGCAAATTCAATCAACTTTGATTTTAATACCTGATCTATGGGAACATAATGTGCCCTATATTTAATGGCAGCTGAGCTTTTTTTAAATACCCAAAGATGAACCTCTGCATTAACAAAATCAAACGCTTTTAATGATTGAAAATCTGCTTGCATATTAACCCTTTGCTATGTAGAAATCTTGTATGGTTTGAACATTTTGATCACCCGGTGATAACGCCCCTACTTTCAACATTCTTACTTCTCGCGTGTGACCATTAATTTCTAAAGTAACCTCATAGAGCCTCCAGCCAAACATTAGCAGAAGTGGATTCATGATTATTTGACCCGATTTATATGTTATAGCAAATAACCAAAGCAGGAAAACCAGAAAACCTAATAATTTATCAGGTTGTGAATAACTTATTCCCATGAAAGAAACCACATAAGGAAATACGTAATTTATGATGTCATTCGGAATAGGCTTGGAAGTTATGACTTTTACAGTATATGGAAAGGTAACTTTCCTTAATGCAATTAAGGAAAATATAGTCGATATTACTGTTATTAAAAGAAACGTTAGTGAGAGCTGATAATGTTCAAAGGGGAGCCAGTAACAATTTTTCACAGCTAAACTCGAACATAGGGATCTCTCCCACCACTCTTTGGGGATATCTTGGACAGCTAGAATTATGGCTAAAGGTAGATACGAACCAATGAAAATAAAAAATGCTGATATTAATCTAAACTGCATATTTAGTTTGATTGATTAAAACTGATTTTAGTGTTTGATCTTGTCATTTTTCTTGTGTATGTAACAAATATGTACATCATGATATTCTAACTTTGCTACTCAGCAGTAATTTTTTGTTAGGTATCTCATAAATGCATCACCAAATATCATAAAAGTTATACCAGTTATAAATCACACCTTCTAACTACTTGGTTTACGTGCCATTTATTAGGTACGATATAAACCCATACAGCTTATCGCTGAGGTCTAGTAACTATAAAAAAAAGGATGCACTTGGCATCCTAAAGTTTGTTCCAACATTTTCAGTTTATTGACCACATAATGTTGGCAAACAGTCTTATTAATATGCTTACACTATCTGCTATCCTGAAATGAAATGGCAACAATTATTCACTTCATGTCTTATACATAAGCTGGGTAATTTAATATCTGCTAATAATTACTGTACTAGCCCTTTTTAATAAATATATGCATCACTGAAAAGGGTTATTTTATGAAACTAGAAGAAATTTTTAATTACGAAGCTGAACAACGCAATATTACAACGATGAAGCAAAACGCTAAATTACTTCAGGATAGAGCTAAGCAGGCTCAGGCTCGTTTAAATATTAAAAAAGCCCAACAGAAATTGATTCAATCACAAAAGCCATTAATTACAGCCCAGCCATAGCACTTGCGTTAGTAATCTGGTTGATCAAATCCTTAGCTTTCAATGTAACTTGTTTTTGTTCCAAGTGTGAATAGATCATCGTGGTGTTTATATCGCTATGTCCTAAAATAACCATCACTTCGTAAATGCTCATCCCATTCTGAATTAACTTAGTTGCAAGTGTGTGTCGCAACGTGTGTGTCGTACTGTTTTCCAAACCAGCTCTCTTTATTGCTTTTCTTATCGACTGGGTTGAATATCCTCGAGCTTCACCCGCTTTATTATTAAACACATACTTAGTTAATTTTGATTGTGCTCTACGATAAAGTATTTCATACACCCTATCTGTTAAGGCTAGCGGTGTTTCATTCTCGACTTTAGATCTCCATAAAGTTATTGTGCGATCTGTAAAATTGACTTTTGGCCATTCAAGATTAGCTATTTCAGTGTATCGCGCCCCGCTATCTAATAAAATAACTACTAGGTCGTAAGCATCCTGCATGACTTGTTTAAGATATTCACTACGCATTTCGTATTCAGGCAAACCTTTGCCTTCACGCTTCGGGTCAAGCTCTATTAGTAATTGCTTTTCTTCCTCTGCGTTCAAGTATCGCAATGAGCCCTTAGGCATTTTCAATGTAGGAAACTCAGGATCACTAACTAAATATCCAAGTTTTTTGGCATGTTTAAATGTCCCGCGAATAATAATGAAACCGTATTTAATGATTTCATTACCCACCCCTTCCGTTTGGCGATCATTTTTGAATAACTCCATGTCACGTGATGTTAAGTCATCAATGTACTTATTAACTGGTAAGAGCCTATTCAACACTGTTTCATGGGCAATTAAGTTGCGGTAACTAGCTATTCCCTTTTTGGATTGCTTATATAAGGCAAAAGCAGCCTGAAATTTGATGCGTTCTTTACGACCTAAATACTTTTCTGCATGTACTTTGGCTTTGAGCGCTGTTTCCATGCGTTCAGCTATTTTTTTATTAGTCGTTTTTGATGACTGGATGTAGGTTTCATTATTGAATTGGAAGTGGATATACCAAAACTGACTATTTGCGCGTTTAACTACACTCATGGACGTTTACTTAATTAATGTATTAAGTACACCATCCCGATTTAATCCAATTAGGACAACGGCGTTTGGCTGTTATTAACGAATGAATTTGCTATGTAGATTTAACCGATATGTGAGATGTGACTAGATGCACATCAAACGCGAAGCAAGTACATTAACTAGGGAAACATGCGAGCATAGCGAGCTGATGTTTCCCTAATTAATCAGTGATGGCGTTAGCCATCACTGAATTCATTGGTTGATATTCAAAATGTAACGAAATAACAGAATTTTGAGGTGAGATCATATAAGTCATCGAACGGAATGAGTGACATTTATTGCAGCACAAGTGCTGCAACATGAAATGTGTGCTTTATGCACTTCGGCTACACCTCGTTTTAAAGCACACATTTCAGTTTTGTTTTATTTATTATTATCTTTGCCTGTTGGGGGAGGGTTTGAAAGCCCGTATACGGCTATTACCAGCCACACACAGCTCTATTCGGTTCACTGCGTTGTCATTACTGACGGTTTATTACATTGAGTGGATAAAAAAAGAAGCTTAATTCCCAAGCTGACAAATTAATGAGCCATCCACTAGAGCTTCATTAAAACTTTAACCGTAATCACACGGCAGGCTCGTTATTGCGGATTCACGCAATCTGTTCCCATCACCACCAGACAGAAAGGGTATGACTGGTTGGGTCGTCTTATTGGCTTTTACTCATGCTTGTTTCGACGCGAAACTGGATATTTCTTTAATAGTATTTATGATAATTAGTAGGGTCAAGCCCTACTTTTTTTAAGTGGCTTTCTGCAATTTCTTGAATTTACGACGGCAATTGTAAAAGTAAGTCACCGCCCCTTTTTCAGTAAGGGTTGCACCTTGTACAAATGCAGCAATAATCACTTCTTTTTCTTCTGCGTTGAGTGCTTGGTAGATTGACATTGCCGCATCTACCTTTGACTTGCCTTCAGCAATCATTGCCTTACCTTTTGTAATCGCTTCTTTAATGACTAGTTTATTCAAGTCAATTTTCTTTGGTTCAATTACTACTTGTGTGTCTGTGACTTTTGCTGCTTCTGGGTTTACTGTTTTATTCATGATATTGACTCCATAGTTGTTGTGTAAGTGAACTGATTGCTTCTTCTGTACTTGTTTCAAATCCAGCCATGTCTTCCAATACACTGAGTAACGCCTCGGTAAAATCTCCAAGCAACATTTCAGCACCAAATTCTTCAATGACGATAGCGACCAGTGATTGATACTGAGCTTCTGTGAGTGATTGCATAATTGGTTGTACCCTAAACAAGACCCGTCCAGCATCCAACCTCAACCGTGTAAGGGCAACAGCAAATCAAAAAATAAATCTGTAGCTACTCCAACATAATCCATTGGACTATGGAGTTGCCATATGGCTATATTTAAGGATGATTAAAAATGCTTTTTGAACTTGGTAGGGTGACTGCTACACCCGATGCTTTGGATGCACTACAAGAAAATAATATCCGTATTGCTGAGTTACTGATTAAGCATGTGGGTGGGGATTGGGGTAGCTTGAGTGATGAGGATAGATTGGAAAACGAGCAATCGGTTAAAAACGGTTGGCGTATTTTATCTAGTTATCCCTTAAATAATACGGGCGATAAAATTTGGATTATTACTGAAGCAGATAGGTCTTCAACATGTGTCTTATTGCCTAAAGATTATTAAAATCTTTTAGGAAATTCACCTTGCTCAACATTTTCAATTAATTTTTTAGCTTGTTCTATATACCTTGAAATTGAAGATGTTTTCACTCGACGCGATGTTGAGTCATCGTCGTTATTTTTATATTTGTGTTTTGATTTGTCTTTGTCTTCGTCTTTGTCTTTTTTGCGCTTAAATTTACGTACATCACCTCTTAATTGAATTTTGTCATATATTTTATACAATGGTTTAGGCTCTATTAAGTATAAATCATATATTGCCAGTGTTTTTTTCAAACTCTGCACATCTGGGGATGCATAGGGTTTGTATTTTGGCAATTCAGTAACTCCGATATTTCGGTGACCTCGTACTTCTGTCTGTTGAGAAAAAAGCATTTCTTCCAGCCAGTACATAATTGTTTTCTTAGTACATTTTGGATCAATTTTAACAACTATCCATTGATCAGATAATGCTTGTTTTAAATCTTTAATATTTTCTACTGGCCAGACACCCAGCGAAGTCTCAGGTAAAAATATCATTTCACGATCATCACTATTCCACCAATCTAGAAAATCAACGCCAAAAATGTTACCGAAATGTTGATAAACAGTCCCACCCTCACCAATTTCACATTGCTTCTTATAACTTTCATTTCTTTTTAAAAATTCAAACCACCAATAAAAGACAGAGTCTTCGTAATTTTCAGGGCGTGGGTAATTGGTTAAATAGCTAGACATCAAAAAATATCACTTAAAAAGTCAACAAACTAAAAAGCATATTGTTTCATGCGTGTAGACATTTGTCCATTTTAAATATGATGCATGTGTTGTCTCGTTCTTTAACAATTTGAAAGTTTTAAACAAACAACACTCTTCATGGGTGGCCTCTAAGGTCGCCTAAATTTATTATTTAAAGGAAAAAAAATGCAACATAAAGCCTTAATTAAACAATCAACGTACACGGAGCATTTTGTTGATCGAAATCATGATTTTCAATTGATGGATTACAAAGGTGATGAAGTGGACTTCGCTAAATTAGATCTTTTTTACAAAGTGTATGCGGTTGCAAATCTTGCAGAACACATACTTTCAAACCATGAGAATCCTAGCGAAATTGATGAGTCTGTACCGTTTATCAAGGAATATGAATTAAATCAGCTGGAGCTTTTAGGCATCATGACCAATTTGATTGTGCAAGATGTGAGTGAAATTCGTGATTACTGTGAAAAATATTCTGTACCAATGATTAAAAGTGGTGGAGGTGACATCAAATGGCTAAATTAATTACTTTACCTGATGGCAATGCCGTTTCCCCAGCGGTTATTAACTCTGTATTTTATTACCAAGGCAAAGGTGTGATGTGTCGCGATGCTCAACAAAGAGTTGTGTCGTACATACCAATTTCTGACGAGGAACTAGGAATGCGAGTGCGCGATTTGTTAATTCTTGCTACCAGCGAGGGTTCAAAGCTCATACAACCTGACTGGTCTTTTTTAGACGAAGAAAACTGAAACTAATTAAATGCAAAAGACGAGTGCGAGAGCGATTTACCTTTTGGTGAATGCTCTTGCTTTGTCAATTAACAAAGGAAAAATATATGGAAACAAATCAAGCTAGCTCAGTTTTACAAGATGTAGAACTAGTAAGTATTAATAACATCAACGACGAACCCTCAGCCAATGACACGTTTTATGATGACTTAGATTTTGATCCTGACGCTGAACTTGAGCGTCAATTAGCACGCAATGAGCTGATACTTAAACATCAAATTGTCGATCAAAATGATCCAACCAAACCAAACCCTGGTCGTGGGCCAATTGTTTATATTGGCTTCGATTCTGAGTTTGTATCTGGCAGCAAAGATAAAGTATCTTCGATTGATAATGAAGTGTTAAGCCTACAATTTTATCTGGTCGGCGAATGTGGCACCTATCAACGCGTGTTTTATCCAAGCAGCAGCAGCAAAAGAGATCGACCTAAATTATCGAAGTTAATCATTCAACTGCTTATTGAGGCTACTGAAGCTGGCGTAATTTTAGAATGGCCATCACGTGTGGTGATTTGCGGGTTTTTTCTGCGTATTGACTTGCCCGCTTTTGGTGATTTAGTTGCCTTTAAAACCATGCTGGACAGCGCTGCTGGCAAGATAACCACTATCCGCCATGATTACAAACTCGAACCTGATGCTAAAAACATCGCAAAAGTTCTAGGAAACAAATCTTTTGTAGCCACGGATTTCGACGGCATCTGCAGAGCCTTGCGTATTCGCTTTGTCGATGTAGGCAGTCACGTTGACATGGGCACATCGATTAGGCAAATGGGTGACCAAATTGGATTACCTAAGCTGGCGATACCTGAGGGCTACAGCATTGAGCGTATGGACAAGCTACTACTAGGCAATAAACAAGCCTTTGAAGAATATGGCATACGCGATGCTGAAATCGCTGTGAAATACTTTTTAAAGCTGCAAGAATTTGCGAAAAGCTTGACTGGCGAGAACTATTTGCCTGCAACTGCCAGCAGTTTGGGTGTGGCCTATTTTTGCAAGCTGCTAGACGATTCTGGTATAGATTTCAATACCGCTTTCGGCGTTACCGAAACCTCGTCAGCTTATTGGGATGTCGACAAAAGCAAAGGTAAAGGCGGCATAGTCACCAGAAAGAAAAAAGTTGCAACGAATATGCGTGCCATATTCGAGCCTTTCACGGCTGATTGCTATAGCGGCGGTCGAAATGAATGTTACCAGTTCGGGCCATCGGAGATAGTCGATTGGAATGATTTCGATCTAGCTGGCGCATATACGACTGGCTTAGTTGATTTACGCCACATTGATTATGATAATTTCCGAGTAACGCACACACCAAGTGATTTTGTTGGGCATGTGCTTGGCTTTGCTTATGTTGAGTTTGCTTTCCCCGAAAACACCTGCTTTCCTTGCCTACCAGTACGCAATAGCAATAACAGCCTGTTTTTTCCGCTGAAAGGCTTTTCGTATTGCACCGCGCCAGAAATTGAAGTCGCCCTAAATTTAGGCTGCGACATCAAAATTAAATACGGCATTGTGATTCCGTGGCTAGCAAGTGATGACCGCTTATTTGAGCCGTTTGTCACAAAAATACGCAGTTTGCGTAAATTGCATGATAAAGGTAGCCCTGATGAGCTATACGCCAAGCTATTGGGCAATAGCTTATATGGCAAAACCGCGCAAGGTTTGAAGAAGAAAAATGTGTTCGATACCCGCAATATTAAAAGTATTGAGCTACCACCATCCAAACTGACGAATGCAGCGATTGCGGCACATACCACAGGCTTTATTCGCGCCGTTCTGGGTGAGATAGTTGCGGGAGTTCCAGCGCATCGCTCTGTGATTAGCGCCACTACCGATGGCTTCATCACAGATGCAGCACTGGATGAATTAAATCTCAGCGGGCCAATGGCGCAACGCTTTAATGCACTATGTGTGCGTGTTGCACCAGATAAGCCCATGCTTGAACGAAAACACCAAGTTAAGCAGGTAGTCGCGGTTAAAACACGCTCGCAAATGACGGGTGTGGCTATAGAAAATGAGCCATTAATTCTCGCAAAAGGTGGAATATCTCCGCCGCCAGAAATTGCCAAAACTTGCGAAACGCCCGAAGAAGTTAGCGTTAAACATAATGACTACATGCTAGAGCTATTTTTAAACCGTAAGCCAGGCGATATAACGCTATCTCGCCCATTTACCCCAATACGCGTGCAATGGGAAAAAGACTCTGACGTGGTACGTGCCACACGTGAGACTTTGTTGAATATGGAATTCGACTTTAAACGACAACTTTTAAACCCAAACATGCAAGCCGTATCTGTGACTGAGCATATCGCTTTGAAATCGTCGCCTTGGCCAACTTTACAAGAAGCTGAACGTGCTAGAGCGATTTTTGATGGGTGGAGACGGCATCGCTGCCTTAAAACTTTAGAAGATTGGTATGACTTTGATGATCACTATCAGTTTTCGTTAGTAAGAGATCGCTTAAAAGTGGCAGGGAAAAAATCTGGCATCAGGGATAGTGGAAATGGTACTAAGGATGTATTTCGGCGTCTTTTTTTAAGAGCTTACACACAAGAATTGTGTGGGCTGACCAAATCTAAAACTAATGTTGAGCTTGCTGCGTGGCTTACTCAACAAGGCTATCCCACCACTACCGATGAATTGAAAAATGCTAAACGTGCGCCTTTCATTGAACACGTAATACCACGCACCGAAAGAATGGAAGAGTTTGCTTTATTACTTTGTGATGGATACCCAAACATTGAAATAAATAAATTTTTTGAAATTAACTTAAAGGACTAATTATGAAAACCACAACTATTACTAAAACCAAATATAACGTTTATCCAAATGTATCAATAACAATAACATCACCTGAAAATATAAAAAAGCGTAAATCAGTCACAATTGTGATTGATTATCCTGATTACCACCATCATGATTTTACTGGTTTTTTTGAGGTAAGAGCATACGACGTTGATGTTGAGAATGTTGATGAAAAACCTAAAGTTCTATACTTTGATACGATGACAGGGTGTTGGGCTGATTATATTGATTTAAATAATGGGCCTCATGGATACATAGATCCAAGAGATTATGTTGCTAATGCTCCTGATAAGGAATCAATGTGATTATTCATGATGACTTTATCAAAAAGAATACAAGATACGAATTAACGTATCTTGAACCTGATAGTGACGATGAAATAAGTGTAACTATATGTGATCAAGATTATCGTTTAGGCATGAGTGAACGTATAAAAAAACGCAACTTTTTTACCCTAAGACTTGAAAAACTAACGCGTGAAATGATGTTAAGTGCTGGTAGATTTACTGCGTCCGTTTTACATGATTCCGAGGAAGCTGCAATCCAATTAGATAATATTGAAAAAAACATCAAAAATATTCGATGTTTATTGATTTAAATGAACACCGTTTAAATAATATTATTGCAACTTAAAATTGTTATAACAAAGTTAAAAAAGCCTGCTTATTTCAAGCAGGCTTTTTTTGTCCAGTGCGTTGTCTTTTGGTTGTTAGTAATGGATTGTGTAATTGGTAACATCAAATAAAAAGGATTGATATGTCTGATACGTGGATTAAAGATGGAAATGGTGCTGCACTTGCACGAATTCGCTTGGAAAGTAATGGCGATCAAAGAATATATGAAGTGAATGGTCGTTATTTAGGCTCGTATAATCGTTGTACCGACACTACGCACTATCCAAATGGTGCATTATTTTGCAGGGGTAATGCTTTAACGGCTCTTGTAAATTTTGCATAGTTTCTACATCAGTCCCCTATCGCTATATGGATCAAGTTTTGCGATCTACGGTACCCGTCATGTTAAGAATATGGGCTGATTATGCGGTTAAATGATGATCTTGCTTAAGTCCCCTTTCGGCCCAAATTTCAGATCCACTCAAAAAAGATAAAAATAATTAAACCTTTTAGGAATTTAAACATTTTTAAAACTAAACGAAAAGTTAAAGCAAACATAGTATTGAGTACTAAAGATACTTACAAAGTTGAATCAAAATCATCGGTCGCTTATGAACGTGATGGGTTATTCTATTTTACAGCAATCAGGCTTATGTTTCGTCAAGGTGTTTCAGGATATGTGGGAAGACGTCGAGATGAGCATTCTTGCCGAAGATGCAATCAATGTGACCATAATACGGGATGACATGTCGCGTGTAGTTTTCGGATTTGAACTTTTGGCAGAGTAGGTCATAGGTGAGTTTTGTACTATCTGGCTGGAAGCAGGCGTTCTCAGCGCCATGGATGAAGCAGATTGGTAGGTTTAGGCGTGATAGATTCGGGAGGTAAGTGTTTTGACCCTCGAAGTCCACAAGATATCCCTTGTTAACGAGCTGCCCTATGTGCTCGAAGGAGCGCATGTTCGCGATGCCGAACATCTCGTGCATGGCCTGGTGAGTGGCCGAGTTCAATTGTGCGTGCTCATATAGTGGCGCATACATGAAGGCAATACGCCGGCACACGGGGCTGTCGCACAACTCCTCCATCTCAGTGGGATAGAGCTTTAGCGTGGCGTCATAGAGCTTATTCTGCCAGTTGCGTTCTTTGTCTACATAAGCGTTGAGTGAACTGATTTTCAACTGCTGGAGGAAACTCGGGACATGAAGGCCGGTCTTGAGCTTAGTCATCACCGGGACTTTTACATGCAACGCTACCTGCGATGCAACAATGGAGCGAACCCCCTGCAAGCCAGCTAGCATAGCCATAAAGAACGTCGTTGAACCCCAGCAATGCACCACTGCCTGAATCGTCGCCGCGCCCGTCACGTCACGGATTTTTTGCACAGCGGCGGGATAGTCCTGTGTCGCCACAACATCGCCAGATGACTGTAGTTTCGCTGCCTCGGGCAATTCGATACTCGAACGGAAGTCCAAACACCATACGTCGTAGCCGTGTGCTACAAGATACTCGACAAGGTTCGTGTCGATGGTGTCTATTGAAAATATGAGGCTCGAAACACCTAAGCCGTGAGAAAGCATCACAGGTCCCTTGCTCCCGCCTTTAAAGCGCGTCAGGCGCAACTCCACTCCATCAGTTGTTTTATAAAAGTGAACTTCTGGTAACGGCGCACGCAACGGACGCTTCTGCCGTGGAGGTGCTTTTGGATCAAACAGTGTGTCACAGCGCCCAATTCCACCGTATGTATGCCAAATCGATCCACCGAAATATTTTCCGAAACGCGCTATAGCCTCGAGTCGCCGGCGCTGGTTCGGCGCGTTATTCACCTGCATCGTGGTCATCTGACGCGCGAAATCGAGTGGCTGGATGTGCAGTCTGCCTTTGCCGACCACTGTGGAACTTACGTCTGGACCTTCATGCACAGTGATGTAGAGCGTGGTAGTATCGCTCCACGCGTCGAAACCAAACTTTTCGCTGTGAACTACCTTGTAACCGTAGAAGAAAAACTCCTTCCCAGACTCTGTAGTGAGTTTCATCCGGTATTCCATACGGCGCAAGTTCACCTCGTTAGGATCTAGAATGAATAGGTTGAACTCTCCTTCGGTGACTGAAAGCGGGTCTGTTGCTAGCGCGGGGGCAGATACGGTGCCAATCATCCGCGCGCGATGCGCGGGTTGGTCGAGTAGCGCATCGAGATCGTCTGAGATTACTGTGAGTGTAAATTCAAAAACAGATCCAACTTCACGACCCTGATCGTATGCGGTCGCGAAGTCCGACTTAGTGTTCCCTGACTTTACTGCGGTGGAGAAAAAGCCACGCATCGTCTCGGTGAATTGAATCCCCAACTTCAGCATCGGTAATGGCGGCGGCGGATTCGATGGAAGAGAGTAGTCAATCGTCCAGTTTCGCTCCTGTGTAGCGAATCGTAAGGTGCGTTCGGAGAGAGCGGCAATGGTCAAAAAAGGATTCACCCCCAGTGAGCGCGGTATTACCGCGCCGTCGCAGACATACAACCCTTCATGAACGCTATCACCATGCACGCCAGAAAAGACCTGCCCCTTGTGATTAACTACACCCTGCTGCGCTGATGCCCCCATGCCGCACCCACCCAGAGGATGAACTGTAATCAGCTTTTTACCGAGCAAATCTGTCCACATTGGATTAGGTGTCATTATCCCTCCAAGGGCTTTGGTGGCCTGCTCCAATAATTCGTTGACTTTCTTTAAAATAGGTTGCTGGCCCACCTTTGGCCAAGAGACACGCAACCGGTCATCCTCAAGAGTCATGCGCCCAGCGGCATCATCGTGCGCCATCACTAGATACGTCTGCGTATTTGCTACAGATCCCTTGTAAGCACCACTAATCAAGCTTTCTAGTTCGCGAGTTCGTTCACGCACGAAGTCCCAAACGCCCTTGTCAGTGTCCTTGCCGAATGCCTTTGCTGCACCTGATAATATCTTTGGATAAAATAACGCGAGTGGCCCGGGCATCGCACCCTCTTCAATGACCATGCCTTCGTTAAGCACACTCTTTTCGCGCCGGTCAATTATACCGGTGATTGTCGGTCCCACTGGCTTCCGGCTGGAAGCCTCCATATGGCCGTGACCGACACCTCGAATTTCTTCGTCGCAGTTGTACCCGAAGGCCAAAACGTCGCCGTTACCCGTGAAATTGTGACCGAGTTTATTCGAGAGTGGAAGGCCTGACGCCTTGGAGCGTAAGAGAATTTCCGTGCTACCCAGCGAACCCGCCGCAAGCACCACAATGTCCGCACTGACGAATTGTGTGGGTGCGTCAAACTTTTCACGGCCAGATTCCAAAACCTGAAAATGCACGAGCCATTTTCCGTTTAAGCGTTCCAGCCGGCGTACCGAGACACATGTAAATATTTCCGCACCAAAGTTGCGCGCGTCAGGTAGGTAGTTCATCGCCAGTGTGTTTTTTGAGCCGTAATTGCAGCCCGTGACGCAGTCGCCACAGTTGGTGCAGGCAGACTGATCCACGCCGACGTGATTCACACCGTCCTGAAACGTCACCGTAATCGGCGGCTTGTAAAAGTTGCCGCCTACTTCTGCCGCCGATTTAGCGTGCGCCTCTAGCTTCGGCAGCTTGGGATACGTTTCAGGATAGGGTGTCGGGCGCAACATCTCCCGTGCACGCTGATAGTCCTGCGCGACTAGGGTATCGTAATCGGCAAGAATTTCCTTTGGCCAGCACACGTCCTCGAACACGCGTTTTTCCGCCTCAAGTGCGACATTGGCATTCACAAGCGATGTGCCTCCGAGTCCGCAACCCAGGAAAATATTGATGTCCTCATTGACGCGAAAGTCATAAAGGCCAGTGCGTGACCCCTTGAGCGACGCACTACCTTCAGGTAAGTCCACCTGCATCTCTTTCGCAGCATCAGGAAGCGTGCGAGGAAACTCACCGGGCGAAAATTCGCGTCCACGCTCCAGCAAACACACCGACTGTCCTGCCCGTGCGAACCGCGATGCTGCGATGGAACCGCCATAGCCCGAGCCGACCACAACAACAGTGTAATGATCTTTGATGTCGGTGATCGATATGGATAGCCGAGTCATAGCAACCTCTCATCTAATTAGTTAAAAAAAAAATTATATCATTTCCATGGTTCCAGTTTCAGATTCTCTGGCTGATTAGGCCTAGATCCGTCCTGATGGCCACGGATAATCGGGTCTCCATCCCGATTGAAGGCCTGCACGAACAGACCCGCCGCCGGGTCAAGATCGAGCCGGCAGAAATTATCATCCTGTGTGAAGCCCCAAGCTCTGTAGTGCATCGTGCCAAGTCCGTCACCAATTTCGAAACCATCCTTGGTTCTTGCATCACGCGAGTCGTGGACATAGCCCGAAGGATCGCCGTCCGCGAAGGATAAAGGCCAGTAAAATGCAGAGGAAACAATCGAGTAAGCCTTGAGAGCTTTGCCTGGGCCAGTGAATTCAAGTTGCGCCAAGCTTGAGCAATGTATATCGCCAGAAAGAAAAATCACGTTCTGCACTTTTTTTTCCACGATGGTCTTTAGAATCTGCCTTCGTGTGTACGGAAAACACGGCCATGAATCGTCCTCCTCCTTGTGCTTGTCGCTGACCAGGGTGTCCACGCTGTTGGGCAGGAACACACTGGATGACACGATGAATTTCGGCACGTTACCGCGTGTGCATTGCATGTGATTGAGCCACGCGCAGACACGATCCAACTGGCTAGGCTCGTTCGGATTCAGTGCAGGACGGCCCAACAGATGATTGTCCTCTAGCCCTGACATGCGCGCGTGATAACGCTGCGTGCGTGTGTCTAGGACAAAGAACGGATACCCCGCGCATAGGAAATCGTAGAAGATATTCAAAGTTTCCATGCGTTTGAGACAATCTGCAGCGCCGTAGGATGAGTTATGGACGTAGCTGTCGGCAAAGCGTGGACCGTGACTCCACTGATAGCTCATGTAGGCGCCGATGGCCAAATTGAATAACATCCGCTTTGTGTCGCTTTCGTGTAGGCGATCCTGGGACCAATTGTCCTCTATTTCGTGATCATCAAGAATCATGTAAATTGGCAAACGGCTAAGGAACCTCCGCATGTTCTTAGATCCAAACGCGCTGTGGTAACGATCCTGAAATTCCTTGTAACTGTCCGCAAGCCCAATAGGAATCATACGGTTGAACATGTCTGCGTAAATCTGGTCGCCGACCATGAGCGTGAAATTCACCGGCCGTACCTCATGTTGTGCAAGCATGTGGCCAAAAATCCGGTCTGCATCCTTGCGCTTCCATAGTATTCCCGGATAACGGCACGAACCAAGCAGGAAACTGAGAGACCCGGTGGTTAGCTTCGGCGACGGCTGCGTGGTAAACGTGGCTTCGGCGAATGCTTCACCCAATCCGTTCTCAAGATTCAACTTGTCTGCCCATGCTCTAGAGGGTGGGAGCTTGGTCGCAATTGCCTCACTGGAAACATTGCTGTCATCTGGATAAGCATCATCGATATTCAGCGATGCCATCCGGACGGTGTAAGTGGTTGCGGCTTGCAGTGGGTATGGTTCAAGCCTCTGCTCCTCGGCCGGGTCTTTCCACAATGACTTGTCCACACCGAGATTGAAAGTGCCAGTGCGGTCGCGCTCACGGTGCAAGCGAAAGTAGAAAATATCACTAGGCTTCACCTTGCCGCTTTTACCGACGACGCCAATAACGCCGATGGTACGGAACTCTTCGTCCAGCCCTCTTTTATCCAGGACATTTGACGCAGCGATCCAGAGACGGCAGGATTTATGAGTAGTATGCCCTACAATAGGGCCGAGGGCTGGTGCACGGAGAGTGCTCATTTGATGGCTATCCTTTTAGGTTGTTTTCTGAACATCTGATAGTGAGACAGCTAACTAATAACGTTTTCCGACTACTCTCAGTTAGGGGGGGGGTTGATGTCAACATGATGTGGACTTGGCTTTGCAAGAACCAGTTGAGCGTAGTAATGAGCAAAACAAAACCGTGCTTAACGGCAACTTAGGTTTCCTTGTTGATGGATCTATTGTTGCAATGTATGTATTCAATCGTTATACCCTACACTCGGTTAGAAAGTGTCCTGAATTTTGTGTAAAAGTCGGATGATTACAACTGAAACATCCTCTCTTAAAATTGAATAGTAATACCATTTAATGCATTTTTTCAATAACTTTATGGCATATTCCCTATTTTGGTTGTGGGAGTGTGCTGCATTAGCCACAATCATGCCCATGTGCCGATATGGCTCAGGCCTTGGATGAATAACCTTACTGATTTATGGATAGGCGTGCTTCAGGGACAGCCAATATTCCTTTTTCAGCCTGCCCATATTACAAGCCACCCTCGATACAATCAGCATTCGGGGGATGTTGAAGCGTCTGCTGTAAACAAGACGGCTGAGGTCAACGCAACAAAGACCATGATTGATCGAGTCGAAGCGCAATACTATTTCAAGCCAAATCGATTATGGGTCAGCGCCCATGCTGGAGTGGATGGTCAATGCTAAAGGCATTGAACCACACGTACCCGTTTGGGAGAAAGCGGAACAGTGATGTTACGTTATCACCCAGTGATTTTGAATGGAATGAAGCAAGTAACGAATACCGTTGTCCAGAAGGACATCCACTAAAAAGTAACTGGCGACCATTCAAATACCCGCGCTCACACATCAAGAAAGCGGACACCATCCTATCCAAGGCAAGTCGAAAGCATTGTACGAACTGCCCAATCAAAGAAAAGTGCTGCCCGAATACACCAACGCGTAAGGTGGTGCGTAGCCTCTACGAACCTGCTCGGGATGTAGCGAGCATTATAGCCAAAACAGAAGCTTATTTACAATCACGCAAAGACCGCAAGAAGGTCGAGATGCTGTTTGCGCGCCTAAAATGCATCTTGAAGCTGGATCGGTTGCGATTGCTCGGGATGAGTGGCGCGCAAGATGAGTTTTTAATTGGCGGCTACCGCACAAAATCTGCGGCGAATGGCGATGTGGTTGGTTCCAATAGCACCCAATACAGAAACAATACCAGCATAACCGCAGAGAAAAGCACCTAAATTGAACAACCAAGCGATAAAGCCATTCTAATTCTAAAAATAATCCGAATTCAAACTTTATAGGCGCGGTAGCCCCGAAATGTCGCGGAGTTTTTTAACAGCACAGACCGAAAACAGAAATTTATTATTACTTACAAAGTCTATTTTTTAATCAAATCATACAGTTAAAGGAGAAATTTTTAAATTAATGTTTTAATAGATAACTGATTCTCATTAAATGATTCACGCCTGTGCGCAAATACACATTCCAATCGGTCGCGCTAATTTGACTATCATCGCCCACCACCAAGGCGCGAATTACGCCTGCATATGGCTTATTTGCCAGTGTTTGGCTAATGTGATTACCCACTTTTTCACGAAAATGTTCAACCAAATAACTTGGTTTCCACACAAAATTTGCCAGCTTTTTATAGCCACTTTTGTTATGGATTGTGCCCGTGGCGCGCATATTTTCTGCCAGCGCCCACGCTTCAAAATCAAAACCATGTGGGTTATAAGTGCTGTGAGGACGCTTGAGGCGCACTGTGAACTGCCAACGCTCACCCGCATGAAAGTAATTGCCTAGGCT
>JAYVFU010000040.1:0-17594 GCA_043772865.1 Methylophilaceae bacterium
GAGAAAATTGAAACACTATCCTCTCCATCGAAAAGTAGCCGAATTGCTGTGATAAGCTGCCGTCTTGCTACGTCAATTTTACTAAGATTCGTATCCATATTTTCCTAAACTTAGAGTGAGTTATTTTGAAAAAATTTCTAATCTGAATACTCCACAATCAAAGGCGCATGATCACTAAACCTCTCTGCCTTATAAACACTAGTCGAAACCGCTTTTGCCGCGATAGCTGGCGTAGCAATCTGATAATCAATCCGCCAACCCACATTTTTTGCCCAGGCTTGCCCACGGTTGCTCCACCATGTATAGCAGTCGTCAGTGGTTTCAGGGTGTAACTTACGGTAAACATCTACCCAGCCAACTTGGTCAAATAAATCGCTTAGCCATGCACGTTCTTCTGGTAAAAAACCTGAGTTTTTCTTATTGCCTTTGTAGTTTTTTAAATCGGCTTCTTTGTGGGCGATATTCCAGTCACCACAAATAATCACTTCGCGGCCGCTGGCGACTAAAGCTTGTAAGTGTGGCAAAAATCTTGCCATGACGCTGAATTTAAAAGCTTGGCGCTCTTCTCCGCTGGAGCCGCTGGGTAAATAGAGTGAAATTACGCTTAAATTAGCAAACTGGCATTCTAAGTAACGCCCTTCATCATCAATATCGGTTAAACCTAAACCTTCAATCACTAAGTCTGGCTTCACTTTTGAGTAGATGCCCACACCGCTATAGCCTTTTTTAACCGCGTAGTGAAAATAGCCAAAATACCCTGTAGGGTTGTGCATTTCTGCCGTCAAATCTAAGGCTAGGGCTTTTAATTCTTGCATGCAAACAATATCGGCATCTTGTGTTTTTAACCAAGGGTATAAACCTTTGTTTGCGGCAGACCTGATGCCATTGAGGTTTAGCGATATAATCTTCAAAATTACTCTCTTTTCTATTATTTACAATAAGCTTAAATATGATGTTAAACACTGCACAAAATTTTACAGAAAAACATATCGAAGAATTTATTAAATTTTCAATCGATAAAAACGTACTACAATTTGGTGAGTTTAAAACTAAAGCGGGACGTTTAAGTCCTTACTTTTTTAATGCGGGCTTATTTAATGATGGCATTAGCTTAATGAAACTAGGCGAGTTTTATGCTGCGGCCATCAGCAAATCTGGCATTGAGTTTGATATGTTATTTGGCCCAGCCTATAAAGGTATTACTTTAGCCGCCAGCATTGCCATTGCTTTTGCAGCGGCTGGGCGCAATATTCCCTATGCTTACAACCGCAAAGAGGCTAAAGATCATGGTGAAGGCGGCACGATTGTCGGCGCACCATTACAAGGACGTGTATTGATTATTGATGATGTTATTTCTGCAGGTACATCAGTACGCGAATCAGTTGAAATGATAAAAACCAATGGCGCAATAGCTTGTGGTGTAGCGATTGCGATTGATCGCCAAGAAAAAGGATTAGGTGAGTTATCTGCTGTCCAAGAAGTAATGCAAGTTAATAACCTGCCTGTTTGTGCAATTGCTAACTTAAATGGCCTAGTAAAATACTTGAAAAATAAACCAGATATGGCACAATATTTGCAACTTGTACAAAGTTACCGCAGCCAATTCGGTGTTGCGGACTAAAACTAAGGGATTTATGTCTTTTGTGCGTCAATTTTGTTATGTATTACTGACATTAATGGTCACATCTATACTTAACGTTGCGCAGGCTAAGGTTATTAAATGGGTCGATGAAAAAGGCGTTACTCATTACAGTGATAGCCTACCAACAAAATATACTGGGCATAGCACCATCGAACTCAGTGAGCGCGCAACCGTCATTAAACATAACAAACCCATTAGTGTAGTGGATGAACAAGCTGGCTCTGAAAAACAAGAGCAAGATAAAAAAGATAAGGCTTTGCTAGGTTCTTACAGCTCTGCACAAGAAATTGATGCAGCGCGTGACCGTAATTTACAAATAGATTTAGCTACCGTGCAAACCTTAAATCAGCAAAAGCAAGTAACAGAAATACGCGGTGCAGCCTATATTAAAACAAGTGATACATTAACTAAACAAAAGAAACCATTGCCCGCAAATTTAGTGACTGACTTAGCAACTTATAAAGCAGATTTAGCTAAAATCGAGAGCAAAATTACAGAAAATAAAACGCGCATGGAACAAACTAAACAACGTTATGAAGCCGAGAAAGCAAGATACATTAGTTTAAAATCTAGCGAACCTAATGCAATATTACCTAATACGGCTCAGCCAGCAACTGGTAATAACGTACCAGCTAATTCAAAACCGGCTGGCACCCAGCCAGCACCTAATAAGTAGCGTTATAAGTTCAGATTTTTGAATACATATAAATTAAGCAATAATTTTTGAAAAAAACAGAAGTCCGTCATTCCCGCATACGACTTCGTAAGTGCTTTAGCACTTAGCGAATCGGAGTACCCTTGTGGTGCGTAGAGCCTGCCCTCGAATGCTTGAATCGGGGGCGGGAACCTAGGCGAGCTAGAAACCTAACTGGATTCCCGCCTACGCGGGAATGACGGAAATAAGGGTTTTTTGATTGAATGAGATTGAAGGTGTAAACAATTTCATGCAAAGGTTTAAGCAGTTAATTTCTTTTTAAGTATTTCATTAACCTGCGCAGGGTTGGCTTTACCTTTGGAGGCTTTCATCGCCTGCCCTACCAGCGCGTTAAAGGCTTTTTCTTTACCTGCTTTAAATTCTTCTATCATAGCTGCATTAGCAGCTAACACTTCATCAATAATCGTTTCAATCGCACCGCTGTCAGATTCTTGTTTTAAGCCTTTAGCCTCAATAATTGAATCTACTTCACCACCGTTTAACCACATGGCTTCAAACACTTGCTTGGCGGCATTATTTGAAATCGTATTATCTGAAATGCGTTTTAGCAATTGGCTAAGTTGCACTGGTGAAATAGGTGATGCAGAGATTAGTTTATCTTCTGCATTTAATTTGGCTGAAATACTCCCCATTACCCAGTTTGCAGCTTGTTTAGCATCACTACCAGCGTTTACAGTTGCTATAAAATAACCCGCTAAATCACGGCTTGAAGTCAGGCTAGAAGCATCATAGCTCGATAGCGCATACTCACTTTCAAAACGTGCTTTCATCGCTTCTGGCAATTCTGGCATCAAGGCTCTAACTGCGTTTTTATCAGCCTCAGTCACTTCCAACGGCAATAAATCTGGATCTGGAAAGTAGCGATAATCGTTAGCTTCTTCCTTATTACGCATGGCTTTGGTCTCACCCGTATCTGGGTTAAACAACACCGTGGCTTGTTGAATTTTACCGCCATCTTCTAGTGTTTCAATCTGCCAGCGTGTTTCGTATTCAATCGCTTGTTGCATAAACTTAAATGAGTTTAAGTTTTTAATTTCACGACGGGTACCCAATTTTTCAGTGCCTTTGGGGCGTACAGACACATTCACATCGCAACGAAAACTACCCTCTTGCATATTGCCATCGCAAATACCTATCCATTGCACCAGCTCGTGCAATTTTTTTGCATAAGCGACGGCTTCAGCCGCAGAGCGCATATCTGGCTCTGTCACAATTTCTAAAAGTGGCGTACCTGCTCGGTTCAAGTCAATGCCACTCATTCTATCAACCGCACCTGTTGATTTTAAATCATGCACAGATTTACCCGCATCTTCTTCCAAATGCGCACGCGTGATATTAATCACTTTTTCATAGGCGGCATGTTTACCAACGGCAGGCACTTGAATAGTCACTTTGCCTTTGCCAACCACTGGCAACTCAAACTGGCTAATTTGGTAGCCTTTTGGTAAATCTGGGTAAAAATAGTTTTTACGCGAAAATACTGAGCGCAATGGAATTTCTGCATCAATCGCCAAACCAAATTTAATCGCACATTTAACCGCTTCAGCATTCAACACTGGCAATACACCAGGCAAGGCAGTGCTCACTTCGCATGCTTGCGTGTTAGGCGCTGCGCCAAAAGCGGTAGATGCGCCGCTAAATTGCTTGGTTTTAGTTTGTAATTGTGTGTGGGTTTCTAACCCAATAACCACTTCCCATTCCATTATTGTTTTCCTTCTGGCATAGCAGGCATTTGCATATGCCAATCTGTTACTTGTTGATATTGATGCGCAACATTCAGCATGCGTGCTTCATCAAAGTAATTGCCAATAATTTGCAAACCTACCGGCAAGTCTTTGCCATCTTCACTCGTGGCAAAACCCGCTGGAATGCTCATGCCTGGCAAGCCTGCTAAGTTGGTTGAGATGGTATAAATATCTTGCAAATACATGGCGACTGGGTCATCGGTTTTTTCACCCGTTTTAAATGCGGTAGAAGGCGCAGCTGGCCCCATAATCACATCACATTTTTTGAAAGCATCAGTAAAATCTTGTGCGATTAAGCGGCGAATTTGTTGTGCTTTAAGATAATATGCATCGTAATAACCAGCACTTAGCACGTAAGTGCCAATCAAAATACGGCGTTTTACTTCTGCGCCAAAGCCCTCAGCGCGACTTTTCATATACATATCCATCAAGTCATCATACTGCGCTGCACGATGACCAAATCGCACACCATCATAACGTGATAGGTTACTAGAAGCTTCTGCTGGCGCTAATACGTAATAAACAGGGATAGATAAACTCGTGTTTGGCAGACTGATATCGATAATTTCTGCTCCTAGCTTTTTGTATTGTTCAATCGCCGCTTCAATGACTTTAGCGACAGAAGCATCTAAACCTTCAGCAAAATATTCACGTGGTAAACCAATTTTTAAACCTTTAAGTGATTGCGTTAAATTGCGACTATAGTCTTCTTTGGGATGATTAACGCTGGTAGAGTCGCGCTCATCAAAACCTGCCATCACGTTCATCATCAGCGCACAATCTTCTGCCGATTTTGCCATTGGGCCTGCTTGGTCAAGGCTTGATGCAAAGGCAATCATGCCGTAGCGTGATACTAGGCCATAGGTGGGCTTTAAACCTGTAAAGCCACAAAGCGAGGCGGGTTGGCGAATTGAGCCACCCGTATCTGTACCAGTGGCAGCCGCGCAAAGCCTTGCAGCGACTGCTGCGGCAGAGCCGCCAGAACTACCGCCCGGCACGCGCGAAAAATCCCATGGATTTTTTACGCCACCAAAAAATGAAGTTTCATTAGATGAACCCATGGCAAATTCATCCATATTGGTTTTGCCCAAATTGACCGCGCCTGCCGCATTAAACTGACTAATTACATGGGCATCATAAGGTGCAACAAAGTTTGCCAGCATTTTAGAGCCACAGGTAGTGAGCCAATCTTTTGCGCAAAATATATCTTTTTGTGCAAAGGGTATACCCGTCAAAATATCTGCTGTGCCTGCCGCAATACGCGCGTCTGCTGCATGCGCTTGCGCCAGTGTTTTAGGTTCATCCAGGGTGATATAAGCATTAATGGCTGGGTTAAATTGATGAATACGATTGAGATATTCTTGCGTGAGTTCTACACTGGAAATGGTTTTGGCTTGAAGCGCACTGCTCAAGTTTTTTAAGCTGCTGTTAATCATACTGACTCAATTATTTTATGCGAAATGTTGGGCTGGTTTAAAACGGTTTTTTAAAGCCTTTACTCAATGACTTTAGGCACAAGATATAAGCCATCTGCAATGGCTTGTTCGTTAGAACCGTTGCCTAAAATAGGCGCATTTTTCTGAAATTCTTCACGCAAGTTGATTTTAGTGACTACATCAGGGCGCAAGCGTTGCACCACATCTTGTGAATGTGACATTGGCGTGATGCCAGTGGTATCGATAGCTTGCATTTGCTCTATTAAGCCTAAAATACCAGTAAGTTTGGTTAAGGTTTCATCCGCTTCTTGATCGCTAACCTCAATGCGCGCCAAATGCGCAATACGTTTGATATCTGCTTGAGTTAATGCCATATTTATTGATCTTTACGCTTAAAGTAATCTTAAATTGTACTGTTACGCTTAATTTTAAACGCATTATCGGTTATTATAATACGTTATATTGCGTTGCGATTTGTGCAATGTAAATTAAGCTTTTAATTCTGCCATTTAAATTCTAACTATTAAAAATTTGGCAATTAACGCTTAAAACTAGCAAGTTTTCACAGGATAATCACAATATGTTCGGTTTTATAAATAGTTACTTTTCTAACGATTTAGCAATTGATTTAGGTACTGCAAACACACTCATTTACGCGCGCGGTAAAGGCATTGTATTAGATGAACCTTCTGTTGTAGCGATTCGCCTGGAAGGCGGCCCTAACGGTAAAAAAATGTTATTGGCAGTGGGCGCAGAGGCAAAAGGCATGCTGGGTCGCGCGCCGGGCAATATTCAAGCGATTCGCCCAATGAAAGATGGCGTGATTGCAGACTTTACGATTACTGAGCAAATGCTCAAACATTTCATTAAAAAAGTACATGAAGCGCGTTGGTTTTCACCTAGCCCACGCATTATTATTTGTGTGCCTGTAGGCTCTACCCAAGTGGAGCGCCGCGCTATCAAAGAATCTGCTGAACGCGCTGGTGCTAAACAAGTATTTTTGATTGAAGAACCCATGGCTGCTGCAATTGGTGCAGGCATGCCAGTGGCTGAAGCGACAGGTTCTATGGTGGTCGATATCGGTGGTGGTACAACAGAAGTAGGTGTGATTTCACTAGGCGGTATTGTTTACGCAAAATCTGAGCGTGTAGGTGGCGATAAATTTGACCAAGCGATCATTGATTACATCCGTCGCAATTATGGTATGCAAATTTCTGAACCAACAGCTGAAGCTATCAAGAAGAGAATTGGCTCAGCTTTTCCAGGCTCTGAAGTTCTAGAAATGGAAGTAACAGGTCGTAACTTGGCTGAAGGCTTACCACGTAAATTTACGATATCTAGTAACGAAATTTTAGAGGCACTCACTGAGCCACTCAACTCGATTGTTGGTGCAGTTAAATCTGCGCTTGAGCAAACACCGCCTGAACTAGGTGCAGATATTGCCGAAAATGGCATGGTACTCACTGGCGGCGGTGCACTGCTACGTGATTTAGACCGTTTATTAGTAGAAGAAACTGGCTTGCCAGTCATTGTCGCAGAAGATCCATTAACCTGTGTGGCACGTGGCTGTGGACGTGCTTTAGAAGAGATGGATAAATTGGGCAATGTTTTTTCACACGAGTAATTAAGCTTTTTACTTACCAGTCGACTGCTGCTTAATATTAATAAAAGCCTTTAATCTACTTACTCGCCAATATGTTATTTAATTGCTGCGCTATTAACCGCCTCATTATTAATAGCAGCGTCATGCGCTCAATTGTAACAACATACTTAGCATATCTTTCAAAAGGCTCAACCACATGGGCTTAATGAAGGGTGTGCATCAAAAGTTAGAACCGCAACAATCCCCTACTTTTTTTGTACGTGGTGCAAGCCCTTTTGCACGCTTAGTATTTTTTGCAGCATTATCACTCGCATTTATGGCAGTGGATTCGCGCTTAAATTATCTTGCAAAAGTCCGTTTAGGTTTGGTGACTGTGGTGCATCCGTTAGAAGTATTAGCCAATACGCCTTCGGAATGGTATCGAAGCGTCTCTGCATATTTTTCTACGCATAATACTTTGCTTAGTGAAAACACTGCACTTAAAACGCAAACTTTCATGCAAAGTGTCGTTTTACAAAAACTAAGCTTAGTTGAGGCTGAAAACGCACATCTGCGTAGTCTATTAAATGCCAATCCTGCACCCAAACAGCAAGCCGTTTTAGGTGAGATTATCCATATGGGCCGCGATCCGTTTACACATAAAATAGTGGTTAATCGTGGTAGCTCACATGGCATTGTCGCTGGGCAAGCGGCGGTAGACGCGGCTGGAGTCATTGGTCAAGTGACGCGTGTTTATCCATTTAGCAGTGAGGTTACGCTGATTATTGACAAAGGTTTATCTATCCCCATTCAAATTGAGCGTAATAACTTACGCGCCATTGCTTTTGGTCAAGGCCGTGATAGCACGCTTGATTTACCTTATTTACCTGCCAATATTGATGTTATACAAGGCGACAAATTGGTGACCTCAGGCATTGACGGTATTTACCCTGCTGGGCTAGCAATTGCCACTGTTCTTAAAATTGAGCGTAACCCAGATTCGCCTTTTGCCCATATCGTTTGTGTACCTACTGCGGGAGTCAATAATCATAGGCAAGTGATGTTGCTGAGTATTCCAACAGATGCAGTTGCTGCATCAGTACCAAACACTTTCAAACCGCCGCCCGAAAAAAACGTACTTGAGAAACCTGCCCTAGCGCCTACCAACCCAGACCGAACCATTCAGAAGCCAATGACTAAAAAATCTAGCAATGCGGCATTACACTAATATTTTTACCGTTTACTTAACGCTGTTCTTAGCGTTTATAGTCAACTTATTGCCATGGTTTGGGCAAGGTATCCTATGGCGTCCAGATTTTGCATTACTTGTGCTTATTTTTTGGATAATCCGTGCGCCACAACTATGCAACATTGGTACAGCTTGGTTTGCCGGGCTGCTGATGGACTTAGCAACAGGTGGGTTGTTTGGTCAATTTGCACTTGCTTATGCACTCACCGCTTTTTTTGCAGCCAATTATCAACGCCGCCTAGTGCTTTACAATATTTGGCAGCAAGCTGCTTACGTATTTGTATTGCTAATGCTTTCACAGCTCACCATTTTAATTTTAAAGCTTTTTGCTGGGCATGATGTGCCAAGTTGGCATTATTTTTTCCCAAGTATCACAGGTATAATCTTGTGGCAAATCTATATGGTGGTGAGTGGCCAACAACGTTTTAATCAACGTTAAATCGCGCAACTTAACTTAATGCAATCACGCAGCGAACTCAGAAATTACCAGCATGAGCAACACGATTTTCGTGTTCGGCTAAGTGTATTGGCATTATTGGTATTTATTTGTTTTAGCGTATTAGTTGGTCGATTTTATTTTTTACAAGTTAAAAAATTTACTTATTATCAAACGCTTGCAGAAAATAATCGCATTTCATTAGTGCCAATTGTGCCTAATCGTGGCTTGATTTTAGATAAAAATGGCGTGATTTTGGCCCATAATTTTTTTGTATATACTTTAGAAATTACACCCTCAAAAATTGAAAATGCAAAAGATCCAAAAAGCCTAGAAAATACTATACAAGAAATTAGCAAACTGGTTGAAGTATCAACTCTGGATCGTAAACAATTTAATAAATTTCGCACACAAAGTCACAACTTTGAAAGCGTGCCGATTCGTACCCATTTAAATGAAGTTGAAGCCGCGCGCTTTGCGGTAAACCGCTATCGCTTTCCTGGTGTAGAAATTCGCTCACGCTTATTTAGGCATTATCCGCAAGGTAAGTTGGGCGCGCAT
Organism: Methylophilaceae bacterium; assembly: GCA_043772865.1. GTDB lineage: Bacteria > Pseudomonadota > Gammaproteobacteria > Burkholderiales > Methylophilaceae > JACMMS01. The sequence continues at coordinate 9,367 of JAYVFU010000040.1, forward strand.
ATGGTGGGATATATAGGGCGTATCAATGATAAAGACCTGATTTCACTTGAAAAAAATGGTGATTTATCTAATTACAAAGGGTCTGATCATATTGGCAAGAGTGGTATCGAGCAATTTTACGAAAAACAATTACATGGTGTGACAGGTTTTCAGCAAGTAGAAATTGATGCTGATGGTCATGCTGTACGCGTGCTTTCTAGCACACCGCCTATTCCTGGTAATAATATTGTGTTATCAGTCGATAGTAAATTACAGTCTATTGCCGAAGAAGCGTTTGCTGATAAACGCGGTGCATTAGTCGCCATTAATCCAAAAAATGGAGAAGTATTGGCTTTTGTTAGCCAACCTAATTTTGATCCCAACTTGTTTGTGGATGGCATTGACTCTGAAAACTGGAGGCTACTCAATGAGTCATTAGATAAGCCACTGATTGATCGCACTTTACGTGGTGTATACCCTCCTGGTTCAACATTTAAACCATTTGTTGCACTAGCAGGATTAGAAGCAGGCAAACGTTTACCGCCATTTAGCATAAGCGATCCAGGTTATTTTACGCTGCCAGGTGTGAGCCATCAATATCGTGATTGGAAACCTGGCGGCCATGGTAGCGTAGATATGCGGCGTGCCATTACAGTGTCATGTGATACTTTTTTTTACGGCTTAGCCATGGAGTTAGGTATTACCAACTTAACTAACTTTGTGCGTCATTTTGGTTTTGGACAAAAGACCAATATTGATATCAAAGGCGAGGTTGGCGGTTTATTACCCACACCTGAATGGAAAATGCGCAGATTTAAGCAACCTTGGTACGGTGGTGAAACCGTTATTATAGGGATTGGACAAGGCTATACTTTAGTCACACCGTTACAATTAGCGCAAGCGACTGCCATTTTAGCCAACAAAGGCGTAGCCATGCGCCCACGCTTAGTCACTAGCATCACGGATGTCAAAACAGGGAATATCCATCCCAATCCAGAAGTGATACAAGATAAAATTACGCTTGTTGAATCCAATTTACAAATTGTTAAAGAAGGCATGGTCGGTGTTACTCAACCTGGGGGCACAGCCGCAGCCATGGCGGCAGGAGCCGAATATGCCATTGCCGCTAAAACAGGTACAGCCCAAGTGATTGGTATGCGTAAAGGGGAAAAATATAATGCCAGCACTATTGATGAACGTCATCGTGACCATGCATTATTTATTGCTTATGCCCCTGCAGATGACCCAAAAATTGCCATTGCATTGATTGTAGAAAATGGCGGTCACGGCGGCTCAGCAGGTGGTCCTATTGCGCGCAAAGTGATGGATTATTATTTACTTGGTAAATTGCCTAAAGCAGCTGACACGGTAGAAATAAAAAGCACGGTAATTGCTCCAGCCACGCCAGATGCCATTGAGGACGAAAATCTACATGATTAATCAACTCCTACATCGCTTGATAAAACATATTGATTCATTTTTAATGGCATGCCTGCTATTCACTATGTTAGTGGGGTTATTTGTTTTATACAGCGCCTCTGGTCACAGTTTAGATCGTGTGTTCGCACAGGCAGTGAATATAGCCGTCGCCCTCAGCGCAATGTGGTTAGTCTCAAATGTATCACCACAACATATTGAGCGCGCCGCCCTGCCGCTTTACCTTTTAGGTGTGCTATTACTTATTGGCGTGGCTTTATTTGGTACAACTAGCCACGGCGCAAAACGTTGGCTTAATTTAGGCATCACCAAAATACAACCTTCGGAGATTATGCGTTTAGCCATGCCCATGATGATTGCTTGGTATTTCTCCAAACGTGAGGCCAGTTTACGTGTAGTAGATTTTATTATTGCAGGGCTTTTATTGGTGGTACCCGTCGGTCTCATTATGAAGCAGCCAGATTTAGGTACAGCACTGCTCATTAGCGCATCAGGTTTTTACGTTCTGTTTTTAGCAGGTTTAAACTGGAAATTTCTCCTCGGTGGCATCGTTTCAATTGGCGCAATGATGCCTGTGTTTTGGTCTATGCTGCATGATTATCAACGCAAGCGCATTGAAATATTAATCGACCCTACTCAAGACCCACTGGGCGCAGGCTACCACACCATACAAGCCACCATTGCTTTAGGTTCTGGGGGCATTGCAGGCAAAGGCTGGCTACATGGCACACAAGCGCAATTAGATTTTTTACCGGAGCGCACCACTGACTTTATTTTTGCGGTGTTTGGGGAAGAATTTGGCATGCTAGGCAATATTTTACTATTAGTGCTATTTAGCTTAATTATCATACGTGGTTTGATCATCGCGGCAGATGCCAAAAATACCTTCACCCGCTTATTAGCAGGTAGTATTACGCTGACATTTTTCACTTACACCTTTGTCAACATGGGCATGGTCAGCGGCATTTTGCCTGTGGTAGGCGTGCCTTTACCCTTTATCAGTTATGGCGGCACATCCATGGTGACTTTATTGCTAGGGTTTGGTATCTTAATGAGTATTCACACGCATAAAAAACTGGTGTCCTCATGAAAGTTCTGCAAACCGTTTTTATCATCGGCCTAATTATGCTTATTGCAGCTTGTGCCAGTTCACCCAAGATTGTAGAAGGTACAACGCCCAACGCTGCAAACAAAAAATCTACCTCAACTAGTACTGATGTTGCAAAGCCAGGGACCACAGTTAAAAAACCTGGGGCTTATTACCTTGATGATGGTCCCGCTGATAATGCGCCACATTATATTGACAGCATTCAAGATGCTGTACCCCGTGTTGAAACCCCCTTAGTTCGCGCCAACAAGCCGTATACTGCATTAGGGAAATCCTATATACCAAAAACGGGTTATGAGCCTTTTAAACAAACAGGCATCGCCTCATGGTATGGCAAGCGTTACCACGGGCAAAGAACTTCCAGCGGAGAAGTTTATGACATGTTTGCCATGACTGCAGCACATACTATTTTGCCACTGCCTAGCTACCTACGGGTGACTAATCCTGCCAATAAAAAATCAGTGATTGTACGTGTTAATGACCGCGGCCCTTTTCATTCAGATAGGATTGTGGATTTATCTTACGCAGCCGCCTATAAGTTACGCTTAGCTAATACAGGTAGCGGATACGTAGAGATTGAATCCATTGATGCTGCAACATTTAAACCAACATTAGCTAAATCGTTAGATACTGAGCCCAGCTTAATAACAAGCGCCACAACAAACTCTATACCAACTAGTAACAACAACACTCAGTACTATGTACAAGCAGGTGCATTCAAAAGTGATGTAAATGCACAAAAACTACAGGCGAGAATAGAAAGCCTAGGTCTAGCCAACGATATAGGCATCGCCAGCGCATTAGGTAAAGATAGTTTTTATCGCGTAAAACTAGGGCCTTACAATAGCCGTCAAGATGCAGACAGTGCTGCAAGCAATATCCGAAAAAAACTAGCGATTACTGCATTGGTAGTTAAACAATAACTGAAGTCATCACACAAATCAGCTTGCCACACTACTCAATTTAAGCAGGCAATCACATGTATAATTATGTTTGTGATGATTAGCTGAAAGTGAGTTAATCATTACTCTGCTCATAGCAACATTCTTTTAATTTCCGTTCAAATAACATCTAGCCATAAGAAACCATGTCACATTTATTTAAAAAAATCGCCATATCTTTACTTAGCATCAACTTTGTTGTTATCAGTCAGATTTCAGCTGCAGCAGATATTCCACCACCTCCCCCGCTAGCCGTAAAAGCTTATGTGCTAAAAGATTTTAATAGCAACATGATTGTTGCAGAGCAAAATGGCAGTGGTCGCGTTGAGCCGGCCTCACTCACAAAATTAATGACTGCCTATGTGGTATTTGGTGCATTAAAAAAAGGTCATTTACAGTTATCGCAAACCTTACCTGTCAGTGAAAAAGCTTGGAAGGTTGAAGGCTCAAAAATGTTTATTGAGCCTAATAAGCCTGTGATTGTAGATGATTTACTGCATGGCATGATTATTCAATCTGGCAATGATGCGTCCATTGCATTAGCTGAAGGCGTTGCGAGTACCGAAGATTTATTTGCTGGCATGATGAACAAAGAAGCTGCACGTTTAGGCATGAAAAATACGCATTACATGAATGCAACTGGTTTGCCAGATGCTAATCATTACACAACGGCGCACGACTTATCATTACTAGCCAGCGCTTTGATTCGTGATTTTCCAAATGAATATAAGCGCCTCTACGCTATTAAGCAATACACCTATAACAACATCACGCAGCCTAACCGCAATCGCTTATTGTGGGCAGATGTAACCGTTGATGGCATGAAAACGGGCCATACAGAATCCGCTGGTTTTTGCTTAATTTCATCCGCCAATCGTGATGGCCATCGCTTCATATCAGTAGTGTTAGGTGCCGCTAACGACAGTGCACGTGCTACTGAAAGTCAAAAATTACTTAATTTCGGCTTTCAATTCTACGAAGCTACTTTAGTCTACAAAAAAGCACAGAACATCAGTGCTATAAAAGTGTGGAAAGGTAAAAATAACAGTTTAAATACTACTGTTGCAAATGATGTGTATGTGACTTTACCTAAAAGCGAATATGCAAAAGTAAAAGCGACTATCGCTAGCCAAAAGTCATTAATTGCACCTATCAGCAAAGGGCAAGTCGTTGGTAAAATTAACTTTACTTTAGATGATAAAGTCATTGATACACGCGATTTAATTGCGACACAAGACATTGCTGCGGCAGGTTTTTTTGGCAAAATAGTTGATAGCATAAAAATGCTATTTCAATAAAATACAAATACGGTAAATCAATATGTCGACAAAAACACCTATTATTATCCCCAAAGTGATAGGGGAGAACGCTGATGAGAACGACCATGAACTTGATGCTAGCCATACGGAAACGCTGATTGATTTTCCTTGTGACTTTCCTATAAAAGTAATGGGTGAAACGCACGCAGATTTCACAAGTGAAATCATCAAAACCATTCAGCAAGTTGCTCCAGATTTTGATACCAGCAAAATAGAAATGCGTGGTAGTTCAGGTGGAAAATACATCAGCTTAACTTGCACGGTATTTGTCACTTCAAAACCACAGCTAGACAATATCTACCGTGCACTGACCTCTCATGCCATGGTGAAGGTGGCGCTGTAAGCCATAAGCGAACCGTGCTATGCCTAAAGAGAATTTAGTAGAAGACTTGGCACCAGCTTTATTTATTCGCCAGTTAGGCATCACCGATTACACAAAAACTTGGCGTGAAATGCAATTATTTACCGCGTCCCGCATCAGTGAGACTGCCGATGAAATCTGGCTAACAGAGCATCCACCCGTATTTACGCTAGGTTTAAATCGCAAAGAGGTGCGTTTACCTGCTGAGTCTACTATTCCATTAGTACACGCTGACAGAGGTGGGAAAATCACTTACCATGGGCCAGGGCAAGTCATTATCTATGTGTTATTAGATTTAAAAAGGTGGCAACTTAATATTCGCCAACTCGTCAGCCTTATAGAACAAAGCATCATTACGTTACTGGCTACTTATCACATTACAGCTACTGCTCGTAAAGATGCTCCTGGCGTTTATGTAGGTGATTATAAGGTAGCCTCTTTAGGTTTGCGTGTAAAAAATGATTGCTGTTATCATGGGTTAAGTTTGAATGTAAACATGGATTTAGCGCCATTTTTACTCATTGATCCTTGTGGTTACGCAGGCTTAACAATGACACAAACCAGTGACTTAGGTGTGAGACAAACATCGCAAATAATGGGTGAGCAATTGCTCGCCATATTATCTGGTCAACTACGTAAACAATTGAGTATGATGGAAAAAATTGCATGAGCGAAGCTATAAAACAACTCGCAGAATCAAAATCAGAGGCGCAAGTATCAGTGCCACAAACATTAGATGCACAAGCATTAGCAGCTCCGCTAACATCGAAACTAGCAAAGCCGCCAGCTAAAATAGCGGGCGTTAAACAAATTGACGCGGAAAAAACCTCGCGCATTCCCATTAAAATTATCCCCATACCCACCTTGCGCAAGCCAGAATGGATCCGCATGAAAGTGCCTGATAGCGCACGTTTCCAAGAGATCAAAAAAGTCTTGCGTGATAATAATCTGCACACAGTATGTGAAGAGGCAAGCTGCCCCAACATTGGTGAGTGTTTTAGTGGTGGCACCGCTACATTTATGATTTTAGGGGATATTTGTACACGGCGCTGCCCATTTTGTGATGTGGCGCATGGCAAACCACTTGCACCAGATGTCAATGAACCTGAGAATTTAGCGCGTACTATCTCGCAAATGCAGCTTAAATATGTGGTCATTACTTCAGTTGACCGTGATGATTTACGTGATGGCGGCGCCCAACATTTTGTAGATTGTATTAAAGCAGTTCGCGCACAATCACCACATATTAAAATAGAAATTTTAGTGCCTGATTTTCGTGGACGTTTGGATGTCGCGATGGAGATTTTACGCAATGCGCCGCCCGATGTAATGAACCACAACCTAGAAACTGTGCCACGTCTTTATAAACAGGCTCGCCCAGGATCAGACTATCAAAACTCACTGTCACTACTTAAAACATTTGGTGAAATGTACCCGCAAATACCCACAAAATCTGGGCTAATGCTAGGGTTAGGTGAAACCGATGAAGAGATTGAACAAGTCATGCAAGATTTACGCGCGCATAACGTGGGCATGCTCACATTAGGGCAATATTTACAACCTAGTGTGCACCATTTGCCTGTCATACGCTACGTGACGCCGCAAACTTTTGAGTTGCTTAAACAAAAAGCCGAAGTGATGGGCTTTAATAACACCGCTAGCGGCCCCATGGTAAGAAGTAGTTATCATGCAGATTTGCAAGCTGGACATGGCTAACTTAAAGTAGCATTAGCATAAAATTATTACTATAAAAATAATATAATTTGAGAGAGAAATCATGGTTCCACATTTAACAACGGCGTTAATTGGCCCGCTTTTAGATTTAGAAAAACGCATGTTAGTCGCCATGCCAAAAATTGAGCATTGGTTTCGCAGCCAATGGTTAGAATATTCCTCACCATTTTACGCTTCGGTAGACTTACGCAACGCAGGCTTTAAATTAGCGCCTGTCGATACCAATTTGTTTCCAGGCGGCTTTAATAATCTAAACCCAGAATTTTTGCCATTGAGCATTCAAGCGGCGATGATTGCTGTGGAAAAGGTTTGCCCAGAAGCACACGGCTTATTAATTATTCCAGAAAATCACACCCGCAACACTTACTATTTGGGCAATGTACTAGCCCTTGCCAATGTAATGCGCCAAGCAGGTTTGGATGTGCGCGTGGGTAGCATTGCCCCTGAAATCACTGTGCCAACCACACTGCAAACTCATGATGGGCAAGATTTATTCCTTGAGCCAGTGGTGCGTAAAGGCAATCGTTTAGTCTTAGAAAATAGCGCGCTTGGCAATGGTAAAACTGGTGAGTTTGATAGCTGTGCCATTCTACTCAATAATGACTTATCGGGCGGCGTGCCAGAGATTTTAAAAAACTTAGAACAAAATTTAATTCCACCATTGCATGCTGGCTGGGCAACTCGCCGTAAATCACAACATTTTTCCGCCTACAACCGCGTGGCTGATGAGTTTGCTCAGTTATTAGAAATTGACCCGTGGTTGATTAATCCATACTTTGCCACTTGTGGTCAAATTGATTTTAATGCGCGTGAAGGTGAAGAATGCTTATCGCTAAAAGTAGATGAACTATTGATGAAAATTCGCACTAAATATGATCAATATGGCATCACTCAAGACCCATTTGTCATTGTAAAAGCCGATGCAGGTACTTATGGCATGGGCATTATGACCGTGAAAAGCCCAGATGATGTACGTAATTTAAATCGTAAAACCCGTAATAAAATGTCGGTAGTGAAAGAAGGTTTACAAGTTTCTGAGGTAATTATTCAAGAAGGCGTTTACACCTTTGAGAGTATTGATGACGCTATTGCAGAACCCGTGGTGTATATGATGGATCACTTTGTCATTGGGGGCTTTTACCGCGTACACACTAGCCGTGGCATTGATGAAAACTTAAATGCACCTGGCATGCAGTTTGTGCCACTAGCATTTGATAAGCCATGCTCCACCCCCGATTGCGCAGGTGAACCAGATGCCGCACCTAATCGCTTTTATGCCTATGGTGTGGTGGCAAGGTTGGCTTTGCTGGCTGCTGCGATTGAGTTACAGGAACAAGATCCTAATAGGG
>JAYVFU010000041.1:0-5543 GCA_043772865.1 Methylophilaceae bacterium
GATGATATATTATAATCAGCAACTCACGATGGTATTTGTGGTGCTGATGGTGCTGGGTTTTGCTTACTTTAGTTTGACGCAAACGCAGCGTGATGCTGCTATTGATAACAAAATGAATGCTTGAATAGTATAGAGTCACCCTTATGTCATACAGCTACAGCATAGGCGTACAAAATTATCAGTTTGATGACTTAAAAGCCGTCATGGCAAAAGCTACGCCTGCAAGGTCTGGCGATTATTTAGCAGGTGTAGCGGCAGAAACTTATGCTGAGCGCATGGCAGCACGCATGTGCTTGGCAGAAGTGCCGCTTAAAACTTTTCTGCAAGAGTTGCTGGTGCCTTATGAAACAGACGAAGTTACGCGTTTGATTATTGATACGCATGATGCCCTAGCTTTTGCCGAAATCAGCCATCTCACAGTGGCTGATTTTCGTGATTGGTTACTCTCTGATGCGGCCACTAGCACCGCGCTTAAACGTGTAGCAAAAGGTATTACGCCAGAAATGGCAGCGGCAGTGAGTAAGCTCATGCGTAATCAAGATTTGATTTTGGTCGCAAAAAAATGTCATGTGACCACTGCATTTAGAAACACCATTGGCTTGCCTGGGCATTTATCGGTGCGGCTACAGCCTAACCACCCTACCGATGATGCACGTGGTATTGCTGCCTCTATGCTAGATGGCTTAATGTATGGCTCTGGCGATGCTGTCATTGGCATCAACCCAGCAACCGATAGCTTACCGGCGCTAATGGATTTGTATGATCTGGTAAACGAGGTGATTAATCAGTATGAAATCCCTACGCAATCTTGCATTCTCACGCATGTAACCAATCAAATTCAGCTCATTGAAAAAGGCGCACCTTTGGATTTGGTGTTTCAATCCATAGCAGGTACAGAAAAAGCTAATAAAAGCTTTGGTATTGATATTGCTGTATTAGCAGAGGCACAATCTGCCGCGTTATCGCTAAATCGCGGTGCGGTGGGCAACAATGTGATGTATTTTGAAACAGGTCAGGGTTCAGTGCTATCTGCCAATGCTAATTTTGGCGTAGATCAACAAACTTGTGAGGCGCGCGCATACGCGGTTGCCAGACACTTTTCACCACTACTTTGCAACACCGTGGTCGGTTTTATTGGCCCAGAATATTTGTACGATGGCAAACAGATCATTCGCGCTGGCTTAGAAGATCACTTTTGTGGAAAATTACTAGGCTTGCCACTAGGTTGTGATATTTGCTACACCAACCATGCCGAAGCCGACCAAGATGATATGGATACATTGATGACGCTATTAGGCTCCGCAGGTCTCACGTTTATGATGGGTATCCCGGGTGCCGATGACATTATGCTCAACTACCAAACGACTTCTTTTCATGATGCGTTGTATTTACGTAAAGTATTAGGTTTAAAACCTGCACCGGAATTTGAAATATGGCTTAAAAAAATGCAAATTATGGACGAGTATGGACAAGTACAAGCAGTAAAAAATACACATCCAATCTTGCAAAATATGCCTAAACATTTGCTAGGAAAAGCGGCTTAGTTATTAAGGTAAATGCTTTTGGACTTAGACATTATTTATTTACCTTATTTACGAATAAATTAACGCCTTAACAATCACCATTTCGTCATCCTCGCGAAAGCGGGGATCCATTTTATAATATACCAAGATGGACCCCCGCTTTCACGAGGGTGACGAAGTTGTAATTTCTTAGGGTTAAAATTGCTTAGGGTTAAATAGCTTAGTGCAAAGGTATCATTTAAATTAAACACCATGACCAACCAAAAAACCGAAAATATAACCATCAATCAAGCCGAAAATCCCACCTTGGATTTAGACCCATGGGCGCATTTAAAAAGCTTCACGCGCGCGCGTATTGCGCTGGGCAGAGTAGGGAGCAGCTTGCCGACTAAAGAGGTGCTGGATTTTGGCTTAGCCCATGCTATGGCGCGCGACGCAGTACATTTACCGTTAGATACAGAGGCACTTGCCAGTCAAATTGAAGCGCTAGGTTTGAGTACGGTGCAACTCCACAGCCGTGCGCCAGATCGTAGTAGCTATTTATTACGCCCTGATTGGGGGCGTAGGTTAAACGAGGAAAGTTTAGCTACACTTAAGCAAGCAACCCAGCCTGAGTTAGCCACACAGCAATCAGTCGTTGATGAAGACAATGACCAACCCAACGCGCTTGATTTAATGATAGTCATCGGCGATGGATTATCTTCACTGGCAATTAGCAACCACGCCGTGGCTTTATTGGCGGCTATGCAAGTTCTTATCCCTACTAACTGGCTAATAGGCAAAGTCGCCATTGTTAAACAAGCACGTGTCGCCATTGCCGATGAAATTGGTGAGGCATGCAACGCACGGCTTACTATTATGCTCATTGGCGAACGCCCAGGCTTAAGCTCACCCGATAGCTTAGGCATTTATATTACCTACGCCCCACAATTAAGCTTTAACGATGCCAACCGAAACTGCATTTCTAACGTCCGCCCACAAGGCCTAAATTATGAAGCTGCCGCCAAAAAAATGATGTGGCTAGTTAAAGAAGCCATGCGCTTGCAATTATCAGGTGTTGCGCTTAAAGATGAGAGTGATGCGGTACAAATTGAAGTGCAAGATAGCTTAAACATTAATTCATAAGGTATTTGCTTCTATTTGAGTACTAAACGATTAATGCGTTATTCCTGATATTAAATCGTAACGGAAATGTTAATATTGCTTTAAGTTGTATGGTAAACGGTATCAGCATGGTTAAATTTAACAGTCAATTTGCTAACAACGGCTTTACAGGTGGATGAGGCGGTGATATTGGGGAAAGAAACAATAACAGTAAGTCAGGAAAGCAGTAGAAAAGAAGATAGGGTGAAGCATGAATCAAATAAACATAAACGATATTAAAAGTAAGACTAATCCCTCAAATCCAATACTTTGGCTATTTAACCTAGGGGTGAAATCTGGTTTGCCAAAATATGTGGTTTTTTTCGGTTTATTGCAAACTAGTCTGTTACTAATCCCAGAGTCAATCTGGGGCTTACTAGGGCTTAATATTGCTGATTTTATACATAACTGCCCTTATTTTGTTCAGCACTATGTAAATATGACTAGTTTTAAATGCCCTATGTTCATGTTCTGGTTAATGAGTCCATTTACGTTATTTATTACCACCGTGTTATGTTTAATGCACATTAACATTAAAGGTTATTCAGCCTACCTTATTAGGAGGGAGTCAAGGTTAAAAAGGTCGGGGAAAACTTCAGATTATTCATCTCCCTCTGGATTTCTCGCTATTGTTCTATTATATCTTTGGGGAACTGGCATTAATTTGAATGAGCCAGGTATATTTGCCAGTTTCTCTCCAGCATAAAGTCGCATAGCAATGATGATTATTCATGGCGGGGCCATCTCGTTAGTATTGCCAGTTTTTGTGGCTGTGATAATTGCTGAATTGAGAGCTAATTTAACAAAAAATAATGAACTCAGACACGATTGATTTTTGTTTTAGATAATCATCCGATTTTCTATCCCCACCTTTTGGCAACTAATTAACTCTACGGTTAAGGTGGTTTGTAATTTTTTCTTTAAAATACTCACTATTTAACCGCCAGCCCTTATTGATTGCCTTGCGCTTTTGTACTTTGGTGTTCTCAAAAAAACAAACAACTCATCAGGCAAATTATACAATTTACGCTTGACTGGAGAGACGTTATCTACAGCATCTAAGCGGGTACGCGTCGGTTCAAGAACCTACTCTTGTACGCTCTTACGCTCGCTGAGGTTGCCTCTCTAAGAGCTCACTTATTGACATTTAAATGCTTTCCGCATTCATTCCACACATAGCACATATATATAAGGATAAATTATGTCGTAATTACATTTTTACGTGCCAGACGAATTGAAATGCAAATACGCGTTAAGGCCAAACAGGCAAATTTACCACTTTCAAAATATCTGGCAGAGCTTGTCAAGCGCGAAACTGGTGCACAAAACCAATGGCCAGCAGGATATTTTGATCTATTTGACGCATGGCAAGGCGAGCCACAAACAAGACCCGATGAATTAGCGCTCGAAACAAGGCTGGGTTTTAATTGATACGCTTGTTAGATACCAACGCCTGCATTCAGTTGTGGCAGCGTAAAAACCTCACGGTGCGCAGGCATTTACGCAACACGGCCCCGCAGATATTGCGCTATGCAGCGTGGTGAAAGCAGAGCTGTTGTTTGGTGCGCTACGCAGTGAGCAAAAAGAAAATAATCTGCAATTGCTAAAAAAGCTATTTGCACCACTACGTAGTTTTGAGTTTGACGATAACGCTGCCGAACATTACGCACAGATTCGAGCAGACCTTACCGCTCAAGGCAATTTAATTGGCGCGAACGATTTAATGATTGCCGCAATTGCACGCGCCAATAAAGCAACGCTCATTACCCACAATACGGGTGAATTTGAGCGTGTGCAGGGCTTGCTTATTGAAGATTGGGAGGTATAAGAAGAATAAGAAGTTTAATTATTTTCGCATCCGCAAAAAATACTATATCTTAATTTTAAATACCTTTAATTCAGCTGATGTAGGCGCTTAAAAGTCGCCGATGGTAATTCACCAAACATCTTTTTATATTCCTGAGAAAAATGTCCAAAGTGCCAAAACCCCCAATGAGTAGCGGCTTCGGTTACAGAATTTGCAGTTTTAAGTAAATGGCGTACACCGTTTAAGCGCTCTGCACGTAAATAAGCTGCGGGGCTGGTGTGCAGGGTTTGTTTAAAGTGGTATTGCAAACTACGGCGGCTCATATTGAGTGATGTACAAAGTTCCGCAATGCTCAAGGGCTTATCTTGTCGCACATTCACTATATCTCTTGTATTGCAAAAAACTTGCCATGATTTATGTGGTGCAGTAGCAGGCAGATTAATCTGTTTTGCTAATAGGCTTTCAATCACCAATTCGGTCGCTTGGTTTGCCATATTTTGATTAAAGTATGCATGTTGCATTAATTGAGGTTGCGATTTTAATAGCCCAAAACTCGTGTTTAAAAACGCTATTAAATGTTGATAAATTTTGCTCGGAATTTGCATAACACGCGCTTGTTGGCATTGCGCATTGAGTAAATGCTGATCTTCTGCTGTGAGTAGCTTCAACAACTGCGCACGGCTCACCACAATTAAGCCTATCATCAGTTGGTTAGGCGAAATAAACTCAAAACCACCAGTGCCAGAGAATATATGAATGGTGTTTTGATTGCAAACTGTGCCGCAAAACAACCCATCTTCACTTGAGTTTTTATGAGCTAATTTATTAATCCCAGCATTTGTTTCAGAACTAACGCTAGAACTTGTAATATCCAAACCATTACAACCCAAACTTAACGGTACGCCAATTGCAATAGTTTCAATATTTAACAAACCTTGTTGGTAAAGCGCCTGATTGGTGTACTCCCAAAACAGGCTCACTCCAGAGAAATGTGCTTCTGAAATAAATCCTTCAAAACATCCAGCCGAAATTTGCGCGTAATCTTGATTCCAGCCGTTTAAAAATGTGGC
>JAYVFU010000042.1:0-17526 GCA_043772865.1 Methylophilaceae bacterium
TCTGATGGAGAAATAATATCGGTTAAACGTATACCAAATTTATCATTCACTACCACCACCTCGCCCTGCGCAATTAAGCAACCATTTACCAATACATCCATCGGTTCACCCGCCATACCATCTAACTCCACAACAGACCCTTGAGCTAACTGTAGCAAGTTTTTAATCGCAATTTTTGTGCGGCCTAGTTCAACGGTAAGCTGAACAGGAATATCGAGAATAAAATCAATATCATTTTGCGTATCGCCAGACTTATTTTTGCCAGAAAGCTCAGTAAAAACCTGTGTGCTTTCTACTTTAGTTTGTAATAGAGGATTGCTATTAGACTGATCAATAACAGTTGCGCTCTCTTGTTCGGCCATAGCCGCGCCCCAATCATCCGCTGCGCCATCTGCAGCTTCTTGCTCTGCCATAGCAGCACCCCAGTCATCCATAGCTTCATCAGCAACATCTTTTACTGGATTTTCAGCTAAGTCAGTTGAGCTAGTCTGCATAATTTTCTCCTTTTACATAGACTGACGAGTTAGAGCGTAACAATTGATCTACTTTTAAAGCATATTGACCATTAAACACACCATATTTACAGCGCATAACAGGTATGCCATCTACTTTTGCTTCAATTTCTGGTGAAATAGAAAGCGGTATCACATCACCTACTTTCATTTTCATCACATCGCCAATTTGCATTTGTATTTTGGCAATATCCGCTTTAATTTCGACTTCTGCAGCCTGAATTTGTTGTGTCATTAACCTAACCCAGCGTTTATCTACACCCAGCACTTCACCTTGCATGCTAGATGTCAAAATGTCGCGTATAGGTTCAATCATCGAATATGGGAAACAAAAATGCATTTGCCCAATGGTGCTTCCAAGTTCAATAGAAAATGTAGTGGCAACTATCACTTCATTGGGCGTAGCAATATTTGCAAACTGAGTGTTCATTTCAGAGCGGAGAAACTCCATTTGAATTTTATAAATTGGCTCCCAAGATTTTTCGTAATTTTCGAACACAATGCTTAATGTGCGTTGGATAATACGTTGCTCTGTGGGCGTAAAATCACGCCCCTCTATACGTGTATGAAAACGACCATCACCACCAAACATATTATCCACAATACCAAACACTAAAGTTGGGTCAAAAACCATTAACCCAGTGCCACGTAAAGGTTTGAGATGGACCAAATTTAAATTGGTTGGCATTACTAAATTTCGCATAAATTCGCTGTATTTTAAAACGCGGACTGGACCAACAGAAACTTCAATGGTGCGACGCAAAAAATTAAATAAGCCTATCCGTAGCAACCTCGCAAAACGCTCATTGATGATTTCCATTGTTGGCATGCGACCACGCACAATACGCTCTTGCGTAGCCAAATTGTAATCACGGACGCTATGCGGATCTTGCTCACTAGCCACATCATCTTTTTCGCCATTAACGCCTTTAAGTAAGGCATCGACTTCGTCTTGTGATAAAAAACTATCTGACATTTTATTTACTGAATTACAAATGAAGTGAAAAATACACCACTAATTGCTTGAGGTTTTTCACCTTTAGAAAATGGTGTATTCATTTGTTTGATAATCTCGCTACTTAATAACTGCTTACCTTCTGGCGTAGTGATTTCACTGCCATGTTTGCTGGTGAGCAACATCAAAATACGATCTCGCACTTGCGGCATATGCTCTTTAATTGATTCAGCCTCTGGCTCGTCAGTGGCTTTTAAGGTCATTTCAACCTGTAAAAACTGTTCATCTGGATCTGGAAGTAAATTAACGGTAAATGCTTCTAAAGGCACAAAAACTGGTTTAGCTTCGTGCTTTTCTTCCACTTTTACAGCCTCATGTTTTGCAGGTTTGTGCGCAAACATAAAATAACCACCCGCTGCACCGCCCAGTAAAAGCACGACACCCGCCACAATGATGATTAATTTCTTTTTAGACTTTGGCGGAGCGGCCTCAGCGGGTTTATCTTTTCCAGGATCTTGTGCCATTTAACTACCTTTTTTCTTATCAATGATTCATCAATGACTCTATTATTGATAATTAGTAGTGAGTTACATATCGTGAAAAGAAGGTGAAAACCCTGTTAGCTTCGGCTTTGTACAAACCGACTAATTTGACTAAAAAAAAACACCATTCACTTAACGCTACAAAGTGAGCATTTATGCGAAAGTATCTACTAAGCCTTGGCGTACACTCACCACTGAGGGTCTTAGACCTACAGTTGATGATTCAATGTTGTTATTTAATAAGTTGTTGCCAGAGTTGGCAGTTTGACGAGACTGATTGCTACTTTGTTGATTTTGTTGATTACTAAGATGACTTTGACTGTTAGAAAATGCCGTAGATCCCATATTTACCCCAGCTTGCTCCATCATATTTTGTAGCGTGCCTAAGCTATTTTCTAGTGCATTTCGAACATGTGTGTGGTCTGTAATAAAAGTGGTATCCGCTTGACCATTATGTACATGCACTACTACCTGCAATGGGCCCAGATCTGGTGGATTAAGTGTTAATGTTGCCGTTTGCTCTGATGAACCCACCATAAGCATAATGCGCTGACTAACGGCTTGATCCCAACCGTTTTTACCTAAAGGAATACCAATCTGATTAGTATTGCCTGCTTGAGTAAGTGGCACATTTGTCGCTAACTGTGTCATATTTTGGATGTCGTTAGGTTGTGACAACATCATTAAACTGTTACTAAATTGACTTTCAACCTTGCCTTGATTTGCTTGGTCAGCATCATTTAATAATGTGCTGTTTTTATTATCTAATTGTTTGGCAGCCTGATTATCGCCCTTCGCTAATTGTGCAATATCAGCTTTAACCACATCAAGATCACGTCCGCCTTTTTGCGCACCATCACGTTTAAATTTATCTGTAGGTAGATCCGCTAAGGCATCATCACTTAATGCATCTTTAGTTGCATCTTTTTTGGCTCCAACTGAATTTATTAAGCCTGATTGAGCGATTTCTGGTGTGATATTAGACGTAACTAACTGAGATGGCTGTGCAGCGGCTAGATTTAACCCTGAGCTAAGCAGGCTAGTATCAGTCATATTTTGATTAGCTGTGGCACTTAATGGAGCATCAATAGTACCGTCTTCTTTTAAACCATTTTCCTTAAGTTTTTCAGCGCTAATTTTTGTTTTATTAAGTATGGCAAATAGATTTTCTGCAGAAAGTTTAGCGGTATCTGTTACCTGCTCTTCTAACTTAACGTCACTTTTTGCAGCTGTTTGATTGGATGACTTATCTAACTGATTAGATGGTTTCACCTGTGCTTGCTTGTTATCAGCAGGCTTAGCAGAGGTAGCTAATTTTTTATTGGTTGCTGGCTGTGCTTTAGGTGGCTGATTGTCTATTGAAGATTTCTGCTGATTTTGCTCATTTTGTTTGATTTGATGATCTGGCTCAACTTGTTTAGCCTGAGGCTGACTTATTTTTTCTTGTGATTTTCTTTCAGCTGATGCTTTTTCTACAGCCATGTTTTCCTGCTTAACTAGCATTTCTTTGAAACTGGCACCATCAGTATTTAACAAAGATTTGGCGTTAAACTTCTCGCTTACCAATGTGCTATTAGCAGTATTGATAGCAGTATTGGATTTTTGAGAAGCTGAAAAAAATAGATTAGTCATGACAAATCCTTGCGCAATAATTGGTATAGTTTCTATCAGTTAGAGTTTCATTTAATACATATAAAACAAGCATTAACCACCATACCTTATTAAGCGCATTGCAAATTCATCCATCAGTTTTTGGTCTTTGCGAGCTTCATGTTGGTTGTATTGCTGCTCAGAATGATCAGATATCACATCATATGAGAGCTTTTTGCGTTGACTCACTTGCCATAAAACTCGCTGTTGTTTTAAGTCTTCCATTAATTTTTGCAAATGCTGTTTTTGACCAACAATGGCATCTTCTAATTTTTGCAAAAAAGTTTGGTAATTAATGTAATTTTTTGAGCTCAAACCAACCTCAAGGTCATGGGTCAATCGCTTTAAATAATCGTTACGATATTGCTCCAGCGTTTGTAAGCTACTATTAGCTTCCACCACACTCTTATTGATGACCATCATTTTCTCTGACTCTAACTCCACCTTATTACTAGAAATAGTTTTAAGTGTGTGCAAATATTGCGGTTCAACGAAAGCCATAATAGGGCTCCTTTTTAAATATGTTTAACACTTACTATTACGTCAAACACTGGTAGTTTAAGTACTTGCTTAATCTTGTAGAACAATGGCGAGTTCAGTCACACTTTCTTGCAAATCAACCCGTTCATAAATTTCTTGCTGTAAAAATTTAGATATATCGTGTTGGCGAGTAATCGCCTCATCTAGCGCAGGATTACTGCCTGATTCATAGGCACCCACATTAATCAAATCTTTGCTTCTTGTAAGTAATGAGTTGAGTTGCTTCATTTTTCTTGCCAGTTTTTGGTGTTGTGGGCCTGTAATATTAGGCATTACACGACTAATCGATTGCTCTACATCAATCGCAGGATAATGACCGCTTTCAGCTAACTGGCGGCTGAGCACAATATGCCCATCTAAAATGGCACGAGCCGCGTCTGCAATCGGGTCTTGTTGATCATCACCCTCGGTTAATACGGTATAAAAAGCCGTAATTGAGCCTTCACCTGGGCGGCCATTACCGGTCCTTTCTACCAAAGCTGGCAATTTTGCAAAGACTGAAGGCGGGTAACCTTTAGTGGCTGGTGGTTCGCCAATGGCCAGTGCAATTTCACGTTGTGCCATGGCGTAGCGTGTTAATGAATCCATAATCAACAGCACATGTTTGCCCTGATTACGAAATGACTCTGCAATGGCCGTGGCATAATTAGCCCCCTGTAAACGCACTAGAGCAGGCGCATCAGCAGGTGCTGCCACAACAACAGAGCGTGCTAGGCCATCAGTGCCTAAAATTTGCTCAATAAACTCTTTTACTTCACGACCACGTTCACCGATTAAACCCACTACAATGACATCAGCATCGGTGTAACGCGCCATCATGCCTAACAACACACTTTTACCAACGCCTGAACCAGCAAACAAGCCCATGCGCTGACCGCGGCCCACCGTTAATAAACCATTAATAGCACGTACACCTACATCAATTGTTTGAGAAATGGGTGCACGCATTAGTGGGTTTAGCGGCCGAGCAGATAATGAAGCAAACTCATCTGACTGTAATGGACCTAAATCATCCAACGGCCTGCCAGCCGCATCAATAACACGACCTAGCAATTTTGACCCTACTGGCAGATGTCTTGCACGGTCTGATGAGCGCCTGCGTGGGTGATTAGCTTGATTACGGCTCACTGCTTCTGGTAACTCAGTAGCAAATACTTTGGCGCCAGGGGTAATACCATCCACATGGCTGTAAGGCATAAGTAATAAGCGATCCCCATCAAAACCAACCACTTCTGCTTCTACTCTATTGCGTTCATCTAAAGGCACATAGCATGCGCTGCCTACTGGCAATCTGATGCCAACCGCCTCCATCACCAAGCCAGTGAGCTTAGTAATGCGTCCTGCTATTTCTACTGGCTCTACGTCAGCAAGTGCCTGACTACAGTCCTCTAGATAATTTTGCCAATGTTTAAGTGGAAGGTCGTCCATTATTTTTCCTGCCAAATATCAGTTTTGCCCAAAGCTTCACATATTCTTTTCCAGCGCATGCCATTGGTAGCATCGACTTGATTAGCGCCTGTTTCTATCATGCAGCCACCGCGTTCAATTTTTGGATTTTCACGCAATATCCAACCATCAACGGCAATTTCCTCACTCATTTGTTGACGTACTATATAAATATCTTCAGGGTGCAACATCAATATTGCAGGCTGCTGCACATAAGGTAATTGGCGAATGGCATCTCTTACCACGGGTAAAATCACATCATCGTTAGCAGTAATTTTAGATTTCAGCATCGCTTTTGCTATATCTAATGCCAAGCTTAATAAATTACCTGAAATCTCTTCATTGCTTTTTTTAACAGAATCACTAAATGAAATTGTCATTTGCAGTAATTTATTGCTATCTCCCGCCATCGCGGTTTTAGCTTCATTTAAACCAATTTTTAACCCCTCTTGCTTGCCTTGTTCAAAACCATCTTGACGAGCTTTTGCTAAATACTTACTCAATTCATTACTAGCAGTACCATCAGTACTGCTAGCACTACGATTGGCTTTAGCTGTTTTTTTACCTTGCTCTTGCGGGTTTTCGCGAATATCACTTGTAAAAGATGACATTTCCCAACGTTGATATGCCGTTTGTTGTTCTTTGGGAATTAATAAACTAGACATATGCATCCTCAGACTTATTACCTAATGAAATTTGACCTTCATCTGCTAATCGACGAACCACTTGCAGGATGAGTTTTTGCTGTGCTTCTACTTCTGATAATTTAACAGGACCTTTTGATTCCAAATCTTCACGCATCATTTCTGCGGCACGTGAAGACATATTAGAAAACACTTTCTCACGTAGTTCTGGGCCAGCACCTTTCAGTGCAATAATGAGTGATTCTGATTGCACTTCACGTAATATGGTTTGCATACCGGGGTTGCTGATTTCGATAATGTTGTCGAACACAAACATTTCATCCAGAATCTTTTGGGCCATTTCTTCATCGTAATTTTTAAAGCCATCCATCACGACAGCTTCAGAATCACCGCTCATAAAGTTCATGATTTCTGCAGCACTTTTAATGCCGCCAATCGCTTGCTTTTTAAGGTTTTCGTTACCTGCAAGTAACTTAGCCAGCACATCATTTAGCTCTTTAAGTGCAGTAGGTTTTACACCATCTAAGGTGGCAATGCGTAACATGACATCTTGGCGCATACGTTCTGGAAAATAACCAATAACCTCTGCAGATTGATCTGGCTCTAGATGCACCAAAATGGTGGCAATAATTTGTGGATGTTCGTTTTTAATAAACTCAGAAACTGTCTGCGCATCCATCCACTTCAAGCTTTCAATACCGCTAGAATCTCTGGTTTGCAAAATACGATTGAGCATGCCAGAAGCTTTGTCATCGCCCAGCGCTTGAGTCAATACTGAGCGGATATATTCATCAGAATCTAGCGCAAATGACGATTGCTGACCGGCTTTTTCTAAAAAGTCGTTCAGCACGCCATCAACATCTTCATTACCTACAGATTTTAATGTTGCCATAGCGGTGCCAAGCTTTTGCACTTCGCGCGGGCCAAGATGTTTCATCACCTCGGCAGCTTCGGTTTCGCCCAGCGCTAGCATTAATACTGCGCCCTTCATTAAGGTTTTATCAATCATTGCTAGATACCCACTCTGTTACTATATTAGCGACCATTTTTGGATTATCTTTTGCGATTTGTTTAGCATGATCTAAATTATTTTGATAGGCCGTGACATTTTGCTGTTTTTGCGCTTCAGAAACAGGTTGACCGTCTACTGTTTTTTCGCCCATTTGGTTGGTTAATTGCTCTGGTGCTTTGGGTTCACTAATCAATTTAACCATCATCGGTTTCATTAAACGGCGGTATAAAACAAATAAAATAACAGCGCCCAATATATAACGTAAGGCTAATTTACCTGTTTCAATCGTATCTGGCTGCTTCCACAATGGCACAGCAGGAATCACTTCAGTTTCAGGTTCAACAAAGCTGCTATTTACAACGGTAAGCGTGTCTCCACGTGTCTCACTAAAACCCATGGCTTGTTTAGCTAAATCTGATACTTGCTTTTTCTCAGCGTCCGTTAATGGTTGATTTGTGACTTTTCCGTTTTTACCTGTGACTTGTTTAAAATTCACTACCACTGCCACTGAAAGACGTTTAACACCACCCATAGATTGCTGTGAGTAGCGTACCGTTTTATCAACCTCAAAATTAGTGGTGCTGTTTTTTTGTGAGTTTGTAGGTGTAGTAGCTACTGCAGCTGTGGCACCCGCAGTTGAGGCTGGTGCAGTAATAGGCGCAGAAGCTGGTGGTGGTGGCTGATTAGAAAGCGCCCCTGGTATGCCGCTAGCATTGCTACTTGATGAGTTTAAAGACTCACTCGTTTGCTGGCTGCGCATCGTAATATCTTCTGGCTTTTGATTTGGTTTATAGCTTTCATTGGCCTGTTCAACGGTAGAAAAGTCTATTTCTGCATTGGCTTCGGCATGGACGTTTTTAGCGCCAACCATCGGCGCAATAATCGACTCAACACGTTTAATAATATTTTGCTGAAGCTCATCCACATATTTAAGCTGGCTAGGATCTAAACTAGAGCCATCCTGTTTTTTAGATGCGTCAGAAAGTAAATTGCCGTTTTGGTCTACCACTGTGACATTGGCAACGGTTAATTCTGGCACACTGCTTGCCACTAGATGTACAACAGCACTCACTTGTTGAGGATCTAACGTACGACCAGCATGCATGTTTAGCATTACTGATGCAGTAGGCTTTTGTTGGTCACGTACAAAGACAGATGACTTTGGAATGGCTAGATGGATTCTTGCGCCCTCTACTGCAGAAATTGATTGTATCGTGCGCTCTAATTCACCTTCTAAAGCACGCTGAAAGTTTACTTGCTCTACAAATTGTGACACACCAAATTTTTGAGTTTCTAATAACTCAAAGCCTATATTGCCGCCTTTAGGTAAGCCTTGGCTAGCAAGTTTTAAGCGCGCTTGGTGCACTTGTGCAGCCGGCACTAAAATAGCACCACCGCCATCTGAAAATTTATACGGGATGTTCATTTGCTCTAGCGCGCCTACAATGGCACCGCCATCTTTATCTTGGTAATTAGCAAATAACACCCGGTAATCTGGTTGTTGTGTCCAAAGCCAAGATCCAATCATTACAGCGATCACTACAGCAATACCGATAACTAACAATAGTTTATTAGTTCTCATAGCTCGGCTAATACCAACGCTACTCATGTTTTCGTTACCGCCATTTGTAAAGACGGCGTCTGTTACAGCTGCCATACTCAATTCTCCAGAATTGCGTTTTGAGTTACTAAACGCGGCTATCACTTATTGAAAACGATTATGCTAGCTCGGGCAATTTTCAATGGATTGAATAGAGCGATTTTCTGTGTCTTGTTTAAAGATTGAATCATTTGGTAAATTGTTAAAATGTTTAAATCTTGAATAGTGTGTAACAACGCGGGAGAACACCATGAATGTAAACACCATTGACTCTGGCAGAATTGAGGCAATGCTATCTCAACTGCGGTCTGCCGCACAAAAGCCAGCACATGTTCTAACAGATACTGCAGCAGTTCAAGGTCAAAGCTTGAACGCATTAAAAGGCGGCCAACGTACTGACTTTGCTGATGCACTAAAGGCATCTCTTAACCAAGTTAACCAATCACAAGTTGAAGCGCAGACACTCGGCAAAAACTTTGCTCTGGGTGATGATAGCGTAAGCTTATCTGACGTGATGATCGCTGGTCAAAAAGCCAATATTAACTTCCAGGCAACCCTGCAAGTTCGTAATAAAATGGTTAGTGCGTATCAAGAAATAATGAGCATGCAGGTTTAACCAATGCCTTTAACTAAAATGTTAGTAAAATTATTGTAGTTTAGGCAAGGGTAAACGCTCAAAAGCACTTGGCGTTAAAACTGGCGCAATGGTTTCCAACTTTTCACCCGCTTCCAATTTATTAAGCCAAGCCAAGATCTCTGCTATTGCTTGATATAAAGCAGGCGGTATTTGATCATCTAAATTCACTTGCATCAAAAGCGCTACTAACTCTTTAGATTCATGCACAAAAATATCATGCTCATGCGCTTTGTTAATAATTGCCTCCGCAATTAAGCCATTACCTTTAGCTACCACGCGTGGTGCGCCATCCCCTGCTTCATAAGCCAATACAATTGCACGGCGAATAGGCATAGTGCTATTTTGCTGCATTTAGCTCACCAACAGCTTTTCTAAGTGCTGACCATGGTCTTGCATGGTAGTCATTAAATAGCGACTGTTATCTTTTAAAAGCGTCTTAGTTTGGCTATCATTTGCAAAAATATTTACACGCATTTTTTCATCTTGATATTCAAGCCGTACCGAAACCTGACCTAAATTAGGTAAATTTAACTTGAGTTGACTGGATATTTTTTGCGCTATATCTTGTTTTATTTGACTAGTATCTTGCTGGAGCTCGTCATTGTCTGGTGGTGCATTTGTCCAAACATGCCATTGCATGGTCTGGTTTGGCCAGACTTGGCCTTGCCAAGAAAAATGTTGAGTTTCTAAAAGTGCTAACTGTTGCGGGAGTATGTTTTGTGGCTGAGTTTGCAGCCCTGTATTTGACGACAATAAATTCTGCGGCTCTTGTTTCAACGCTTGTAAGGTATAGCTACCATCAACAAAATCAGCCAAATGTGACTCATAAAATAAGCCGCTAGTGACTAATGTATTTTGCAGACTTTGTGCTGTTAGCTGCGCATTTTGAGGTTGGTTTGTAACTATCTGATTTGAGGTAATTTGCGAACTGCTAGCATTTAACGGGTTGTTAGCTAACTGAAATGATTGCTTAATAATGTTAGCCGCGGTACTTAAACTCAATGTCGCATCTTGCTGGTTATTGCCGGCTAAGTCCGCCACAATAAGCTGTGGCAATTGAAATTTAGGCGGTGAAGTACCGCCTACATAGGTCATGACTAATTTTTGCCCTGCTTGCAAAAACTTGGTTAATTGATTGCTGGTTTTATCATCAAGTTGCATTGCCAATTTGAACCCAGCCACTTCAATATCAAAAGTATTTTTACTGCGCTGTGCAATTACTTTAGCCGAATAATGATCACCTTTAACCAGCTCAATTGCTTGGTTGATTGTGCGGTTAATAGCACGCTCTACATCATCTTGGGCGGTAGTGGCAATCGGTTTGACAGCCGCTATTGAATCCACGCGATTTACTGGATGAACACTAGGTTGATTGTCCGTTTTAATGATCATAATGGCAGTTTCATTGCGCTAAGCCAACGACTACAATGCGCTATCATCGTTTTCTGATTTAGGTTTTCCATTAATAAGCAAAGTAAACTCGCTCATCCATGGTTCTAATAAATCGCGTATTTTACGATCATCCGATAAGATTTTTTTTAAACTATCCACTTTGTCAGAAAGTTCAGTTTCTGTGAGTATCTTATCAGCCTGCTTGGCTCTATTAGCATCAATACATCCTGCGCAATACAGTTCTAACGCTGAAAGCTTTTGCCAATCTTTATTTTTAACTGCATGCAACATCTGGTCAGTGATTCCTGCAATTTTCTGATAAAAATGATTTGAATCATCAATATTTACACTCATTGGTATCTCTCCACATATTAGCTCAAGCTTATCTGCGTAAGCCAACGAGTGTTTTCATTAACATTACGCAGCTTTTGGTATTTTCTGACCTATTGCTTCCCAAGCTCCTCTTAAATCCAACAAGAATTTAAGCACTTCATTGACAGGCTCCGTGCTATTTTTAATATTTGCTATATACAATCTGTTGCTCATATAGCCATATAAACTATCTAAACTTTTAGCAATGTTACCCCCTACTTTTTTGTCTAAGCTAAGGCGTAAACCACTTTCTAAAATCATAATAGCTTTTGATAAAGCTAAGCCTTTGGCTTCAATATCACCGTTTTCGATATGTTTAATGGCTAATATACAAGCTTGTATAGCACCGTCATATAGCATGACGATTAAGCGATGCGGCGTGGCAGCTGCCACTCCTGTTTCTATTCCTATACGCGCATATTCATTGGTGCCATGACTAGATCCGAACATAACAAACTCCTTTTTGTAGTTGTTATTTATTATCGTCATCTAACCAGTTTTATTAAGGGTAATCTCATAAAATTATGACAAAATTTAAAGGATATCAATTGCTTAATGAAGTGCTATTAAGCCTTACTATTCGCAGTAATAGCGGCAATTTGCTGCGTTAAGAAACTGCTTGTTGATTGCAAAGTACTTACAGTTTTATCAAGTGCAGTAAATTGCGTACGGTAGCGTTTTTCAATCACGGTTAATCTATTTTGCTGTACAGCTTGTTGATCGGTTAAACGTTTTATAGATGACGTAAACCCTTCATTACGCGATGTAATCAGACCATCTGTAGCTAACAAGCTATCAACCAAGCTATTAAGCTGTGAAGCATAACCTTTACTAAAGCTCACCGTACCTCTATCGCCTGTTGCGCCGCCTGAGATTGTTACTAATAAGCCCTCACTGACGTCACCAGTAGCACCTCTTAATGTACGACCAGCGCCAACGGCTGCTGCACCATTAATAGTTCCAGCAGTATCAACGCCAGAAATAGAACTTGGACTACCAAAAAGATCACTCGCCCCATTACCACCAGTGACAGTCACTACAGAGCTGGATCCATAGTTAGTAGAAGTTAACTGTAACTTTCCGCCAACAACGGTTACTGCAGTTTGGGCACCAGCTGCGGATATTCTACTTTGTAAGGCTGCACCTAAATCATTAGCACTGCTATAGCTGGCGGCTGGTAGAGTCAAACTATAACTCACACCATTAATACTTAAATTCACTTGGTCATTAATGCCTTGAGTAATATTTAAATTAGGCGTTGCACTGGCTAATAAATTACCTTGTGTGGCCAATTGCGTAACATTAATGGCATAAGAACCAGCCTTGGTATTACTCGTTTGGCTGGTTACACTTAACTGGCTATCGCTGGTTTTACCAACAGATGCAAAAACCCCAGCAATACTATCTGGATTATTTTGTAGTGCAGTTTTAAGCTTATTACTATCTAAAGTTAAGCTGCCATCTTTTTGAAAACTCACACCCACTTGGCTAAGTGAGTTAATGGTGCCATTGCTGGTCAATGCACTGCTTAATGTCGATCTAATTTGCGTGCTGATTGATCGTGCTGTGGCATCGCTTAACAATACCCCAGAGGCTTGTCCTGTGGGATCATATTTTGTAAGGTTGCGTATAGAAGTGTTGATATCATTAAATGCTTTAACAAAATCCGTGATTGATTTTTCAACTGTGGTTTGATCTTTTGAAACAGTCAAATTAACGGCAGTTCCAGGCTGAATTTTAAGCAAATTAACCGTGATGCCTTCTAATGCATCTGCCACTGTATTGCTAGATTTAGTCACCGTTACACCATCAATATCTACAATTGCGCTTTTAGCAGCTTGTAGCTCTGACAAGTTCTTTCCCGCACCGGCTGTTAGCGTAGGATCATAAGCAAATTGTGATAAACCTGTGGTATCAGTATTATTACTATCGCTGTCATTCACAGAAATTTTGATACTGTTTGCAACGCCTGAATCTTTGGATGTGATGACTAAGCGATTAGTTTGGCCATCGTTCACAATAGAGGCAGAAACGCCTAAATCACCAGCATTAATTGCATCACGAATGCCTGATAATGTATTGTTAGCCGATGTAATCGTAAGCGATTTTGCAGATTTATCTATGTTTGGCGTGAAAGTATTTCCTGTACTATCGTAAGTGCCAAAAGAAATCGTCATTGTGCCAGTGCCAACTGGGGTATATGCACTAGCAACACCTGGCAACGCTACTTTTTGCTGTTGCGCTAGTTGACGCACTAGCAGCGAATAACTGCCAATAGTCGCTTTACCATTTGAGGTGGCAGTAACAACCGTAGTATCGCTTGAAGTAGCAGTCTGCGTATTAAATTTAGAAACGTCAGACAATGCTTTTAACGCTGTTTGAAAAGTGGATAGACCGCTCTTCAACGTGCCATAAGCTGATACTTTTGATTGAACAGCCGTCTTTTGTTTGGTGACAGAATTTAAGGGGCCTTGCTCAGCCGTCATCAACTTGGTGACGATAGTCTCCACATCAAGCCCAGAACCTATACCTGCTGAAGTAATGCCCATACCATCATCCTTAATTTATTCACCCATCAAAATTTACTCAAAGCTAAACTTTTTGTTTAATAATTAAACCTTCTACTCTATCGAGTGATTTAGAAAGTGATAAAGCTTCTGCGTTAGGAATTTGTCGTAATACTTTGCGCGTTTCACTATCGACCACTTTAACCACCGTTTTTCCAGAATCTTCATCCACTGAAAATTCAATAGATGAAACAGCAGAAGCAATATATCTGTTTAAATGCTCAACTGCCAATGTCAATTCTTGCTTACTCGGCTCAACTACTGCCACCTCAGAGACTATAGTTTGAAATTGAACAACAACAGGCTGCGCTACTTTTGCAACATTTAATACCGGACTTTGTACACTCCGATATACATCTAAATTTACTAATGACATGATCATCTCCTTTAACAATTGCCTACGGGATTCATATCGAATCCCGTGTGACCTCAACTAAAGACTTACTCAAATTAGCCTTTAAGCAATGAGAGTACACTGTTAGGTAATGAGTTAGCTTGCGCTAACATCGCAGTACCCGCTTGTTGTAAAATCTGACCACGAGTTAATTGTGCTGTTTCTGCCGCGAAGTCGGTATCCATTATGCGCGACTTAGCAGCCGATTGATTTTCAACTGAAACTTGTAAGTTACTCACTACAGACTCAAAGCGGTTTTGTACTGCACCCAGTGTTGCACGTGTCGTGTTTACTGCCGTTAGCGCAGCATCAATTGTATTTAATGCGGTTGTTGCATTCGCATTTGATGTAACATCACCAGTGATGGTTGCGGCTGCAACTGAAGCTACAGTAATTGTATCGCCAGCATCAGCGCCCACTTGGAAAGTTTTAGCAGCACCGAAAACGCTTGCACTATTAAATTTAGTAGCCGTACCTAAACGTGTGACTTCAGTAGCTAATTGTTGAAACTCTGCATCCAAATTAGCTAAGTCGCCTGTACCGTTGGTTCCATTAGAACCTTGAACAGCAAGTTCTCGCATACGCTGTAAAGCATCGGTAGCTTTTCCCAATGCACCATCAGCTACTTGTGCAAATGAGATTGCATCGTTTGAGTTACGGATAGCCACGTTTTGACCACGCACTTGTGAATCCATACGTGTTGCAATGGCTAGCCCAGCAGCATCATCTTTGGAACTATTAACACGTAAACCTGAAGACAAACGTTGAATAGAAGTTTCCAAACTACTTTTAGAAGTACTTAAGTTACGTTGAGCGTTAAGTGATGAAATATTGGTGTTAATGACAGCAGCCATGATAGGCCTCCTTATAATATAATATTAAAATAATCAGATACATAGTTGAGTTAACTGTATTTGTTTAACAGCGTTTAATTGCTGCTGTTGAAATATATAACGGTCAACATTTTGAAATATTTAGGATTGTTTAAAACTTTCCTAATATGTATTTGCAAATATGTATCCTAGTAAATAAGGTAACGGCTATCACTACTTAAACTTTAATCTCTTGCAAACCAAATGTTAAAAACATACGTTTAACCCCGGTTTTTAAATATCACTTCTTTAAGCCTTAATATCGCTTGCGACATTCGGCTTTGATCTAACGGCTCATTCAGTAAATTTTGAAAGGCATTTATCTCGGCATGGATAGGGTTATATGGATTAATAGTCTCTTTAATACTATCCATCATTAAAAACAATAATCGTGTAAAGCTTTGTTTTTTAATCTCAAAGTCATCAGAAAATTGATGTATCTTAAAATATAGGCTTTTAATATCTTTTGAAACAGCATCAATCTCTTGCTTAGTTTTTGCATATTTCACATCGGTACTTAAGTTTTTTGAAAATTGTGCAAGATTAACATTGCCTCTCAATAAATCTGGCACCGTATATTTAAGTGTACGTTCTAGCACTTCTTGCCAAACAGGCAAGCCATCAATGTTGGGCAAAGTGGCATCGCTAGTAGCTTTAACTTTATTTTTTGTGCCACCCTCTACTAAATCAATGAGCTCATCCCCCAAACTACGCCATTCTTTATTTTCTATCTTTCCCGCCAATATCAAACCAACATCGGTGTTAGAGCGCGCTAAGCGTCTAGCTAATTGCGGCAATACACCATCTGCTTGAATAAACGTCACAGCACCCGTTAACTCGTTATACATGCGTTCGAACGCTTCAGGAGTTGGCTCTAAGCCCTGCTCTTTAAGTTGGTCGAGTATGCGTTGCGCTAAATCTACAGGACCCAGTTCTGTAGAACTAGGCGCAGACTTTTTCTCAAGGTGCTGTAGTGTTTTTTCTAACATCTTCAGTTGCAATTAATGACTTAATAAATGAATACTGATGATGGTATTAGAATGTTATAAAGTTTGAATGTACTAACAGTGGGGAAAAACCGCGCTATCTCATTTGATTAAATGCAGGGGATACATTTAATTGTGCCTAACAAACCTAGCTAATTAGTAACGTATATAACAAATGAGCTAATCAACTAATTTAGTTTTTACTGCGTAATTGATTAATTCAGTGTTATGGCGCATTTGCATTTTATCTAGCAGTCGCGAGCGATACATACTAATTGTTTTAACTGATAAAGATAATTTAACGGCAATTTCTGAAACGCTAAAACCAGAGGCAATAAGTGTAAGCGTTTGAAACTCACGATCTGAAAGACTTTCGTGTAAAGGTTTTTCAGAATTATTATCAACTTGATTTACTAATACCTCAGCCACTTCAGCGGTAATATACTTTTTACCCTTAGCTATTTGGTTAATAGCAGTCACCAATTCAGAAGATGCACTATTTTTGGTTAAATACCCAGAGGCGCCCGCTTTAAAAGCTCTTAATGCGTACAAAGATTCAACATGACTAGATAAAATAAGCACGGCTAATTGATGATGCCGCTCTTTAATTGATTTTAAAGCCTCAATACCATTTCTATCAGGTAACGAAATATCCAACAGCAACACATCAATTTTATATTGATTACAGATTGAAACTGCATCTGCAGCAGAACCGCCTTCAGCGACGACTTCTATATTTTCTGACCGATTCAATATCTGCTTTAATCCCTCACGCAAAATATCGTGATCATCAACAAGCGCAATTTTGATAGTTTTTTCTGTCATCTTTATTGTTAGCTATAACTTATTTTTGATTAACTCAGCATATATACATGAAAATAATGGAAAGTTTTGTACAAACCAATACCAATTAATCTGAATCAAAAAGTAAATTGTAAAAACATGTAAACAAAACTTAAATATTATTTTAAGCTATTTTTAACAACTATTTCTATTTAATTCATATGCTTATCAAATTTTATGTTATTTAATCAAATTTCTATTCAAGTCTTGCAATTTAATGTCGTAATAGGTTGATATTGTTTAATACGAGTTGAATTTAACTAAATACATTTTACACATATCTCATTGAATTTATTAACTATTTAATAAATACTGCCCTCAATTTAAAAATACCTGTAGGAGTTTGTAAGACAAACTCCTACATGCGTGTTCGCGTTAGTCTCACCAAATTAATGGTTTTTGACCTATATTTTATTTACTTCACTAAGCGCAAAGTTCAATCATCGTGAATGAGCAAGTTTCTTATTCACCTAATAACAAATATCGTTTAGGAGATTAAAAATGACTGAAGCAGAAATAATGTCAGAAATACGTGATGCTAATTTGAGTTATTTAATGTTAG
>JAYVFU010000043.1:0-17211 GCA_043772865.1 Methylophilaceae bacterium
GCTTGAAAATCATTAATCAGCCTGACCTTTTCAATACCCAGCTTTATTTGTAAATCATCTGCATCAAGCGCCCAAGGTAGATTTGTTGTAAAAGCCGTACGTGCTTTAACAGGACCAGCCACCCCAAAACAAGCACTGGTTGCACGCTGCTGCGTTTGAACAAACGCTTCTTTGACAAAGTCTAGTGCCAACTCTAAAAAAGTAGTGTATGCACCACTGGCATAACGCTTTTCGTACAACACTTTAAAGCCTCCTGAGGCTTGCTCTGCCAATTGCAATAAAGTTTTAGTACCGCCAATATCACCTGCTAACACTGTCATTGTTTACTCTTAAATATTAAATTATTTCAAAATAACTATAACATTAAACTCAAGATTTAGAACGTTCAAGATGTAGGCTTAGAATATACGGTAGGCCACTGAATATCGCTTTACACAGACTTTTTTCTAGCAACCAAAATTCCATATCGAAACCATGGTAAAGCTACACCAAGCACCATTGTCAATATTGATGCTTCAATATGTTTTTTACGCCAAGGCGCTAACCTGCCCTTTCCTTGCCATAACTCACAAATTGTATGCTTCAACGCTACCCAAGGTATGTAGGCGACTGACGGGGCAACACGCCATGAAATGTCTGTAAAATTTATCTCATCGCAGCTTAAATCTTTCAAAGTTTTTTCAATGTCTTCTTTATGCACCATTTCTGGTAATGCCCAGCCATCACAAAACCGGCGATACGCACCTTGCAAAAAAGCAGGTAAAGGTCGTGCCGTGCGAAATCCATCCGCAATCACTAAGCGCGCGCCAGGTTTTAAAGTTCGTATCATTTCCTTTAAAAGAGCTGCCTTATTAGTACCAGCATCATGGCAGGCACTTTCGATTGCATAAGCAGCATTTAATGAACTTTCAAATAGCTTTGTATTTGTGTAGTCAACCTCATGCATAGTGACGCGGTCACTTAAACCTTGTGCTTTATTAAGTAATTTACTTTTTTCTACTTGGCTAGGCACAATTGTCATTGCCTGTACATGGACATTTGATTTAGATGACGCTAAATATCTTGCCGTTGCACCATATCCACAACCAAAATCACCCACTTGCAGATTTTTATCATCTTGCAAGTCTAAAGAAATTAGCACTTGTTTCGTTAAGTTTTGTAATAAATTTTCGCGTTTAAATGGATTTGTACCCCAAGCCCAATAGCCAAAGTGCATATTAAGTTGCTTGCTCCACACAGAATAATCACTGCCAGTAATCTCATAATAATCTTTCACATTTCTGATGTGCGTTGGCTCTTCAATTGAATCTGCAATAACTGATACTGTTAATTGCGATTTCATAGTTGTTACTATGTCTAATTCCATATCAATCTTTAGTTTCTTTTATTTCTGTATTGACAGAAATATATG
Organism: Methylophilaceae bacterium; assembly: GCA_043772865.1. Classification (GTDB taxonomy): domain Bacteria; phylum Pseudomonadota; class Gammaproteobacteria; order Burkholderiales; family Methylophilaceae; genus JACMMS01. The sequence continues at coordinate 1,412 of JAYVFU010000043.1, forward strand.
ACAAGAGTGATAATGTGTCAAGTCAAAAATAAATAGGTAAGAAAAATGGTAGAAAACACATTGATAGCAAATGATAACGATGATTTAGAACTAAGTAATTTAGCGCATCAGTTTATTTTGCACTGGGGCGAGATGGGTACGCAATGGGGGATAAATCGAACGGTTTCGCAAATTCACGCATTGCTCTATTACCTTGGGCGACCACTCAATGCTGAACAAATTGCCAGAGCATTACAGGTGGCGCGGTCTAACGTGAGCAATAGCTTGAAAGAATTGCAAAACTGGAACCTCGTTCATATGACGCATTTAATGGGCGATAGACGCGATTATTTTGTAACCTCGTTAGATATATGGCAGTTATTTAATACGGTCATTACAGAACGTAAACAACGTGAGTTTGACCCAACTGTTAATTTTTTAAAGCGATACATTGAAGAAAATACATTTAACACCGGTGAACTAGAAGCAAAAAAACGTGTGCAAGAAATGCTGAATCTTATGCAAACCCTTTCTGTATGGGGTGATGAAATGCTTAAGCTTAAACCAGATACCCTGACCAAAATAATGAAATATGGCGCAAAAATTCAAATGTTAATTCGTGGTATTAATTAAATTGTAGGTGATGTACGTATACCGCTTAAGTATTGACTTTGCTCTGTTTTACTCAATTAAAAATTACTTGCCTACATAGAAAGATAAGTATGAAAAACATTAGCTATCCGCTCACTATTTTTTACGATGCATCCTGCCCAATCTGCAAATCGGAAATGGAAGCCATTAAAATTAGTGACGTACAGAACAATCTGATTTTAATTGATTGCTCACCCGCAACATTTGATGCGACTAGGTATGCAAATCATATAGATCAAGCCAATATGATGTTCTGTATCCACGCCCAAGATGCAAATGGCATTTGGTTGAAAGGGGTGGATGTTTTTGCAGCCGCTTATCGCGTCACTGGTTTTGATTTTATTGCAAAAATTTGGGCAAACGAAAAATTAAGACCTTTTACAACAAGGCTATATCCATGGATTGCTAGAAATAGGCAAACACTCTCTAAAACGGGCTTGCCTTTTATATTTAATAGTTTAATCAAAAAATTGGCTCAAAATAAAGCCAAAAAAACTGTTAAACAGCGTATCACTTGTACTGAAGAGTCTTGCCCGACAGACTCATGACAGGCGAAACGTAGCCCTCTGATGTATAATCTACCCATGAAAAAAATCGTTATTTTTGGTGTGGGATTAATTGGCGGCTCATTAGCATTGGCTCTAAAGGCACAAGCTTTAAAGTCTGAATTTTCAGACTTACACATTGTTGGTGTTGGTCGACATGCAGATAATCTGCAAGATGCGCTTGATCTTAAGGCCATTGACACCGTTGAAAAAGATGTAAGCCTTGCACTGAAAAATGCAGATTTAGTGATTATTGCCACGCCAGTAGCGCAAACACCGCATATTTTGACGGCGATTTTACCTTACCTTGAATCAAAAACAGTGATCACGGATGTCGGCAGTACTAAGTCTGATGTAGTGGCATACGCACATGAAATATTAGGGGAGAAATCAGCCCAATTTATTGCGGGGCATCCTATTGCTGGTGCTGAAAAAAGTGGTGTAACGGCGGCAAAAGCTGATTTATTCTTAAACAAAAATATTGTACTGACTCCATCAGCTAATGCTAATAAAGACGCACTGCAAAAAGTACGCGCTATGTGGCTAGCCACGGGAGCTAATGTAAGTGAGATGACTGCTCTGCAACATGATAGTATTTTTGCTGCCGTAAGCCATTTACCGCATTTATTAGCGTTTGCATTGGTGGATGAATTGGCCTCACGTAACAATGCGCAACAATTATTTGATTTTGCTGCAAGTGGTTTTAGAGACTTTACACGCATTGCTGGTAGCAGCTCTGAAATGTGGCGTGATATTAGCATTGCCAATAAAACTGCTTTAAAAAGCGAAATAGAAGCTTATCAAACAAAGTTATATCAACTTAAACAGTTACTTAATGACGAAGATGGCACTGGTTTACAAGCCTTATTTGAGCGCGCAAGCCTAGCGCGAAATAACTGGGCTAACGGCATAAAATAATAGCCTAAACACTACCGTTATCCGCAAAAGCTTCAATCCAGTTTCAAATTGATTGTTTAAATAAACAAAAAGATGGATTTTTGCTTTCGCACCATAAGGGCACTCTGATTTTCTAAATGCCAAAGCCTAGCAAAGTCTTATGCGGGAATAACAGTTGATAATTTTGATATATTTATTTGAAACCACAGAAACTTAAAAATAATGGAACAACTACTTCTACCAGCTAGACATAAAGCACAAGGAATTATCACACTCCCAGGCAGCAAAAGTATTTCAAACCGTATGCTATTACTCGCAGCTTTAAGTGATGGCTATACAAAAATACGTAATTTATTGGTATCTGATGATACAGACCGCATGCTTGAAGCGCTTAGTAAACTCGGCTCAATTATCAATAGCTTAGATTTATCTAACAATTTATTTGAGTTAGTTGGAAATAACGGTGAATTTTTAAACAAAGAGGCTGACTTATTTTTAGGAAATGCAGGTACGGCATTTCGCCCGCTCACGGCTGCTTTGGCTTTTTCAAATGGTTATTATCATCTGCACGGAGTACCACGCATGCACGAACGCCCTATTGGTGATTTAGTAGATGCCCTCCGCCAAGCAGGTGCAAATATTGAATACTTAGCTAACGATGGCTTTCCACCATTAAAAATATCGCCTGCAAAGCTAGATTTAAGCCAGCCGATTAAAATTCGTGGGGATGTATCGAGCCAATTTTTAACTGCATTGCTAATGGCTTTACCACTGACCAAACAACAAGCAACAGTTGAAGTGATTGGCGAACTTATTTCAAAGCCTTATATTGAAATTACTCTTAATTTAATGGAAAAATTTGGTGTGCATGTGCAGCGTGAAGGCTGGCTGCGCTTTACTATTCAAGTTAATAGCCAATACCAAAGCCCTACTTTGATTGAAGTTGAAGGTGATGCTTCAAGTGCATCCTATTTTTTGGCGGGTGGCGCGATTGCTGGATCAGTGAGGGTCAACGGCATTGGTAAAAACAGCATACAAGGCGATGTTAGATTTGCTGAGGCTTTGCAATTAATGGGCGCTGAAATTTTTTACGCTTCATATAATCAAGCATCTTATGAACCTGAGCATATTATTGCTCGCGCTCCCGCTTTAGGCAAACTCAAAGCCATTGATTTAGACTGCAATCATATCCCCGATGCCGCAATGACGTTAGCCATACTTGCCTTATTCGCCGAAGGCACCACAACTTTACGCAATATCGCCAGTTGGCGCGTAAAAGAAACAGACCGCATTGCCGCGATGGCGACTGAGTTGCGCAAAGTAGGTGCAATTGTTGAAGAAGGGGCTGATTACATCAAAATTACGCCACCAGCACAATTAACACCTAATGCCGTGATAGATACCTATGATGACCACCGTATGGCAATGTGCTTCTCGCTAGTTTCGTTAGGTGGAGTGCCGATTACCATTAATGACCCCAAATGTGTGGCAAAAACTTTCCCACATTATTTTGAAGAGTTTGCAAAAATTGTCAGCTAATCAAAACACCTCATCTACCGCCACTATCAGCCCCCCTGTAATCGCCATTGACGGCCCATCCGCCAGCGGTAAAGGCACGATTACGCAGTTGGTGGCTAAACAACTCGGCTATCATTATTTAGATTCTGGTGCCCTTTACCGCATTGTGGCTTTAGCGGCTAAAAATAATAATATTGCTTGGAATAATGAGGCTTTATTAGCTGAACTAGTACAGCAACTTGATATCAAGTTCAGAGACAACGAAATTTACTTAAATAACGACAAAGTCACCGAAATAGTTCGCTCTGAGGAAATTGGTCGTGGTGCTTCAGAAGTCGCGATACACCCTGAACTTCGCAAGGCATTGGTCGATTTACAGCATAGTTTTCGCCAGGCACCTGGCTTGGTCGCCGATGGCCGCGATATGGCAACCGCGATATTTCCCGATGCTAAGCTTAAAATATTTTTAACCGCTACCGCAGAAGTTCGTGCAGATCGCCGTTATAAGCAGCTTGTCGGCAAAAACCAGCCAGCTGATTTTCAACAAATTTTAGAAGACTTACAGCAACGTGATGCGCGTGATCAAGAGCGCTCAGCGGCACCACTAGCACAAGCGCCAGATGCGCAATTGCTAGAAAACAGTCATCGCAGTATTGCTGAAGCAGTTGCATTTGTTATTAGCGCTTATTTTATTAATGATCAGAGCAACTAATTTTGGTATGTTGTTGGCACCTTAATTAGCAGGTATTAATAACCGATTAAGGGAGTGCTAATTCCCATTAAAATATTTAAGTCATTGATAATATAAGTCATATTATGGTGTACAATACTAGTTTATTTGGTGTTGCAGTCACGGCTTTCCGTGACACATTAACTGCAACTTTATTAACTGCCCCGCTGCTAGGTGGGATTATTTTTTAGGTAATTTTTTTAATGGCTTCTAATTCAACTGTATCAACAATGGAAAGTTTTGCTGCGCTTTTTGAAGAGAGTTTAGCGCGTCAAGAAATGCGTTCTGGTGAAGTAATCACCGCCGAGGTTATTTTTATTGATAACGATCACGTTATTGTGAATGCTGGCCTCAAATCTGAAAGTGTTATCAATGCGGATGAATTCCGTAATGCACAAGGCGAAGTAGAAGTTCAAGTTGGTGATTTCGTCAAGGTAGCTATCGAAAAATTAGAAGATGGCTTTGGCTCTACTATTCTTTCACGCGATAAAGCGAAAAAACTTCAAGCATGGATAGATCTTGAAGAAGCAATGAACGAAGGCCGCGTGATCAAAGGTTTTGTTTCAAGCCGCGTTAAAGGTGGTTTACGTGTTGCAGTTAACGGCATTATGGCTTTCCTACCAGGTTCATTGGTAGATGTGCGCCCAGTTAAAGACACTACCCCATTTGAAAACAAAGAATGGGATTTCAAAGTCATTAAATTAGATCGCAAACGTAACAACGTCGTTGTTTCACGTCGTGCAGTGATGGAAGTTTCTGCTGGCGCAGACCGTGAAGCATTAATGAGCACATTAGCTGAAGGTGCAGTTGTTAAAGGTATTGTTAAAAACATTACTGATTACGGCGCATTCGTTGACTTAGGTGGGATTGATGGTTTATTACACATTACAGACTTAGCATGGCGTCGTGTAAAACACCCATCTGAAGTATTAACAGTGGGTGAAGAAGTTGAAGCAAAAATCCTGAAATTTGATCAAGAGAAAAACCGCGTTTCATTAGGTATTAAACAATTGGGCGATGACCCATGGGTTGCATTAACGCGCCGTTATCCAGTTAGCACACGCTTATTCGGTAAAGTTTCTAACTTGACTGATTACGGAGCTTTCGTTGAAATTGAGCCAGGTATTGAAGGTTTAGTACACGTTTCAGAAATGGATTGGACGAACAAAAACATTCACCCAGGTAAAATCGCTCAATTAGGTGATGAAGTGGAAGTGATGATCCTTGAAATTGATGAAGATCGTCGCCGTTTATCATTAGGGATGAAACAGTGTCAAGCTAATCCTTGGGATGATTTCTCTGCAACTCACGCTAAAGGCGATAAAGTATCAGGTCAAATCAAATCTATCACTGACTTTGGCGTGTTTATTGGCTTGCCAGGTGGTATTGATGGTCTAGTACACTTATCTGATTTGTCATGGAATCAAACTGGCGATGAAGCTATACGCAACTTCAAAAAAGGTGACGAGCTATCAGCGGTTATTTTAGCGATTGATGTGGAAAAAGAACGCATTTCATTAGGCGTTAAACAGTTGACTGAAGATCCAACTGGCGGCAGTTCAAGCGTGTCTACTGAAGATAAATCTGTAAAAGCTAAAACTAAACTAGCTAAAGAAAAAACAGACTCTGCACCTAACACTGATATTAGTGACAATGCAGGTACCACTAACCTAGGCGCTTTACTAAAAGCAAAAATGGATAGCAAGAGGTAATTGAGTTTTTTGCTCAAATACAATTATGCGAGATAATGAAAAGGCATAACCAATATGACTAAATCTGAGCTAATTACTTTACTTGCAGAGCGCTTCCCACAGCTTGTTGTGAAAGATGCCGAGCTATCCGTAAAAAGTATCCTTGATGCAATGGGTGACAACTTAGCTAAAGGTGAGCGTATTGAAATTAGAGGTTTTGGCAGCTTTAGTTTAAATTATCGACCACCTCGCTTGGGTCGTAACCCTAAAACTGGCAGTAAAGTGCAAGTACCAGAAAAACATGTACCGCACTTTAAAGCTGGCAAAGAGTTACGCGATCGTGTTGATACTGCAACCGCTTTACAATAAGGTAATTTACAAGCATTGTTTAAATTAGCGTAAATTTAGGCAGTTATGTGTTTTCTAAAACGGCTTATTTAACGATATGCCGTTTTTTTATACCGTTTAGGTAAGCGTTAACTAAATCAATTTAAAATGCCGACTATAATAATATTTGATGCAAACTAACACTCCACACTGATTCATAGAAAGTGTCTGTATTTTTAAAACGTTAATATTTTAAATGTATAAATTCTAAATACACTATTACAGATAAATAGCTTAGAAGGCTTAGCTTAGGTAAAATATCACTATGATGGAATTTGAATATTGGTGGCTGCTAACCCTCCCCTTGTTTTTTACTTTGGGCTGGATGGCAGCACGTGTTGATATTAAACAATTGCTATCTGAATCTACAACGCTACCAGCCGCCTATTTTAAAGGGCTTAATTTTGTTATCTCAGACCAACCACAAAAAGCCATTGAAGCTTTTACCGATGCAGTACGGGTTAACTCAACATCGCTTGAACTACATTTTGCACTTGGCAGCCTGTTTAGGCGCACAGGCGAGGTAGATCGCGCAATTCATTTACATTTAGATCTGTTAGATAATCGCGATCTAGCCGAACCGCAAAAACGCGCGGTAAAAGCTGAGCTTGCACAAGATTACTTAAAAGCTGGCTTATATGACCGTGCTGAAGAATTATTTAAAACACTTGATGATCACCGTTACCGTCAACCCGCTTTAAGAGCTTTGCTAGAAATTTATGTGCGCGAGCGCGAGTGGGCAAAAGCCATTGCAATAGCAACGGAGCTAGAGCGTTTATCAGGAATACCTTTTAGAAGAGAAATTGGTCAATATTATTGTGAATTAGCGTTAACCTCATTATTAGCAGGTGATACGCATAGTGCAGGACATGAACTTAGCCTAGCACTTGATGCCAATAAAAATTGTGTACGCGCTAATGTCATGCTTGGTGATATTGAGGCAGAAGCTGGCGCGCATCGCGCAGCCATATCGTATTGGAAACGCATAGAGTTTCAACAGCCAGAATACTTGGGTTTAGTGGCGGCTAAGTTACTCAAGAGCTATCGTGCACTTAAAAAGCTTGAAGACGGTATAGCCCAGCTTAATGAATATGCCAGCACTTACAAATTAGCCTCACTATTAACGGCTTTATATGAAGCGACTCTAGCTGAACAGGGCGCTGAAAATGCAGCCAAATTGGCACGTAATGAATTAATTCGCAAACCCAGTTTACAAACGCTAGATCAGTTATTGCAAGCAAGAGCGATGGATCAAAGCCCTCGCTCACAGGTGAACGAACAAGATTTACAACTGATGCAACAAACCGTGCGCAATGCTATTGGTAATCGCCGTGCTTATTTTTGTGACCAATGTGGCTTTCGTGCAAAACAATACCACTGGCAATGCCCGGCTTGCAATGCTTGGGAATCACTACCAGCCGAACCTAACGAAACTAACAACTAATAGTTAACTCACTGAACATAAATGATTAATCAAAAAACTACTAGCTCAAAAATACCTGATTCTAAAATAATAGTCGCACTAGATTATGCAGACGCCAAAAGCGCATTGCAGTTAGTTGAGCAGCTCAATCCAGATTTATGTAAACTCAAAATAGGTAAGGAGCTTTTCACTGCAGCAGGACCACAATTGGTTGAAACTATAGTAGAAAAAGGCTTTAAATTATTCTTAGATTTAAAATTTCATGACATCCCAAATACAGTTGCAAAAGCCTGCATGGCAGCAAGCAATTTAGGTGTGTGGATGCTCAATGTGCATGCTAGTGGTGGTGTTCCTATGATGCAGGCAGCTCGTGAGGCTATCGATAAAACCAGTCATAAACCACATTTAATTGCAGTGACTGTGCTCACTAGTATGAATCAAACTATATTCAATCAGCTTGGCATCAATAGCACGATTGAGGCGCAAGTTTTAAACTTGGCAACACTCACCAAACAAGCAGGTTTAGACGGTGTTGTATGTTCTGCATTGGAGGCACATGCGCTTAGAGAAAAGCTTGGTAACAACTTTTGTTTAGTAACTCCTGGCATTAGGCTTGCTAATGATTCCAGCTCAGTGCATGCAAATTCCGTAAATCTAGATGATCAATCACGTGTTGTAACGCCGCGAGATGCGCTTAACAATGGAGCAAGCTACCTTGTGATTGGCAGACCCATTACGCAAGCACATAATCCGCTAAAAACTTTAGAAAATATCTTGCGGGAAATTGCTTAAATATTCTCAATTATTTGCAAATTAAAGGGTAAATCTTACAGCACATTATATGTAAGGTTGATGTAAGGTTTTGAATTTACAATCAAATGCAGTAACATGGAATTAATACATATCTTAAAAGATGTTATTAAAATTTAAACAATATAACGGAGAAATAACATGAAAAAAATGCTGTTTGTATTACTAGCTACAATTAGTTTAAGTTTTAACGCTTTCGCAGCAGTGAATTTAAATACTGCAACGCTTGAGGAACTTGAGAGTTTAAAAGGCGTAGGGCCAGCTAAAGCACAAGCAATTATTGATTACCGCAAAAAAAATGGTGGCTTCAAAACAACGGCAGATTTAGATAACGTACCTGGTTTTGGCGACAAAACAATGGCTAATCTAAAAAATGAAGTTTCAGTATCAGGCAAAACTAGTGTTACAACACCAGCACCAACAACTAAACCTGCTACAAAAACAGAAAAAGTAACGCCAGTTAAAGAAGAAAAAGCATTAAAAACTACTAAATCTGATGAAAAAGCATTAGCGACCGTTAAGCCAGAAAAAGCGGCAACAAAAGCCAGCGATGAATTAGCAGCAAAAGATACTGCAAAAGCAGATAAAGTTGCTGCTGCCAAAGCTAAAAAAGATTTAGCTAAAGCGGAAAAGGCAGAAAAAGCCGCCGCAGTCAAAGCTGACGCAACTGCAGATTCCAAAACTCCTACAAAAACTAAAAAATTAACTAAAGCCGAAAAAGCTGCATCTGATAAGAAAGAATAGTATCAAGAATATTTAACTTGAGTTTAATAAAAAAGCCGCTAATGCGGCTTTTTTATTAAACTCAAGTTAAATCTACAACCTAATCTTCACGACTATGTTCATGTTTATGTTTATTTTTGTAATAACCTTTGCCACGTTTGTGTTTATGGCCTTCATCATCATAATAATAACCAGTCCTACTATCCGCCTTAGTTGACACTGATGGTTCTGCGATTACCTTACCTAAAGTCGCACCACCTGCACCACCTAAACCAGCACCAATAACTGCGCCAGTGCCGCTGCCACTAACTGCGCGACCTGCATAGGCACCACCTGCTCCGCCTGCCGCACCGCCTATCACTGCGCCCGTTTGACCTTTGCCCTTGGTCGTGACTGCACCGCCAACACCACCGCCAACTGCACCGCCTAATACTTCCCCTGTACTTCCACCAACTGCGCCACCAACTACCGTACCTAAAGCAGCACCTAGACCTCCACCTACTGCAGTTTTTGCATTGCTATCTGCTGCTGTAGCTGAGTTGGAAATTGTTTGTGCGGAAACCAATAATATAGTTAATAATGTTGAATTAATGTACTTCATGTGCTTCTCCCCCGTGTTGAAAATTCTTATTATTCATAAACGTAATGTACATTACTTTGGATGACACAACGACAAAATTATTACTACAAGAAAATCAATCAAATTTACTTAACTTTCATTCCTAGGGTTGCTCCATTATCAGGGCTTAATATATATGGCCCACCTTTTTCATCGCTGGCAGCTAACACCATTCCTTCGCTCAAGCCAAATTTCATTTTACGCGGGGCTAAGTTTGCTACCATTACTGTTAATCGACCTATTAGTAATTCAGGATCGTATGCTGATTTAATACCGGCAAACACTTGGCGTAGTTTTACTTCCCCTATATCTAAAGTAAGTTTGAGTAGCTTTTCTGCGCCCTCTACATGTTCAGCATTCACAATTTTAGCGATGCGCAAATCAATCTTAATAAAGTCATCAATGCTAATGTAAGCGCCTTCATCTGAAGTTACATCAGTAGTGGCAGCATTTGTTGATGATTTATTTGGCTCAGCTAAATAAGGTTGCAAATTTTCTTTATTAGCCTCTGTCATAACCTCAATCATTTTAGGATCAATACGGGTAATCAAATGCTCATAGTTGTTAATTTGATGGCCTGTAATAAATGAGTTATCTATGGATAACCATGTTAAAGGCGCAATATTCAAGAACTTCTCAACGTCAGCAATTAATTTGGGTAAAACTGGCTTAAGATATAGTGATAGTAGCCGGAACATTTCTAAAGCTGCAGAACAATCTAATTCCAACTCGCATTTAGCATCATCTGTATCTAATTTAGCCTTAATCCATGGAGCTGCCTCAGCAATATCTGCATTTGCAAGATCAGCTAAACGCATTATTTCTCTTAAGGCTTTGCTATATTCCCTATTCTCATAAGCTTCGGATATAACACCAGCAGCTAATTTCAATTCATCAATTACTGGATGCTGCGTCGCTCTTAATTTACCGTCAAAACGTTTATTGATAAATCCCGCAGTTCGGCTTGCAATATTGATGTATTTACCAACCAAGTCACTATTCACTCTTGCAATAAAATCTTCCAAATTCAAGTCGATATCTTCCATGCTACCATTGAGTTTGGCGGCATAGTAATAACGTAAATATTCTGGATTTTTAATATGGTCTAAATAGCTTCGTGCCGTAATAAAGGTGCCACGTGACTTACTCATTTTTTCACCGTTTACGGTTAAAAAACCATGAGCAAATACGCTGGTGGGTTTACGGTAACCACTGTATTCAAGCGTTGCAGGCCAAAATAAGGCGTGAAAATATAGGATGTCTTTACCTATAAAATGATATAGCTCCGTTGTTGAATCTTGTTTCCAGTATTCATCAAAATTAAGTGCTTCCCTCTCCCCTACCCCCTCTCCCACCTGCGGACGAGGGGAATCGCATAGATTTTTAAAACTTGCCATGTAACCAATGGGCGCATCTAGCCATACATAAAAATATTTGCCAGGCGCATCTGGAATTTCAAAGCCAAAATACGGTGCATCACGTGATATATCCCAGTCAGACAATTTATTTTCTCCAACTTCACCCAGCCATTCATTCATCTTATTTGCAGCTTCATTTTGCAGTGTGCCTGAACGCGTCCATTCACGTAAAAAGTCACTGCACTCACTTAGCTTAAAGAAATAATGTTCCGTTTCTTTGCGCACTGGTATCGCGCCAGAAACAGCTGAGAATGGGTTAATAAGCTCTGTGGGGTTATAGGTTGCGCCGCATACCTCACAGTTATCGCCATACTGATCCTTAGCGTGACATTTAGGACATTCGCCTTTAATGAAGCGATCTGGCAAAAACATGTTTTTAACGGGGTCAAAAAATTGCTCAATCGTTTTAGTCGCAATTTTATTGTTAGCGCTTAGCGCACGATAAATAGTTTGTGATAGCTCTTTATTTTCTGGTGCATTGGTAGAGTGGTAGTTATCAAACTCAACTAAAAACTCTGCAAAATCTGCACTATGTTCTGCATGAACGCGTTCAATTAAAGCTTCTGGCGTAATGCCTTCTTTTTCGGCACGCAACATTATGGGGGTGCCATGAGTGTCATCCGCGCATACATAATGCACCGTATGACCTTGCATTTTTTGAAAACGCACCCAAATATCAGTTTGAATATACTCAACTAAATGCCCAAGGTGTATGCTTCCGTTAGCGTAGGGTAACGCAGAAGTTACCAGCATTTTTCGTGGGGGTATTTTATTATTTGATGTGATATTTTGCGTCATGAAATCAATACTTTTACGTTCTAAAACGCTATTCTAACAAATGACGCAGGCTCTCACATAAGTTAAAATCATCTTAATTTCAAATCAGGCAATTATTCACATGGCAATTATAGAATTAGATATTCAAAACGCACTTAAAGAAGTGATTGACCCTAATACAGGTAAAGACTTTATATCAAGTAAATCCGCTAAAAATATTAAGCTAGATGGCAATCATATATCGCTTGATATTGTGTTGAGCTACCCTGCCAAAAGCCAATTTGAATTAATACAAAACTTAGTTAAAACCAAACTCAGCACACTCAGTGCAATTGGCAACATTACGATCAATATTGGTAGCCGCATCGTTTCTCATAGCGTGCAGCGCGGAGTGCCGTTATTACCTAATGTAAAAAACATTATTGCCATTGCCTCTGGCAAAGGCGGTGTAGGTAAATCTACCACCGCTGTTAATTTGGCCTTAGCTTTATCATTAGAAGGCGCATCAGTCGGTATTTTAGATGCTGATATCTATGGCCCAAGCCAGCCACAAATGCTGGGCATTAGCGGTCGACCAGATAGCGCAGATGGCAAAAGCATAGAACCAATGGAAGCGCATGGTATACAGGCCATGAGTATCGGCTTTTTAGTAGATACTGATACGCCTATGGTTTGGCGTGGCCCGATGGTGACAGGTGCTTTAGAGCAATTATTACGTGATACAAAATGGCGTGATTTAGATTATTTAGTGATTGATTTACCTCCAGGCACAGGTGATATCCAACTCACGCTCTCACAAAAAGTACCTGTGACAGGCGCACTGATTGTGACCACACCGCAAGACATCGCCTTACTAGACGCACGCCGTGGCTTAAAAATGTTTGAGAAAGTTGGCATACCAATTTTGGGTATAGTAGAAAATATGAGCACGCATATTTGTAGCCATTGCGGGCATGAAGAGCATATTTTTGGCTCAGGAGGTGCAGCAAATATGTGTAAAGATTACAACGTAGATTTAGTGGGAAGTTTGCCATTAGATATTAAAATTAGAGAGCAATCGGATAGCGGCACACCCACCGTAATGGCGGACCCTAATAGTGAAATTGCAGCTATTTACAAGCAAATTGCCAGAACTACTGCGGTTAAACTCTCGCAGCTAGCATTAGATCACAGCAATAAATTCCCTAATATTGTGATTCAAAATACATAATTTAATAATAAAAAAGCAGCCGATTGGCTGCTTTTTTATTATTTATCTGGGTTACACCAAATTAACACCAAAACAATATACATCAACGCCATTTTTAGGCTTAATCAGTGTTGCTGGAATCGAACGGCCAGCACGCCATTTATCAACAGCCTCTTGCTTGCCAGCTCCAGTCACTAAAAAAATGACTTCCTGCGTATTATTTAAACGTTTAGCGCTAATAGTTATACGATCTGCAGGCGGCTTAGGTGCATTAAAAACTGGCACAGCATCAGCAGAGTTATCAATCATCTGGTCAGGAAACAAGCTAGCCGTGTGACCATCCTCACCTAAACCTAAAACAACTAAATCAAAGGTACGCAGACCTTTTAGAGTTTCAGCATAAGCTTTTGCACCGGCAACATTGCCCATCTCAGCTGGAATATCATGAATTTGGCTTTCTGGGATCGCAACTTTGCTTAGCCATGTATCACGTGCCATTTTACTGTTACGCTCCGCATCATCAACGGGCAAACATCGGTCATCGTTATGATATACATGCCAATTAGCCCAATCTGCCTGCTCTTTAGCTAATAAAGCATAAACATTCTTAGGTGTAGAACCACCTGCAAGCACGATTAAAAAGCTGCCATGCTTAGCAATAGCTTCAGTCGCTGCCGCTAAAATGCGTTGAGTCGCAGCTTGATTGATGGCATCTTGCGAGGTGAAATTTTGCCATCTTGTTGCAGAATCATGTGTTGAAGCGTTGTTAGTCATGCTATTGCCTTAATTGTGAGTTACTTTATAAAATTGTATGAGCAAACAAAATAAATTGCACGAATTATGCCATAACTAGCACGTTAATTAACTACTAGACCGTACGGTTTTGTGCATGTGTGTGGTATTTGATATAATGCTTTTATTGTACAAATTTGTTGTGCAAAATTCGAAATACATACTATATGAATTTAGTCTAGCCCAAAAGGTTGACGGTTCACAATCCTCTATAAAAGGTTATTACACAAATGAAATTAGCAATGATTGGTCTTGGCAAAATGGGTGGCAACATGGCGACTCGTTTACTTCGCAACAAAATCGAAGTGGTTGGCTTTGATTTTAACGCAACAGTAGTAAATGAGATTGCAGCTAAAGAAGGCATGATTCCTGCCACATCAGTGGCAGACGCAGTAAGCAAACTTGAAGGTCAAAAAATCGTTTGGATGATGTTGCCAGCGGGCGAAATCACAGAGAATCAAATTAAAGACTTAATCCCATTATTAAGCAAAGGCGACATCATTGTTGATGGCGGCAATTCTAACTACAAACATACGCAACGTCGCGGCGTGATGTTAGCTGAACATGGCATTGGCTTTATGGATTCAGGTACATCTGGCGGTATTTGGGGTTTAGATAATGGTTACTGTTTAATGGTTGGCGCATCAGCTGAAGTTGGCGCAACTATGACACCAATTTTACAAGCATTAGCACCAAATGCAGTAGATGGCTGGGCACATGTGGGTCCAGTAGGTTCTGGCCACTTTACTAAAATGATTCACAACGGCATTGAATATGGCATGATGCAAGCAATGGCTGAAGGTTTAGAATTGATTAAAGGTAAAGAAGAGTTCAATTTAGACTTAGCACAAATCACCGAATTATGGCGTCATGGTTCAGTGGTACGTAGCTGGTTATTAGATCTTACAGCTGAAGCTTTAAAAGATGATCAGAAACTTGAAACAATCGCGCCCTACGTTGCTGATTCTGGCGAAGGTCGTTGGACAGTGGTAGAAGCGGTTGAGCAAGGTGTTGCAGCGCCAGTGCTGACAGTAGCATTGCAAGCGCGTTTTAGAAGCCAAGACTCTTTAGGTTACAGCTACAAATTGCTATCTATGATGCGTAACGCTTTTGGCGGTCATGCAGTTAAGAAGCACTAAGTTAGTGATTAATTAAGTAATCTGCAAAGGCTGCGCTCTAAGGGCGTAGCCTTTCGGCTTTATAGCGATAAAGACCAGTTATTTAATATCAATTAAATTTAAGCAATCGCTAAACAAAGCCATCCTGTAATTTAGCTAATATTCCATTTACGATATTCCTTTAAGGTTAAAAATGACGAAAACTACTGAGCCTAAGAAAATAGATCCCTGTACCCTCGTTTTGTTTGGTGCAAGTGGCAATCTATCTCGAGTAAAACTCATGCCAGGCTTGTTTCGCTTAGATGCAGCTGGTCGTTTACCAGAGCATATGGCGATTTTATCTGTAGGTCGCGGTGAAGTAACCCGTGAAGCATGGCTTGCTGATATCAAAGGCATGCTCGATGCCAAATTTAAAAAAGGCTATGATCAAAAAGTATTTGAACGTTTTATTGCACGTAATCATTACCACGCAAACGCACCAACAGATGCCGATGCTTTCATAAAAATGAAAGCTAAGTTATCTGACGAGAAAG
>JAYVFU010000044.1:0-5360 GCA_043772865.1 Methylophilaceae bacterium
GGCGATTTAAATCGCCGCGTTTTGAAAACTGAATCACGCGAACACTTATGGCAAGCTCAAACGCCACAAATGTTTCGTTATTGTTTATTAACACAGGCTTTACAAAGCTTTAGTGGTGCGCCAACAGATGAGGCACAGGCTCTTGAGGCGTTGGGTTATTCACCTAGGCTAGTTCGAGGAGATTTACGTAATCTTAAAGTCACTTATCCGCAAGATTTGGAATTGGCAGCATTAATCATATGTGCTGATAAAGGTTATAAAAAATGAGAATAGGTCACGGTTTTGATGTGCATCAGTTAGTTGCAGGGTGCAAATGCATTATTGGTGGCGTTGATATTCCGCATGATAAAGGTCTGGATGGACACTCAGATGCAGATGTGCTGTTGCATGCGATTTGCGATGCATTATTGGGAGCAGCTGCCATGGGGGACATCGGCAAACATTTCCCCCCTAGTGATAATCAGTATAAAGGCATAGATTCACGTCAGTTATTACGTCACGTAGTGGTGTTGCTAAAAGATAATGGTTATGTGGTCGGTAATATTGATGCGACGGTGATTTGCGAGGAACCTAAACTATCACCTCACACGCAAAGCATGCGTGAACATATTGCGGCTGACTGTAATGTGCAAATTGATGCCATTAATGTTAAGGCAACCACCACTGAAAGGCTTGGTTTTACTGGCCGTGGTGAAGGAATTGCTGCTGAGGCAGTGTGCCTTATTACAAAAGCTTAAAACTAATAGCTAGTCTGACACTCCTAAGCTAGTGCGCTAAAAATCCCTTCAATATTAAAAACTTCATACATGCTCAATTGGTTTGAAAATTTTCTCAGCGCATTTCCTTCAAATGAAATTGCTGCACCGCCCAAATCCTTATGGCAATTTTTGTGGGCAAGCACAAAAGGCATGCGCCGTTACTTGCTCTGTTTGACTGTATTTACGGGCATTACTGGCGCATTTGAGGCGCTATTGTTCGCGATGATGGGCAAAGTGGTGGATTGGCTATCTACCATTCCACCCGCTGAATTGTGGGTGCGCGAAGGTCAGCATTTGTTATGGTTATCTATCGCATTAATGGTCAGTGTGGTATTTATTTTGATGCAAACTTTGTTTAAGCATCAAACACTTGCGGGTAATTTTCCCATGCGTTTACGTTGGAACTTCCATCGACTCATGCTCAATCAAAGTATGAGTTTTTATCAGGATGAGTTCGCCGGTCGTGTCGCGACCAAAGTCATGCAAACAGCGCTTGCTGTGCGTGATGTGTGGTTTATTTTGGCGGATATTTTAATTTATGTGCTGATTTACTTTGGCACTATGGTCACCATTGTTGCTTATTTCAACCCATTGATTGCAATACCGTTTTTAGTCTGGTTGGTCGCTTATGGGCTATCACTGAGTTATTTTGTACCCAGACTAAGTAAAGTATCGCAAAACCAAGCAGATGCACGCTCTATGATGGCAGGTCGCATCACTGATGCGTACACCAATATTAGTACTGTAAAGTTATTCTCACACGCAGGCCGTGAAGCGGGATACGCTAGATTTGCTATGCACGAGTTTTTAGGCACAGTACATCAGCAAATGCGCATGGTGACGCAAGTAGAGGTAGTTAACCATATCTTAAATATGATTTTAATTATCGCTACAGGTTTAACTGCTTTGTGGTTATGGAGCCATGGTCAAGTGTCAGTTGGCGGTGTAGCCGCGGCTACTGCGATGTCATTACGTTTAAATGGAATATCGCATTGGGTGATGTGGGAAATGACCTCGTTATATGAACAAATTGGAACGGTGCAAGATGGTATTAATACACTCACCACACATAATAAAATTAATGATGTTACCCACGCTAAACCTTTGGTAGTGAATAACGGTAAAGTTGAATTTAATGCGGTTGATTTTAATTATGGTAATCAACATAAGCGTGTGTTAAATGGACTTGATCTGCAGATTAAAGCAGGTGAAAAAGTAGGCTTGGTAGGGCGCTCTGGTGCGGGAAAATCTACTATCGTTAACCTTTTGCTACGCTTTTATGAGGTAGAGGCTGGCCAAATTCTCATTGATGGTCAAAACATCAATCATGTCACGCAAAACAGTTTACGTGAACACATTGGAATGGTCACGCAAGATACTTCACTGCTCCACCGCTCGGTACGTGACAATATTTTGTATGGCCGCCCTAATGCAACAGATGCCGAGATGATAGTGGCTGCCAAACGCGCGGAAGCCCATGCGTTTATTTTAAGTTTAACCGATGCAAAAGGTCGAACAGGTTACGATGCTCATGTTGGTGAGCGCGGAGTGAAGCTCTCAGGCGGTCAGCGTCAGCGTATTGCAATTGCGCGTGTCATGTTGAAAGATGCGCCGATTTTATTACTTGATGAAGCGACCAGTGCCTTAGACTCTGAGGTTGAAGTCGCTATACAAGCCAGTTTATATCACTTAATGGAAGGTAAAACCGTTGTTGCTATTGCTCACCGATTATCAACAATCGCCGCGATGGATAGACTTATTGTATTAGATGAAGGTCGAATTATCGAAGAGGGTGATCATGCTAAGCTGTTAAAAGCAGGTGGTTTATATGCTAGTTTGTGGGCACATCAAAGCGGTGGTTTTCTTGGTGATGAGTAATCGTATAGTTTCAGATTTTATTTTGCCTTTTTTATAAACAGCGCTATAAAAACCCTCTTAAAGCACGCTTTATTCAACACGTTTTCAGCGAGAATAGTAGCTATCAAAAAGATAGTCTATTATTTAAACGTGCTATGACAAAAAATACATCAAACTCAGCGAGCATTACTTCACCTTCAGACTTTGCACGCGATACTATTAAACGTATGGCCGTTGAACGTATTGCTCCTACCCCTGAAAACTACACACGTATTTACAATGAAATAGCCAAAGTACCTGAAATAAAATCATTAGAAACCTTGATGAAAGGTATGCTCAAAGATATTCCCCGCGATAACGTAGAAAGCATGAAATGGTCTGGCGCCTTAGAAAAGTTTATTAATGACGCTAATGCAGCACCACTGACCAGCTTAGTTGAATCCACGATTAATACCAAAGCCACGCAATCTAAAGCATGGCCAAACGCCATTCGCGACTTACTTGCAGAATGGGAAAAAAAGCACAGCAGTGTCACGCCCAAGTATAAAAAAGAAACCTTAGATAGGTTGCTCAATAACTTTGGTAATGACCCAACGTTACCTGAAAAACTACTCACAATGACCAAAAGTTGGGTACAGCAGCAAGTGGTAGCTGCCACAGAATCTGTTGAGCTAGTGGCTGAAGTTGTTGAAATCATCCCAGAAAAAAGAGCCATTGTTTCGTTAGTAGATGAAGTAAAGCCCATCGAAAAAGTCCAAGCTAGCGCTTTGAAAACCAACATGATAGGTGAGACGCTAGTTGATAAGGGGATTAATGACTTTCAGGCGAACTTTGATGTCTTGCAAGACTTACTTAGCCAAGCTTTTAATTACGGATTAATTCCTCGTTTAGATGGTGATGAAGACTTAAAATATGGTGCTACAGAATTATTTAGCCGTATAAAAAGAACCAATAAAATTGAAGAGTGGCGAGATTTTGCTATAGAACTAAAAGGTTTATTAACAAAAGTTGATTTATTTAATCACGATGAAAAAGACTTAAAAACTAGCCTGTTGAGCTTGTTGCGCTTACTCATAGACAACATAGGTGAGTTAATGACGGATGATAAGAGCATGAGCGGTCAAATTGCCGCAATGAAAACCATATTATCTAGCCCGCTTGAAAAAAGCATGATTCTTGATGTGGAAAAAAGCTTAAAAGAGGTGATATATAAACAGGGCGCACTTAAACATAGTTTAACTGATGCTAAAGAAAGCTTTAAGCATATGATTGCGGTATTTATTGAGCGCTTAGGGAGCTTGTCTGATTCTACTGGTCAGTACCATGGGAAAATTGGCATGTATGCGGCGGAACTGGTAGGTTTAGATGACATTACACAAATCAACTCACTAGTAGAAAACCTTGCATCAGATACACGCTTAATGCAAACCGATGTTTTGCGCTCGCATCAGGCTATTGATGAACAAAGGGCTATTGCTGTTACCGCTGAGTTAAAAATTCGTGAGTTGGAAACACAATTAAGTCAGTTAAGTGAAAAAGTACGCATCGATCAGCTGACAGGTGTACTCAATCGCAGAGGTTTAGAAGAGGCTTTTGTGCAAGAAATTGCGCGTGCCCAACGTGGAGAAAGCAACCTCTGTGTGGCGATGTTAGATATTGACAATTTTAAACGTTTAAATGATACCTATGGTCATGAGGCAGGTGATATTGCGCTCAAATTTCTGGCGGATGTTGTAAAAGAAACAGTTAGACCAACAGATGTTGTAGCCAGATTTGGTGGGGAGGAGTTCGTTATTCTATTACCAAAATCGGACATTAATGAGGCCAATGCTGCCATTGTGCGATTACAACGTGAACTCACTAAAAAGTTTTTTATGCAAAAAAACGAACGTTTAGTCATTACTTTTAGTGCAGGAATTGCTGTATTCAAAGCAGATGAAGATCAAGCAACAGTTTTACACCGCGCCGATTGTGCAATGTATTTAGCTAAAAAAATGGGTAAAAATCGTGTGATGACAGAGCGTGATTTGTAAATATTGTAATTAAGCTAAGCTTTTAGCAATACGATAACTGCGCCACTTCCGCCATCTTGCTTACGTGCTTGTGCGTAGGCTATCACTTCATCTTTTTGCATTAGCCAGTTGCGTAATTTATGCTTGAGCACAGGTTCTTTATTGCGTGAACCTAGCCCTTTGCCATGGACAATTCGCACACAACGTATGCCACGTTTTTTACAGTCAGCTAAAAATTCTGCTACATAAAGTCTTGCTTCATCTGAAATTAAACCATGTAAATCAATGGCTGCTTGTATCACCCAATAGCCTCGACGTAACTTGCTTAAAATGTCAGGGGCATGGCCAGTACGCAAATAAAGTAACTCTTCACCTGTTTCTATTTCGTAAGCCGGTAAATAATGATCGCTCAATGAATCGACTAAAGCTTGTCGCTCATCGCGCAAAAACTGATGTGGGATTGGTTGGAGTTTACGTCGTTCAGGTAATTGCCGTGCTTGGTGTGCTTTTATATTTAAAGGTCTAGCATCTTTTACAGCCTTTTTAAATAACGCGGTTTCGCTATTTAAGCTCTCATCTAGTAATTGAGAGGCTAGCTGTTGCGCCACACGTGCTTTCTCAACCTCTTGCTGCTTAACTTCACGTATTTTAGCGCGTACGTCATCCAATTGATTAGCTAAACCGTTACTGAAAATGCCACTCTTTTTACGCATAGTTTAATGATATTGCAAAA
>JAYVFU010000045.1:0-5360 GCA_043772865.1 Methylophilaceae bacterium
GCAGCAACAACTGCAACAATATGAAATAGTTGCTAAGGATTTTCCCAGTACGCCAATTGCCAGTAGCGAGCTTAAAGTGGCAGCCGATTTAGCGCGCATTATTCAAGCTAACAATCAATCGCCACGCCAATTGATGCAAGTATTAAGCGGTGCGTTTGAGGCCTCGCCCGAAATTGCTCTTAGCAGAATGCGCTGGATGCTTAGTAGTGATAAAGAACTAAAAGATGAAGAGGGCGGTGTCGTTAGCAATGCTCAGTCAGCCGCCCTTTCTACAGGTAATGACACCACAAAATTGCTTCAATTTGGATTTATAAATGCCGAGATTAAAGGTTTTACTGGCGATTATCGCGCAGCCTTAAACAGCGTGAACACGTTCGTAACACACTTGCGCCAAAATAACTTAGTTGGTGAAGTGATGATTTTACAACAGCCGGTTAACGTGAGCTCGCTGGCCAATTTGCAAGGCAGCACAACCGATGAAAATGCCAGCACAGAGCGGCCGCCGGCAATATTCAAACTTAAAATTATATTAAAACCAGTAAGCGATATTGCTGCTAACTTGGGGGTAAGGTCATGAGTTTAAGTCCGCAAGATTGGCGCAAACTGCGCTTTCCCATCATCGGGCTGGGCGCCGCATTAATACTAGTGGGCGTGTTAGTCAGTTTAGCAGATAATTACCAGAAAAAAAATGAATTAGCTTTGCAAACCCAGCAAAATAGCCTTGACCAAGCGCGGCAAAAATATCAATCGTCTGGTTTAGAAAAAGAGACGATTATTCAATACTTACCCGTTTATAACCAGCTGCTTGCCAGTGGCTTTATTGGAGAAGAACACCGTATTGAATGGATAGAAACCTTGCGCCAAATTCACGCGCAAAATAAATTATTTAGCATTGATTATAGTATTGGCCTGCAAGAGAATTATCAGCCAAGCTTTTTGCCCAACCGCGGTAACTTTACCTTGCACCGCTCGATAATGAACCTAAAGCTAGATATGTTACACGAAGGTGATTTATTGAATTTGCTTGATGGCCTGCGCACGCAAACCACACCATATTTGGTGCGTGATTGCGAAATTAAACGCCCCATTAGCGCTGGTATAAATACCAAAACCATTGCCGCCAATATGCAAGCCAATTGCGAGATTGATTGGTTAACCTTGCGCGATCCACAATTGGCAGGCGCAGCACAAGCGGGGGTTTTATTGTGAGAATAACCATGAATTTTTTAATCATGTTTAGCTGCTTAATATTAAGCAACTTTTTATTAAATTTACCTGCAACTGCCGCCGAGCCAATTGGCCGCTTATTTACATCGCCCTCAGAGCGTAACAATTTAGATTATTTGCGTCAAACCAAAAAAAATGAACAACTTAAAGTAGAAGCGCCAACACCAAAGCTAGAAATGGCAGGACCCCCAATTGTGGCGCTACCCGATGCCGTCAATTTGCAAGGTTATGTAAAGCGTAACGATGGCAAACAAAGCACGGTGTGGGTAAATAACCAAGCCATGTCTGAAAACTCGCGCAATAAAGAGGTCGCAATTGGCAAATTATCTGCGGGTAGCAACCGCGTACCGATTAAACTATCTGCAAATGGCAAGCGCATAAACCTAAAAGCAGGCCAAGTATATGACCCAGAAACAAATAAAGTTAAAGAAGCCCGCAACCACGACGCGCAAGGTGATAGTGGCACGATTACTGGCAAAGTCGATGGAACGATTGACGACAGCGGTTTGTAATATTTTAAAATTGTCTTTAAAGCTTGCTTCTCAAGCAACATCATCATGCGAAATCGCCAAAGGTTAATTCACAAGCAGCAAGGCGCAGCGTTGATTATGATGGCTTTTATTTTAGGCCTCATTGCGATTGCCTATTTGTTGCATACGATAGACCCACAAATATTAAGATTGAAACAAGATAAAAAAACCATGCAAACGTTAAGCGAGGCAAAGCAGGCTTTAATTGCATGGTCTGTAAGCAATACACTGCATCCAGGGCAAATGCCGTTTCCAGACCGAAATTTAGACGGAAATTATGACGGTAATAGCGATTGTAATTCGCCTACATCAACGTTTGTTTATTCGTTTTTAATTGGGCAATTGCCAATTTTAGGGCAAACTAATCCATGTGTTTCTCCGCAAAATGGTTTAGCTGAAAACTTTAAAGATGCTCAAGGCAATCGTTTATGGTACGCGGTATCGAAAAACTTAACGCATTCCTATGAGAATTTTGATGCGGCTTCACAAGCAGTATTGTTAAAAGATCCTGTTATCAATCCCGATATTACTCAATACCCTTTAGTGAATCCAGACTTTAACAATTATCCAGCAGTTAAAGATAACGTGAAAAGCTTTCCGTGGCTAAAGGTTGTAGATGCTAACGGGATATTAATATCGGATAAAGTTGCAGCGGTGATCATTGCGCCAAACAATGCGATTGGTGGGCAAAATAGAACGGGTGTAGCACCAAGTATTGGGCAGTATCTTGATACTTTTGTAATGAGCGGCATAACTTATAGCAACGCAATATATGCACAGCCCGATCAAACATTTGTAATCGGTCAAGATAGTGATACCGTAAAAAGTGATGACATACGATTTGTGCAGCCCTATCATTTTAATGATCAATTGGTTTTTATCACCATAGATGAGTTAATGGATGCCGTTGGGCAGCGCGCCGCTTACGAGGCAAGTTCGGTGTTAAATCAATACAAAGCTAAAGCTGGGCATTTCCCTTATGCTGCGCCGCTAGGTGCAGTATTAGAAAATCACCTATCAGGCGGTATATCCCACAGTGGGTTAGTACCCATCGATGGCACAGATATATGTACTTGTACATCGCAACTAAGCTGTAGCTGTAATTTTGATGCGATTGCTAAAGTAACGTTTACTCGAGGCTCTGGCACATGGGCATCTCGCACTGGCGCATGCACTAGGTACTCTGCAGACTGCAATTGCGTTGGGGCTGGTAGTTGTACTGATACTAGTGGCGCTGAGAGTTTTACTTGCGATATTGCGGGTAATTGCAGCCACAATGTTTCAGGTAGCAATAGTTTTACCTACACAGTGCCTGATTATGCTAATTTAAGAAAGTTAATTATTAATGGTTGCGCCAACCCAGTGGGGAAAAAAATTAAATGTACTGATGCAGGGCAGTTTGCTGTAGGCTTAAATGTGCCTGGTTGGTTTACCAGTAACTTATGGCAAGACTTTTTATATTACAACTGGAGTGATACTAACAACATGGCTTTAGGTGAACGTACAGATATTTCTGCGATATTAATTAATGTTGGGCCAGCTATCACTAATGATGTAGGCTACGTGCAAGCAAGGCCGTCTACATTGATATATAACTACTTAGATAGTGTAGAAAATACAAATAATGATTTTAAGTTTGAGTCTACAGTTAAGCGTAAAACTACCATCTATAATGATAAATCATTTGTAGTATCACCTTAAAATTGATGAAAATATGCAAAAAAAATGCAGGATTTAGCTTGGTTGAAATGGCCATTGTGCTGGTTATTTTAGGCTTTGTATTAACTGCCCTTTTGTTGCCTTTGCGCGCACAGCGTGAGCAAGCCGCACAACTGCAAACAAACAATACCCTAGAAAATGCCAAGCAAGCTCTGTTAGGTTTTGCGCAAGCTAATGGAAGGCTACCTTGTCCTGCAATCGCTGGTAGCGGCATAGCCGCGCCCAATGCAAGTGGGGCTTGCACCCAACAAACTGGGTTTTTGCCTGCGTCTACTTTGGGTTTGCAGCCTGTTGATGCACAAGGTTTTGCATTAGATGCTTGGAATAATCCCATTCGATATTCAGTGGCTCAAAATAATGTTAATCTTATTACAGGCGTAGCTACATCAAACTCTGTATATACAACTTCAAATGGAATAAGTAATGCGGGCATAATTAATTTAAGCCAATCCGCTAGTTTGCGCGTTTGTGCTAGTGCTAGTGCATTTGCCACTACCTGCTCTGCACCACCTGTTTCAAGCGAAACTAACTACCTGATAAATAACGCAATTGCAGTGATATTTTCTACAGGTGCGACTGCATCGCAAGGCGCTGGTAGCAATGATGAAACAGAAAATTTAGATGCAGATACTGTATTTGTCAGTCGCGATCTGTCGCAAACAGCCGCACCAAACGAATTTGACCATCTCGTGACTTGGATTTCACCTTATGTACTCTACAACGCGATGATTCAGGCTGGCCAACTTCACTAAGTTAAGCCTTTCAATTTAAATCATGAACGATAACCAACTTTTACGTTATAGCCGTCATATTTTATTGCCGCAGATTGAATACGCTGGCCAAGAAAAGCTCACCAAAAGCCATGCGTTAATTGTTGGTGCGGGTGGGTTGGGTTCGCCAGCAGCCTTATATTGTGCGGCTTCTGGCGTGGGTAAGCTGACGATTTGTGATTTTGATACGGTTGATTTAACCAATTTGCAGCGGCAAATTATACACACCACGCAATCGGTTGGCATTAATAAAGCCGTTTCTGCGCAGCAGACGATTTATGAAATTAACCCCGAAATTATGGTGCAAACGATTCAACAAAAATCGTCCGAGGCTGAATTTAAGGCATTGGCCGAAACTGCCGATGTGGTGATTGATT
This sequence comes from Methylophilaceae bacterium, assembly GCA_043772865.1. Lineage (GTDB taxonomy): Bacteria > Pseudomonadota > Gammaproteobacteria > Burkholderiales > Methylophilaceae > JACMMS01. The sequence continues at coordinate 4,624 of JAYVFU010000045.1, forward strand.
GTAGTGATAATTTTGCCACACGTTATGCCCTAAACCGCGTGTGTTTTGCGCTTAAAAAACCCTTAGTTTCAGGCGCAGCAATTGGGTTTGAAGGGCAAATAACGGTATTTGATTTTCGGTATGCCGCCAGTCCGTGTTATCACTGCTTATTCCCCGACTTAGATAACTCGGGGGGTGAAGAGTCAGATTTGCGCTGTGCCACCAATGGCGTATTTGCGCCATTGGTGGGCATGATAGGCACCGCGCAGGCGGCAGAGGCGTTGAAATTAATCATGAATATTGGCGAAAGTTTGCAAGGGCGTTTGTTGCTTTTGGATGCCTTGAGCATGGAATGGCGCACTATTAAACTATCGCGCGACCCTAAATGCGCGGTGTGCGGCCCTTAAGTGTAGGAGACACGACCTCGTGCCGATTATTCATGTTTTCGCGACGAGGTCGTCGCTCCTACTTTCCGCCAACTAGGCTTTTCACGGCGCCTACTAAATCGCCAGGCATTATCACAATTTTGCTGTTGTCGGAAGCAGATATTTTTTGCAGCGCGGTAATATAGCGATCGCCCAGCAAAAACATGGCAGAAGCGTTATTTTCTTTTACTGCCTCTGTAATAAATTTAATCGATTCTGCCGATGCTTTTGCTGCAATCATTTGCGCTTCGGCGTCTTTGCGCGCCGCTTCTAATCGCGCCTCTGCGTTTAAAATTAACGATTGTTTTGCACCTTCGGCCTCGGTTACTACGG
>JAYVFU010000046.1:0-49829 GCA_043772865.1 Methylophilaceae bacterium
CGTGAGCAGTTGCAAAACAATCAACGAGCCACATCAATTTAATGCGCTTAATCATGACTATCAAATAAAGTTTGATAGTCATGATTTTTTAATGCTCGCTTTTAGTTAAAGCAGCAATATAAAAATATTAGCAATAACATAGATATAACGAATATTATCAAGATATTTACTACATATAGTGTTTTTTCATTGACACACATACCTCATATTGCGTTATATTACTGCTTCTACGGTTTTCAATTTTTAATCAAAAATTGAAATAAAAGGGAATTTGGTACGGATTTAATAGTTATTCTATTTGCATATTAATAGCAGATTAAATCTAAAGCCTAAGCTGCCCCCGCAACTGTAATCAGAGAGTGTGTTAATCATCTCAACCACTGGAAGCTGTTTTTATTAGCATCTGGGAAGGTAGATTAACGCACATTGACCTGAGAGCCAGGAGACCTGCCGCAGAGTTTTTTGTATTGAGAAATACAAAATTATTTTAATAACGTTTGAGGCGGGGTGTCCTCGGCAGATAAAAAGTGGTTTTATAGTCTCATCGTTTGTTGAAAAACAGTGCGTTGCAATATAAACACTTTTTGCCAGCTGGTCTTTTTTGTTTATATCTAGCTCGCTAGATCTAGCGCATAAAAGGCATACCTGCCCCTTAAAAAGGGAGCAATAATCATGGATGATATAAGAACTTCAGTAGGTGATTCAGCGCAATCTAGCCAACTGCCTGCATATCAAGTCATTCGTCGTAATGGCGCGGCGGTTATATTTAATTCAGAAAAAATTTCTATTGCATTAACCAAGGCTTTTTTAGCGGTCGAGGGCAATAGTGCAAACTCTAATCGCGTACGCGAACAGGTTTCTGCACTCACGCAAGTGGTCATGCATGGCCTGGTGCGCCGCTTGCCAGCAGGCGGTTCGGTGCATATTGAAGATATCCAAGATCAAGTAGAGCTCGCGCTAATGCGTGCAGGTTCGCATGATGTAGCACGTGCTTATGTGTTGTATCGCGAAAAGCGTAATGCAGAGCGTGCTGCGCAAAAAGCCAGTCAGTCAGAACAACAAGCGCATCGCTTAAACATCAATGTTAACGGTAACTTACAGCCGCTTAACATAGCGGATTTAACTAGCATGGTCGTGGAAGCATGTGCTGGTTTAGGGACAGAAGTTGATGCAAAAATAGTTGTTGAGCAAGCCGTGCGTGATTTGTATGACGGCATTAGTTTTGCCGAGGTACGTAAGGCACTCATTTTATCTGCGCGTAGCTTGATTGAACGTGAGCCTGCTTACAATTATGTAACTGCGCGCCTGCAACTAGACTTGGTACGTGCTGAAGTGTTAGATGAAAGCGTCAGCCACGCAGACATGGCAACGCGTTACGCAGAATACTTTCCACGCTATATTAAAATAGGTATTGAGGCTGGTTTGCTAGATCCGCGATTGGGTCAGTTCGATTTAACGCAATTAGCTGCAGTACTTGAGCATGATCGTGATTTTCAGTTTGGATATTTAGGGTTACAAACTTTGTATGATCGCTACTTTTTGCATATTGAAGAGCGCCGTATTGAGCTGCCACAAATTTTCTTTATGCGCGTAGCGATGGGCTTAGCCATTAATGAGATTGACCGTGAAGCACGCACGATCGAGTTTTACAATTTGCTTTCCAGCTTTGATTTTATGAGTTCAACGCCCACTTTATTTAACAGTGGCACACTGCATTCGCAATTGTCATCTTGCTATTTAACAACAGTAAGCGATGACTTAGAGGGTATTTACCAAGGCATTAAAGAAAACGCTTTGCTACAAAAATACGCAGGCGGATTAGGTAACGATTGGACACCCGTGCGCTCACTCGGTGCACGAATTAAAGGCACTAACGGTAAAAGCCAAGGCGTTATACCATTTTTAAAAGTGGTCAATGACACGGCTGTGGCGGTAAACCAAGGCGGCAAGCGCAAAGGCGCGGTATGTGGTTATTTAGAAACTTGGCATTTGGATATTGAAGAGTTTTTAGATTTACGTAAAAACACTGGCGATGACCGTCGCCGCACGCACGATATGAATACAGCACATTGGATTCCAGATTTATTTATGCAGCGCGTTACAGAAAATGGTGATTGGACACTATTTTCGCCATCCGATGTTCCTGATTTGCATGATTTGTACGGTAAAAAATTCGCGATTGCCTATACCGAATATGAACGTAAAGCTGACAATGGCGAAATCAAGCTATTTAAACGCGTTTCTGCGCTGGGTATGTGGCGCAAAATGCTCTCAATGTTGTTTGAAACGGGCCATCCTTGGATTACCTTTAAAGACCCTTGCAATATTCGTTCACCACAGCAGCACGTGGGTGTCGTGCATAGCTCTAATTTGTGTACTGAAATCACACTCAATACTTCTGACACTGAAATTGCCGTGTGTAACTTAGGTTCAGTGAATTTAATGCAACATTTAAAACAAGATGGCGATGCGTTGATTATTGACCAAACTAAACTCGCCGCAACGACTAAAATCGCCATGCGCATGCTAGATAACGTAGTAGACATTAATTTTTACTCAGTGGGCAAAGCGCGTAACGCTAACTATCGTCACCGCCCGGTTGGCATGGGTATTATGGGTTTCCAAAATGCTTTACACGCGATGCGCATTCCATATGCTTCGCAAGCAGCCGTTGAATTTGCAGACCGTACGATGGAAGCCGTTTGCTATAACGCGTATTGGGCATCCACTGTATTGGCAGAAGAACGTGGTGCATACTCCAGCTTTAAAGGCAGCTTGTGGGATCAAGGTATTTTGCCATTTGATACTTTAGATTTATTAGCCACTGAACGAGGCGGCAATGTAGAAGTAGATCGCTCTAGCACGCTAGACTGGCAAGCCTTGCGCAACCGCATTGCCGCAGTCGGTATGCGTAACTCTAATTGTGTGGCGATTGCACCAACGGCCACTATTTCTAATATCGTCGGGGTATCCGCCAGTATCGAACCTGAATATCAAAATCTGTATGTGAAATCTAATTTATCGGGTGAGTTTACAATTGTGAATGAGCAACTGGTCCGTGACTTAAAAACACGTGGTTTATGGGATGAAGTCATGATTTCTGACCTTAAATATTATGATGGTTCTTTGCAAAAAATTGAGCGCGTCCCTGCGGAATTGAAACAGCTCTATGCCACCGCGTTTGATGTGGATCCAAGCTGGTTAGTAGAAGCTGCCGCGCGTCGTCAAAAATGGATAGATCAGGCGCAATCCCTCAACTTATATTTTGCAGTGCCATCGGGTAAAAAACTCAATGATATCTATATGCTGGCTTGGTTACGTGGTTTAAAAACAACCTATTACTTACGTTCTATGGGCGCTACAGCAGCAGAAAAATCCACAGGTTCTGGCGGTGAGTTAAATGCGGTATCTGCACATGCGGTGAGTGGCATTATGAGCGAGGCTGAACCAGTGCCGAAGGTGTGTTTAATTGATAACCCAGAATGCGAATCTTGCCAATAACCTTGTAGGTCGGGTTTTAGCCCGACAATATTGTGATATCGGGCTAAAGCCCGACCTACAAATAAGATTGATGTAAGAATTTTATTAGTAACCATCATCACCCCGTAGGTCGGGTTTCAACCCGACATTGCTCAGCATTATTTGGTTACGTCGGGTTAAAACCCAACCTACGATTAGCTATAAAATTTAAGGAAAAAACATGCTTTCATTTGAATATGATGTAATAACGGAACCTGTATCAGCAATTACCCCAGCATTAAAAATTGTGGAAAATAACCCAGTCGTTTCACAGTCAGCTACACCAAAACTCTCGCCAATTGCAGCTAATCAACCCGCTTTTTCAGGTCGCGTTAATGCTTCTGATAAACGCATGATTAACGGTCAGACTGATGTCAATCAACTGGTGCCGTTTAAATACCATTGGGCTTGGGAAAAGTATTTAGCGGGTTGTGCAAATCACTGGATGCCGCAAGAAGTTTCAATGAGCCGCGATATTGCACAATGGAAAGACAGCACTGCGCTTACAGAGGATGAACGCTTAATTGTGAAGCGTAATTTAGGCTTTTTTACAACAGCAGATTCACTCGCCGCGAATAATATCGTGCTAGGTACTTATCGCCATATTACCGCACCAGAATGCCGTCAATATTTGTTACGCCAAGGGTTTGAAGAGGCAATTCATACCCATGCTTATCAATATATTGTAGAAAGTTTGGGCTTAGATGAGTCTGAAGTATTTAATGCCTACCAAGAAGTGGCGAGCATTAAAGCCAAAGATGATTTTTTAATTCCGTTTATCAATATTTTAACTGACCCTGAATTTAAAACAGGCACGCCAGAGGCGGATCAGCAATTGTTGCGTTCACTCATAGTATTTGCTTGCATTATGGAAGGCTTGTTTACGTGGGTTTTGTGCAGATTTTAGCGCTTGGCCGCCAAAACAAAATGCAGGGCGCGGCAGAGCAATATCAATATATTTTGCGTGATGAATCTATGCACTGCAATTTTGGTATTGATGTGATCAACACGATTAAGCTTGAAAATCCACATTTATGGACAGCGGAATTTCGTGAAGAAATCAAATCGTTAATGCAACGCGGTGTTGAGCTTGAATATCAATATGCAGAAGCCACCATGCCGCGTGGCGTATTAGGCTTAAATGCCACCATGTTCAAAGAATATTTGCGCTTTATTGCCAACCGCCGCTGCACACAAATAGGCTTAGATGTGATGTATCCAGGTGCTACTAATCCATTTCCGTGGATGTCTGAAATGATGGATTTAAAGAAAGAGAAAAACTTCTTTGAAACGCGTGTGACGGAATATCAAACAGGTGGTGCGCTAAGCTGGGATTAGTATCAGCAACATCTTAGACTGTTAATATCTTAATAAAAACCCTCAGAGTAAGTGATTAGTCTGAGGGTTTTTTTATGTGCCGCAAAGCAAAACATAAGTAGTATTTAAAGCATAAACTAACCCTAAAGTTAGTCTCTTATTGGACGTTAAAAACTATAGCTAAGATGATTTAATGCATTATTGATTTAATACGCATAATTCATATAAAAATTAGCGAAAGTCACATAAAAAGTCACCAAAACGGAGCAATACAATGAATATGCCATCATTAGATTTTACAGGGATTGATGACCAAGAGGTTTTTCTTGGACGCCAACCTATACTCAATCGTAAACAAAAAACGGTGGCTTATGAATTGCTTTTTCGCTCTGAAAATAGCTTAGATGTTGCTGATGTTAGTGATGATCTGGCCTCTACCGCCGCAGTAATTGTTAATGCATTGAGCCAGTTTGGCTTAGAGCATGTCATAGGCAAACATCTCGCTTTTATCAATGTATCAGCTAGTTTGTTGATGAGTGAAACCCTTGAATTGCTGCCTCCAGAACGAATTGTATTAGAGGTGTTAGAAGATGTAGCTATCACTAACATTATTATTGAGCGCTGCAAATCGTTAAAAGCAAAAGGCTTTAAATTGGCGCTAGATGATTTTTCATATCGTAGCGAATATGACCCGCTGCTACCACTGCTTGATTTTATTAAAATTGATTTAAATATAACCCCTCTTGCAGAAATAGCGCCGCTACTCGCCAAACTTAGAACTCGCACCAATGCTGTATTTGTCGCAGAAAAAGTAGAAACTGAAGCCCAATATAAAGCCTGTGAACCACTAGCTTTTGATTTATTTCAAGGCTTTTATTTTGCAAAACCGACTATTTTGCAAGGTAAAAAACCGCAACCTCAACAAATGAGTTTAATGCGGGTGATGGGCATGCTTTTGGGTGATGCTGATCTTGGTGAATTAGAAAAATTTTTTAAAGACAACCCAGCGATGAGCATAGGCTTACTTAAGCTAGTAAATTCCGTTGGTGTTAATGGTGGCAGACAACCCATCAACTCACTGCGCCAAGCGATTGTAGTATTAGGCCAAAAGCAGCTATTGCGCTGGGTGCAGCTCTTACTTTACGCGTCACCAGATGGCAGTATTGGTAGCGCACTTCTGCAACAAGTGGCTAATCGCTCACGTTTAATGGAGTTGATTGCGAAAGAGGTAGATACCTACACAACAAACTTTAGTGACCAAGCTTTTATGGTAGGGATGCTTTCAATGGCTGATACTGTGATGCATATGCCGTTGCCGGAAGTGCTAAAAGAAATTGGGCTGTCTGAGGATGTAAACAATGCAATTTTGGCACATCAAGGTCAATTGGGTGATTTGCTCGAACTATCTGAAGTGATAGAACAAGGTGACTTTGCTGTAGCGCGAGACAAAATTCGCGCTTTAGGTATAACGCCAAGTCAGTTGACTAATATTCAGCTTGAAGCGATGCAATGGACAACTGAGCTAGATGCGGCATAATTTGTGGAGCTTAACTTAAATTAGGCGCTAACCATCTTTCTAAATATGCTTTAGGTAGATTTCTGCGCTTTGCCATGTCAGTTAGTTGGTCTTCGCCGATTTTATCTACGCTAAAGTATTTAGCATCTTGATGTGCAAAATAGAAACCAGATACTGCCGCTGCAGGCATCATGGCGAATGATTCTGTGAGCGTCATGCCAATTTCTTCACACTGCATTTGATTAAACATATCAGGTTTCACCGTATGGTCTGGGCAAGCAGGGTAGCCTGGGGCTGGGCGTATGCCTTGATATTGTTCTTTGATTAACGCCTCAGTCTCAAGTTTCTCTTGTGCGGCATATCCCCATAAATCGGTACGTACGCGCTCATGTAAGTATTCGGCAAACGCTTCTGCTAGCCTGTCAGCTAGAGATTTAAACATAATGCCGCTGTAATCATCTTGCGCATCTATAAAGCGTTTTTCGATTTTTTCGATGCCTAACCCTGCAGTCACAGCAAATATGCCAATGTAATCTGGCGTACCTTTAGGCGCTATAAAATCAGCTAAACATTGATTCGGGCGAGCAATGCCATCTATGATAGGTTTTACTGATTGCTGGCGCATGCCGTAATAAGTAAATCCAATGGTTTCTCGTGTGTCATCTGAGTAAATCTCAATGTCATCGTCATTTACGGTATTGGCTGGTAATAAAGAAACTACGCCATTTGCGCTTAACCAGCGGCCATCAATGATTTTTTTAAGCATCACTTGCGCTTCAGCAAAGACTTTAGTCGCGGCATCGCCTACCACTTCATCGGTCAAAATCGCGGGATAGAACCCTGCCAAATCCCATGTTTGAAAGAACGGACCCCAATCAATGTATTGGGCGATTAACGCTAAATCAATATTACTAATCACACGCCGACCAATAAACTTGGGTTTAATCGGAGTGTTTACACCCGTAAAGTCGAGCTGCATTTTATTGGCGCGCGCTTGTGCTATGGTGAGCAACGGCACGCCTTTTTTGTTGGCATGTTGTTGGCGTGCTTTTTCGTAATCGGCTTGAATCTCTGCTAAGTACGCACCACGCGTTTCTGGCGCCAATAAATTTTGCATCACAGAAACTGAGCGTGAGGCATCTGGCACGTACACCACAGGCCCATCGTAATGTGGGGCGATTTTAACGGCGGTATGCGCACGCGAAGTGGTCGCACCACCAATTAACAACGGTACTTTTTGCTCATTAAAGTAGGGGTCACGCTGCATTTCGCGGGCTAGATGCGCCATCTCTTCTAGTGATGGCGTAATTAAACCGCTTAACCCAATAATATCGGCACCTTCGGCTTTAGCCATGGCTAATATCTCGCTAGCGGGTACCATCACGCCCATATTGACGACTTCAAAGTTGTTACATTGCAGCACCACAGACACAATATTTTTGCCGATATCGTGCACATCACCTTTAACGGTGGCAATGACCATTTTGCCTTTGGGCTTAGCAACAATGCCGGTCCGTTGCTCTTCTAAAAGCTTTTCTTCCTCAATAAATGGAATTAAATGCGCCACCGCGGCTTTCATCACGCGGGCAGATTTCACTACTTGTGGTAAAAACATTTTGCCTTGACCAAATAGGTCGCCAACCACATTCATGCCATCCATGAGTGGGCCTTCAATCACGTGTATGGGCCTACCACCGCTATTAAAAGCGATTTGACGCGCTTCCTCGGTATCTGCCACAATAAACTCAGTAATGCCATGCACCATGGCATGCGCAAGACGCTTGTTGACTGGTGTTGGCGCCTCTGGCGTGCCGCGCCATTCTAGCGTGGCAGCTTCTTTTTTGCCGCCAGCTTTAAGCGTGCTAGCAAGCTCAATCATACGTTCAGTTGGCGCAAGTAAATTAGCGGAGTCGGTGATGCGATTCAGCACAACATCTTCTACTGCATCCTTAAGCTCTTTTGGCAAGTCGTCATACACGCCCATCATGCCAGCGTTGACAATACCCATGGTCATACCCGCTTTAATTGCGTAATAGAGAAACACGGTATGAATCGCCTCACGCGCAGGGTCGTTACCGCGAAAGCTAAAGCTTACATTGGATACGCCGCCAGAAATTTTGGCATATGGCAGGTTTTCTTTAATCCAGCGTGTGGCATTAATAAAATCGACTGCATAATTGTTATGCTCTTCAATGCCTGTCGCAATAGCAAAAATATTAGGGTCAAATACGATATCCTCTGGTGGAAAATTGACTTTTTCAACCAGTAACTTGTAAGCGCGTTCGCAAATTTCAATTTTTCGTTCATAAGTGTCAGCCTGACCTTTTTCATCAAATGCCATCACAATGACCGCTGCGCCATATTGGCGACAGAGTTTGGCTTGGCGAATAAACTCAGCTTCGCCTTCTTTCATCGAGATTGAGTTAACAATGGCTTTGCCTTGCACACATTTTAAACCAGCTTCAATCACGCTCCATTTGCTGGAGTCAATCATAATCGGCACGCGCGCTATATCAGGTTCAGATGCGATTAAGTTAAGAAAATGCGTCATGGCTTTAACGGCATCCAGCATGCCTTCATCCATGTTGATGTCGATGACTTGCGCGCCGTTTTCTACTTGCTGTCGGGCGACACTGAGCGCTTCTTCGTATTGTTCATTAATAATCATGCGTGCAAAGGCTTTGCTACCTGTGACGTTGGTGCGCTCACCTACATTTACATAAAGCGAGTTTTCATCTACGGTAAACGGCTCTAAACCAGCTAAACGCATAGCGATTGGCACTTTCGGCACGGTGCGGGGCGCAATCGTTTTCATCACATCGGCAATGGCAGCAATATGTGGTGGCGTAGTACCACAACAGCCACCTGCGATATTAATAAAACCACTTTCGGCAAACTCCTTAAGTAACGATGAAGTATCCGCTGGTACTTCATCAAAACCCGTGTCGCTCATCGGGTTGGGTAAGCCAGCATTAGGGTAAATACAAACAAAAGTATCTGCGATTTTTGATAATTCTTCGGCGTATGGGCGCATAAGTGTTGCACCCAATGCACAATTAAGCCCGACTGTGAGCGGTTTTGCATGGCGGATAGAGTTCCAAAATGCACTAACGGTTTGCCCAGATAATATGCGACCAGAAGCATCAGTCACCGTACCAGAAATCATAATTGGCATGCGATAGTTAATTTCTTCAAAGAAAGTTTCAATGGCAAATAAGGCTGCTTTGCAGTTTAGCGTATCAAAAATGGTTTCCACCATTAAAATATCTGCACCGCCTTCAACCAAGCCGCGTATTTGCTCTAAATAAGAAACTGCAAGTTGGTCAAAGCTGACATTGCGCGCTGCGGGATTATTAACATCGGGTGAAATACTGGCAGTTTTTGGGGTAGGGCCTAATGCGCCTGCAACAAAACGTGGTTTATCTGGTGTGGAATATTGATCGCATGCAGCCCGCGCCAGCTTGGCAGATTGCACGTTCATTTCGTAAACCAAATGCGCCATGTGGTAATCATCTTGCGCAACGCTAGTTGCACCAAATGTATTGGTTTCGATAATATCTGCGCCTGCGGCTAAATATCGCCCATGAATTTCTTGAATCACCTGCGGCTGCGTTAAGCTTAGTAGCTCATTATTGCCTTTAACAAATATCTCTCGCTCACCCGCTGGTGCCACAAAATCTTTAAAACGCCCACCTTCACCGTTGGCATTCGCGCCGCGATAATCTGTCTCAGTCAGCTTGTATTGCTGAATCATCGTACCCATTGCACCATCTAAAATAAGAATGCGTTTTGCGAGTAAATCACGCAGTATTTTTTCGGTTGGGTTCATGGTGTTATTTGTGGTGTTGATGTCAGATTGACTCATAGTGTTTTTAGTGTTCGATTGATTGCATATTGATGCTGAAAAGTAGCTATTAGGTCAGTTAAATAGCTACTCGTTCAATACTTTATTGATTAATATCAAGATTATACAGTAGGCATATAGTTAGCAGTATTTTGCACAATTAAGCCGTCATTTTAATAATTAAGGGCGCTTACTTCACAGTAAACGCCCTTAATTCTTGTTGAAACAAGTTTTAAAAAAATGGATTTCGTTTTATTTTTTACGATTATCAATACTTAAAACGGTTTGTGGATAGGTCGCCAACATTAACATGCCACCACAAATGCCTAGATATAAAAACATGACTTCTGGCAAAACACGGCCTAATACGATAGCTAAAAACAGGGCTAATCCAGCTAATATAAAGGCAAATAATTTGGTTTTGTAGCCCACTAATAAGCACAAGCCGCCTACCGCTTTTACTAAAATCAACAATGGGGCGAAAATAGCGATTAAGCCAAAAGCTGCTAATTTAGCTTGGTATAATTGATAACCATCTGGTGAGGCAGAAATTTCTGAAAGTGTCAGAAATACTTGCCCCAAAAATACCAATGACAATAAAATGCGGGCAATAGCACTGCGGTATTTACACATGAATAATCCTATTAATTTGCAAAACATGAATGATGCACCTAAGCGCCTTAGCCTGCAAGCTTGTGTTTGCAACATCTCTGATAATGTATGGCTAAAACTAAGTAGATTTAATGACACATTTTAAAATCTTACAAGTAGATTGGCAGACCCATCAAGCGGCGCTTAAAGCAGTGCGTGAGCAAGTATTTATTATAGAACAGCATGTGCCAGTTGCGTTGGAGTGGGATGAAGCCGATGCGACAGCTACGCATTTTTTGGCGATTAATGAGGCTGGTGCAGCCATCGCTTGCTTACGGATACTCACCGATGGGCATATTGGTCGTATGGCGGTGATTAAAGCATTTCGTGGTTTGGGTATTGGGCGAGCATTGTTGAATCAAGCCATTATGTTTTGCAAAGCAGAAGGTTTTACTGTGGTTAGGTTATCGTCACAAAAGCATGCGCTTAATTTTTATGCGCAAGCGGGTTTTATTGTATGTAGTGCAGAATACTTAGATGCCAATATCCCCCATTACGATATGAAGTTGAATATAAGCGACTGATTTAATTGTAATTTAATGTAAATGAGGCGCTAGTCAATTTGCCTAAGTTAGTTGCTTTCTATACAATCATAAGTTGATGCTAATTGAGTTAATCTATCATTGCAGTATTGATTATATTTGGTCATTATTTCACCAGTCATTATCTAAGCAGTTATTTCATTATTTAAAATTTAAGGAAACAGCATGTCAAAAATCATTTTTAAAGCGGGCGAAGCCACATTATTTACCGAAGGTAAAGACGTCAGCGCTGCAATGCCAGAAATCTTAATCGGCGCGGTAGATGGCCCTGTAGGCACAGCATTTGCTAATATGATGGCACAAAGTAAAGGCCACACTGCCATGTTTGCCGTACGCGACATTAACCAATTAGTGCGCCCAGCCACCATGATGGTACCAAAAGTTACACTTAAAGATTCTGCAAACATCAATTTATTTGGTGGTTTGGTGCAAGCCGCTACCGCAGATGCTATTTTAGATTGCGTGATCGAAGGCATTATTCCAAAAGACCAAGTGAATGATTTATGTATCATCGCGCTGGTATGGATTGACCCAGGAGCAGCTAAAGACGAGAATTTAGATAAAGCGGATATGTATAAAAACAATTACGAAGCGACTAAACTAGCGATTAAACGTGCACTAAATGATGAGCCTAGTATTGATGAACTCATCGCTAACCGCCATAAAATCAAGCATTGCATGTGGGAAGATAGTTGGGATCAAAAGTAAGTTTTTAACCAATAGGAGGCGATATGGCAGAACATAATGTATGTAAAGAATCGTTTGATAAGTTGTGTGCAGATGTTAATTCTGATGCAAAATCTGCCATAGGTGAATCCGATTACTGGTTATTTGAGTTGGGTTTTAGGTCTGCTATTGAAGAGTTACTGAATATTGCGGATGCTGGTGAGCAATCTCGAAAGTTTGTATCACCGCGCTTTCAAATGCTAGCAGAGCGTATCATGCAATCGCGTAGGCATTAAACTTGAAAGTAAAAATTTCACGTGAGCTGAAATTCATTGCGTAAAAAAAAGCAGCCTAGGCTGCTTTTTTATTGTGCGTTATTTATGGTGTTTTAATTTTTCTGCTAGTGAAAACAGGTCTTAGCATCAAGGTTTAATTTATAAAGTAACACTATCAATCTTCGTCATTCCCGCGAAAGCGGGAATCCATGTTGACTTTAAAACCTTAAAATGGATTCCCGCTTTCGCGGGAATGACGAAGTTTGATATTTTTGCTTAATACTGAGCTGTCTTAAGTTTGCACAAGATATAAAAAGTATTACTTAATCCGCATTAAAATTTTCCGTACAGGTGTTGGAATTGCCGCAGTAATAGCCTCACTAATCGGTAGCCACACCACTTGGCTAGCCGCGTGAGCTTGCAAAGGCTTAGCTATTATCTGCAACGGTTGCGGGGTAATATCAAGTTTGAAATGCGTAAATACATGGCGAATAATCTCTTGCGGATTATCTGCCTCAGCTTCTAAGCCAAAGCGACTGGCGGCGATTTCAGTTGCAATATCCGTCATGTTAATTTCGGGCAAGCTCCACAATCCACCCCAAATACCAGTCGACGGGCGTTTTTCTAGCATCACTTCATTACCATTTAGCAATATCAGCATGGTGGTTTGTTTTTCAGGGATTACTTTGCGCGGTTTGGAAGCAGGTAATTCTTTAACGCGATTTGTTGCATATGCGCCACAGGTCTCAACTAATGGACATAACATGCATATAGGTTTGCTGCGTGTACATAGCGTTGCACCTAAATCCATTAAACCTTGCGTATAAGCAATCATGTTAGTTTGCGGCATCAACTCATCGGCTAGTAACCATAATTTTTTTTCAACTTTAGGTAAACCTGTCCAGCCTTCAATTAAAAAATTACGTGCAAACACACGCTTTACATTGCCATCCATAATCGGTTCGGCTTTACCAAAAGCAAAGGATGAAATGGCAGCAGCGGTAGAGCGCCCAATACCAGGCAGTGCGAGTATAGCAGCAAAATCTTGCGGAAATTCTCCGCCATGCTCATCTACAATTTTTTGTGCCGCATAATGCAGGTTTCGTGCGCGTGAGTAGTAGCCAAGCCCGCTCCAGTGCTGCAACACCTCATCTTGCGTCGCATTTGCCAGTGCTGCAATGTTTGTAAAGCGCGCCATAAATTTAGCATAGTAGCCAATAACGGCAATTACTCGCGTTTGCTGCAGCATAATTTCAGATACCCATATTGCGTAAGGATCATGTGTGTTTTGCCAAGGCAGGCTGTGGCGACCATGCACTTTTTGCCAGTTAATAATACGAGTTGCGAATTCAGACATTGAGCTTCATCCAATCAATGACATCATTTACATTTTTATCTGGTGGAAAAACTGGATAAAAATAGTGTTGAATGACGCCATCGAATGCAATTAAGGTGACGCGTTTGTTAAGTTGCATTTGGTTAATTTCAAAAATAGGCAAATTTAATATTCGTGTGAATATTAGGTATCCATCACTTAAAAGTGGGAATGGTAAATGTAGGCGAGTAGCCACTTCTTGTTGATATTCAGTACTTTGCGTGCTTAAGCCGTAAACATTTACTTTTAAATCTAACAGTGTTTGAAAGTTATCGGGAAAGGAACAGCTTTGAGGTGTGCATCCTCGTGCGCCAGGTATTTCGTTCCAGCCATCTGGTAAATCTACGTTAGGCTGTCCAGTCATGGGATAACAATAAATGACAAACCAACCTTTGATTAATGAAAGATTAATCGTAGTTTTCTGCGAAGATTGCAAACTTACATCAGGCAATACTTTACCTAATAATTGGCTGCAGGCACCGTCATCAATCGGTACAGGAAGGTTTTCAGGTAAATCTGTTAATGTTGTCAAAGCGATATTGCTAGCGTTTGACAAAGGAACGCTTTAGACAGTCCCGCTTGGTGGATGGGTTAGGGGTGGTTTTATTTGGTTTCATATTCGCAATTTCCCTTTGCAAAATTATGAGGTTTACAGAGAATTTGAAGATTCTCTAAGATTGTTTCTCCACCCTTTGACCATGGAAATATATGGTCAAAATGGATGTCATTACCTATAACGGTGATGCCGCAAAGTCTGCATTTTTTTCCATCTCTCATTAATACCTGAACTTTTAACCTTTCCGATGGGTTTCTTTTTGTTTTGTGTTTAAAAACAGTTTCTTCTTCAGAATCGTTTTGTAAACCATCCTCTTCAGGTGTCACTTCTTTCTCAAAATCGGCAGTTGAATTAATAAACTCAATGAATGCCTCGAGTGCTTTTATCCAAGTCCCAAATTTGGTTACATATTGGTGGGTGGAGTATTCAGAAATAGGAGGTTTCATGTTTCTGAATGTTGGTTGCTTGCCAACATTCAGCCATACATCTTCAAGGTTTTTAAATAAATCTTCTTCGGATACGTCGCGGTGATTAACGAGATTCAAATCAGCCTTTTCTAGTGCTTTGTTCCATGACCCAAATCGTGTCGCGATTGTGCCAGCCATATATTTTGCTCCACTATCGTTATATTGCCTTGATGAAATTTTATTAAGGCCAAGTCTTTCAGCGACTCTTTTTAAGTCGTCAATTAGCTCGTTGTCTGGAACATTGCGGTTAAATTCTTTTAATTTGTATTGCATGGATTTCTCATGAAACTACTCCTAACTAAAACTTCAGCAAATCTTTGAGTTTTTGTTTGGCTTTATCTTCAGCAGATTTAGGCTTTTCTGCAGGTAGAGGTGGTGTAGCAGCATCATTCGTCGCCGGGTTCGCAGGGGGGCTGGTAATATCAGTAGCTTTATTTTTTTTATTGAGCAAGCTGCCTAATGCGTCTTTGGGGCTGCCATTAAGCAAGCCCTTTACCGCATCAGCTTTGCTACCCGCTACACTATCTAGCAATTTAGATTTTGCTATGGCGGCACCCAGCAACGCGTAATCTAGTGCATATTGTGGGCTAGTAAATGTGCCTGTCAGTTTTACTGGAATAGTAATACCGCTTAAGGCATCAAGGTCAGCACCTCCTTGGCCTTTGAGCGATTTCACGATAGTGGGCTTAGCAAGATAGTTGATTTTCTCGTTACCTATATCAATATCGCCAGCACCGCTAATCCGGAAAATGGGGGCTTTCATGGATAAATCATCATTATGTGCAACACCATTTTTAATGGTAAAAGTTGCAATCATTTCACTAAAGTCGGTGCGTTTTCTCTTATCTGCACTTATGCTGTCACTTTTATTAATAGTGAGTTTAGATTTTAAATCGCGAATAGTTCCAGCAATATCAATCCCTTTAACTGCACCATCGGCCAAATTAAGTGCAGCAGTTCCCGCTAGGGCTTTTTTTAGCGCACCTACGGTGTTACCTGATGTGGTGACATCAAGTTTTATTGTGCCTTTACCGTCGAGCATATCATTATTAATGGCATCCACTAGTAGTGGGCCAACCGCTACATTTTGCATGGCTTGTTTAAAGGCAATATTGGGCGTATTGCGTGCATCCACTTTCAATGAACCGCTCATACTGCCTTGATATAAATTTGCAGAAAATGGACTCATAGTGGCTACGCCACCTGCTGCATCGAGGCCAATATTGACGTTTTCAGTTTTAACATTTGCGAGTTTAAGCCAGCCAATTTTGGCTGTGCCGCTCGCATTTAACTTTTTTATTGCAGATAAATCAATCGGGGTATCAGCTGAGTTTTTAGCCGCAGGCTGATCACTTTTGGTAATGTATTTGTCCGCATCTAATTTATCGATATTCACATTAAAGTTGAAATGCGGATTGCTAAACTGTGTGATGCCAAAATTAGCGTTGATTTGGCTATCATCCACCTTAGCGGCAAGTGGATTAAGCTGCAATTTTTGGCCGTCAGCTTTCAAATCAATTCGCACATTAGACGCTTTGGTTTTACCGTATTTAAGATTGCCAATACGTAATGAACCGTCTGCGTTCAATGCTTTTAAAGCGCTTAAATCTAGTGGTTTGGTAGAGGCGGCGCTGGTGTCTTTAGTAGTTGCGCTACTAGCTGTTGAGTTACTTGCAGATATGTATCTATCCACATCTAAATAATCAATATCGATGTTAAAGCTATATAGCGGCTTGGCAAATTGGCTAACACCTACAGAGCCTTTTATTTGGCTATCATCCAGCTTAACGCTAAGCGGATTAATACTCAATTTTTGGCCATCTGCTTTAACTACAAGACTGAGGTTGTTTAGATTATATTTGTCGTAAAGTACTTGGCCAATATTCACTTTGCCATCTATAAATAAAGTCTTAAGTGCAGATAAATCAGCCGGTTTGCTACTGCTTTTAGATGCTGAACTTGTTGCACTTTTAAACATGAGCTTGTTCAAGTCTAACTTGGGGCTATTTAAGTTGAAGTGAATATGCGGCTGTTTAAACCCAGCAACAGACACATCTCCTGCTAACTTAGTGCTATCAACATTCATGTTAAATTGACTGTTGACCAACTCTTTTTTTACATCAGCGTGTAGCGATAATGCAAAATCACCCTTCATCGCACCATCCGGCAGGGCGGGGTCTTTAAACTCCAAATTGCCCGCTAATTTGGTTAAGTCAAATATCATGCCCTCTAAATTAGCGCTCAATGGTGATGAAAATTTTCCTGAAATCGTGCGCTTGCCTTGGTTGCCAGCAATATCGCCAGTGATACCAGTACTCTGTATGGCCTTAGGGGAGCCTTTAATATCGGCCAGCTCCAAATTGACCTTCATAATGTCATCACCTTTGGTTTGTGAGAGTTTTACTGTGGCTTTTTTACCGCTTACTTCATCTTTTAATACCGTTAGATTAGGCGCGCTTAAATCTAGCGCTAGTTTTGCACCGCTAAAGTCACCAGAGGCCGCTAATTTCAAACCATTTACCAATAATTCAGTTTTTTCAGGGCTAGCATTTACATCACCAGATAGCGCAATACTGACATTTTTACCACCAGCTAAATCACCTTGCACTTTGGCATCCAAGCCTTTAGCAATATAGTGCTTGGTTTTAGTGTCAGCTAAAAAGCTGCCTTTTATGTTCACATTAGTGCTAATTTGCGGTTGGTTGGCCGTCACTACAAAGTCCGTTTTAACATCAATAGGTTCGTCTACTGCAACGTGCCCAGTTGTTAAATTGAATTTACTAATACTATATTTTGCTTGGCTCAATTCATCTAAATAGTTAACGGCTGAATTGGTGACGTTAACGCCATCAATATCAAATTTAATCGTTTCAGATTCAGTATTATCCTTACTTAATAAATCATCAAAATTGGTAGTGCCATCTTTGTGTTTAATAATGTTAGCTTTTACGCCATCAACATAAACCGTATCAACCACTAACTGTTTTTTGAGTAAAGGTAGTAATGATAGCGAGACTTTTGCGCTATCAATCGCGGCAAATTCAGCAGGGTCATTATGTTCGGATAAAGAAACTTTTCCTAAGTTTGCGCCAATTTTTGGCCAAAAACTGAGCTTGATATCACCATCAATAGTGAGTGTGCGCTGTTTTTTATCTTGCACTAGTTTGATTATTTGCGGTTTGTAATCGTTAGGGTTAAAAGTCATTGCGATGAACGCCGCAATCACCAGCAATAAAGTGATCAGGCTGCCAAAACCGATGGCGAAATATTTTAATATTTTTTTCATAATGCTCGTCTTTCAAATTGCACACCCCGCATTGTTAGTGCGGTTTATAAGTAAAATACAGCAACACAATACTGCCGAATACAATTCGGTAATATGCAAAAGCTTTAAAATCATGATTTGCAACAAAGCGCAAAAAGACTTTAATAACAAGTAGTGCTGATATAAAAGCAGCGACAAATCCGATGGCGAAAATAGTAAAATCAGCCGTATCAAGTAAGTGGCGGCTTTTAATTAAATCGTAACCTGTGGCGGCAAACATCACGGGTAAAGCTAAAAAGAAAGAAAATTCAGTAGCCGTTTGACGGTTTAAACCAAACATCATGCCGCCTAAAATTGTGGCACCAGCGCGTGACATGCCTGGGATAAGTGCTAAAGCTTGCGCAAAACCAACTTGCAACGCTTGTTTTTTGGTCATGGCTTCTACATCAAAAGTATGTGATTTAGTGACATTTTTCTCTATCCATAAAATAGCAAAGCCGCCTAAAATCAAGGTGATGGCTACAGTAATGGGCGAAAATAAATAGGTTTTAATTTGATGCCCAAATAGCAAACCTAAAATAGCGAGTGGTAAAAAAGCAATAAATAAATTAAGTACAAAGCCTTGTGATGCTTTGCTAGAGGCTATATTAAGCGCGGTGCTTTTTAAACGTTGCCGAAATGCCACGCACACTGCTAATACTGCCCCTAATTGAATAATAATTTCAAATACATCACGCTTTTCTTTGGTTAAAAAATTAAGTAAATCACCAGCAATAATTAAGTGCCCCGTACTGCTAATAGGCAAAAATTCGGTCGCACCTTCAATCACACCCATGATTAAGGTTTTTATAATCAGTAGTATATCCATAAGCTTAATTCTACAATCTAATTCACTAATGGGTCCCTTTATAAATTAAAATTTCTAAGTCAGACAAGGCGCGGTTAAAAAATATTGACGCCGCATATATATGATATGTAAAGAATTATTTTTTAATCGCAACGCCGTGTGGCAACGAAATTTGATTTTTATAGAGGTGCCCAAATAAAGTTAAGAAGCAAAAAGGGGCAATAGCCCCTTTACATTTCAGTCACTATTTAACAATATGACATTAAATCGTGACAAGATAATGCTGATTATTTCAGCATGACTATTTCAGCATCCCAAGTACAGAACCCAATAAACCACCAGAATCAGCACCTACTTCACCATTTGGTGTCATTTTATCAATGACTCCTGGTAAATGCTCTGCAATTTCACTGCTTAATAGTTCTGGTGTTAAACCAAATTTAGCCGCCATTTGTGCAATTTGACCATCACCTATTACGCTAGAAATCTGCTCTGCAGAGATAGGCAAGTTTTCACCTTTGCCCACCCAAGAAGCGGCTTGTTCGCCTAGGCCACCTTCTTTCAGTTTGTCTAAAATCCCACTTAGGCCACCGTTGTTATTAAACATTTCCATTGCCGCTGCGGCAATGCCATCAGTATTTCCGCCCATTACTTTGCCAAAAATTTGTCCAGCTAAGCCATCTAACAATCCCATGATATTTCCTTTTTTTTATAATTAAGCAATAAAACAAATAAATTTAGATTAACTAAAAACGCTCATCCATGCGCAAGTAGCGCCATTGCCCTACAGGAAGTTTACCCAATGCCACACTGCCTGTTCTCACACGCTTAAGCCCTACTACATGTAAGCCTACCAGCTCGCACATGCGCCGTATTTGGCGTTTACGACCTTCACGCAATACAAAACGTAATTGGTCTTCATTTTGCCAAGATACTTTTGCAGGTTTTAGCTTAACACCATCTAAGCTCAAACCAAAATTTAGCAAATCAAAGTCATCGTCAGATAAATCGCCTTCTACCCGCACCAAATACTCTTTTTCTACGGTAGAGTTTTCGCCAATTAAATGCTTTGCAACTCGCCCATCCTGAGTGAACACTAACAAACCTGTAGAATCAATATCCAAGCGACCTGCGGGTGCTAAGCCATGTAAAAATCCACGCTGAAATTCTTTAGGTACGGCTTGATGCAACTCAGGTTCTTCTGGCCATTGGTTATCGGGGTGGATAAGCGTAATGGCTGGCTGATAGCCATCTTCCGCCTGACCGCTCACATAGCCTACTGGTTTGTGCAAAATAATCGTCACGCTTTCGGCTTGATATTGCTTAGCTTTTTCACTCACTTCAATTTCCGCACTTAGAGGCACGCGCACACCTAATGTATCTAATACTTTGCCGTCTACTTTTACCCAGCCATTGATAATCCAATCATCGGCTTCGCGGCGTGAACACAAGCCAAGCTCGGTCATGCGTTTAGATAAGCGTGGTAAATCTGGGTTACTAGGCGCAGGTTTATCCGAAAACATCGGGTTATCTGCGCGGTTACTATTAAAACTCCCTTGCTCAAAACCATCGCGCGCTTTACCACCACGGCGTGGTGTATCGCGCTCCCCTTTAAATCTACCAGCGGTGTTACGCGTATCTGCAGAATGGTCATTGCGAATTGTCGAAGCATTACCACGTGAGCCATGCGCATTAGCATCATGCGTCGGGTTATTTGCCACTTCTTCACGAGGTTTGCGCACATATTCATCACGCTTAAACTCACCGCGCGCAATAGAACGATCTGCAGGTGCACGGCTATCAGATGTTTTTGATTTAACGGGTGGAGTATCACGTAAAGAGCCATCAATTTTATGGTTACGCTGGCGCGAACTATCCTTTTTTACCTCGTCATTCTCGCCTGACTGAGCATCCAACTTTTGATTTTGACTAGTGACAGGCTTAGGCGGTGCAACACTGCGATCCCGCTTAACGGCAGTCCCACGACGCACAGGCGCTTTGCTTATAGTTGGCGCATCGTTAGGTTTTTTAGTGATTTTTATGGTGGTCAAAATAGTTTACAGTTGTTTAATTTATAGGGTTATTTTACCAAATTAATGCTGTAAGTTTTTAATTATTAAATGCAAACGTTGTGGATTGATTACTATAGGTTCGCCTGTTGAGGTTCTCCTAAAGTCATTCACAAATTTGCAGGTGGGTTCAAGACTATGCTCTACTTGGCAGTTACTAGCTAATATATTGAACTAGCGACCAATAAACCATCGTATGGAATTGCCTCAAAAGTGCAACAAATATAAATTATTCTGCCTTAAGAAATCAAAACTAACCAAGCTCTGCGTTGAAGCCGCATTCGAAATATGGAAATTATGAGTTGCATGATGGCTCAAAAAATCCTAGTATGACATTCGAACAAAGGGATACATTTTTTGCTAAATGCATGCTTTAAGGTGCATATGTTGCACCAGCAATTGGGATTGCTGCAATGGCACTTTCTACCCAGTTGCCTTCCCTGTTGCAGCTGCTGGCAGGTTTATCAGCAAGAGCATTAACGACAGCAGGTGCAGCAAATACTTTAGTTGGTGCAGGCGTTCATGCTACTTTTCAATTAGCAAGCGCCAAAGAGTTTAGTTATGTCGATTTAACGGTAGCAGATGCGACATGGTTTGCCACAACAGGTACAATTCTTTTACCAAGTTTATATATCAACACTTTAGGTGTATGTGGAGGTTCTCTAGTGCAATTGCAAAATCCAATACCAGATATGGCTGGAGCTGTTACATTTGCGGGTACTGTTATTTCAACAGGTTTAGACTTTATTTCAAATAGCAAAGTTTTTGGTAAATATAGCCAACTAGTTCAACAATCAATATCAGCTATTAAACCTTTAGCTTCTAGTGCAATACAAGAACAGGTTGGAAATGCTGTTGAAGATATGTTTCCGAAAAATTAGATGTTAAAATATTTTATTGGATTTTTTTTGGTAATGTGGGTTGTTTATTTTGTTGTGTTAATCTTAATTATAGCTTTGGGACAACTTTACTACCCTATTCATTCTTGGTTGTTTGCTGGAGAGTGGCGATGGGATTCTTTCGAAAGAAGCATCAGGTTTTATAAAGCTTGTATCCCAGCAAGTTTTATTGTTGCCACAGTTTATACAATAAAAGAATATGTAGATGCTAGGCTTAAATCTAAAAACAAATAGCAGAGCAGTGTGGCTCTTAATCCCACCTTAAAAATTAGCTAATGTGTTCACAACTGTAAATTTTGCAAAATGGTTAATTTACATACTTATAATATCAATACAAGGTGGGCAAATACTACTCTTTCGCCAACCTATAAAACACACCTTCCGAAATGTTTTAGGCATTTTAAAATATGTTTTCTAACCAATATCCTAAGCAGTTACTTTTCTTTACAATGTTAACGCAAATATATAGTATAACAATTGTTATAACAAACAGCGGGGCTTGAATAATGAACACACTAAAAATCACTCAAATTGGTAATTCGCTTGGTGTAATTTTGCCTAAAGAGTTTCTGGCTAAAATGAAGTTGGGTAAGGGCGATGAGCTTTTTGTGACTGAAAACCCTGTTGGCATTAGTTTGAGTGGGTATAACCCAGATTTTGATAAACAATTAGAACTTGGTCGTGAGTTTATGCGCGAGTATCGTGATACGTTTAAAGCGCTGGCAGAATAAATGGCTTGGATTTGGCTGGATAAAGGCATGCTGCTATTGCTGCATGATGAGAGCTTAGCAACGCATGGCGGTGATTCTGGATTACGCGATGAAGGCTTGTTAGATTCCGCATTAGCGAGACCTGAAAATTTGGCAGCTTGTGATCGCCCCGATTTTGCCGCACTCGCAGCATCTTATTGCGTTGACCTTGCTAAAAATCACCCTTTTATAGATGGCAATAAACGCGTGGCATTGCTAGCCACTGGTTTATTTTTATTGTTGAATGGTAAAAAGTTAACTGCAAGCCAAGCCAATACTACTTTGGCTATATTGGGTGTTGCATCTAGTGAAATGAGTGAGGCAGAGTTTGCTGGGTGGGTACGGCTCAACTCAAAAGATAAATAGCATATTGGGTTAATTTCAAAGATTAATTAAAAAGCCAGCTTCCGCTGGCTTTTTAATTGCAAAAATGGATTCCCAATTGCTCGGGAATGATGGTGACGAAGATTAAATAAAGTAACTAAACCTTCTGATAAACCTCGCTACCTTTTTTCACAAACTCTATCGACTTTTCTTGCATACCTTTTTTCAGGGCTTCTTCTTCTGAAATATTTAAGGTCGCTGCGTAGTCACGTACATCTTGCGTAATTTTCATTGAGCAGAAATGCGGGCCGCACATTGAGCAAAAGTGTGCTTGTTTTGCGCCATCTTGCGGCAAGGTTTCGTCGTGAAATTCTTTGGCTTTTTCTGGATCTAGTCCCAAATTAAATTGATCTTCCCAACGGAACTCAAATCGCGCCTTACTTAATGCATTGTCGCGAATTTGTGCGCCAGGGTGACCTTTTGCAAGGTCGGCAGCATGGGCGGCAATTTTGTAGGTAATTACGCCTACACGCACATCTTCTTTATCTGGCAAGCCTAAGTGTTCTTTTGGCGTTACATAGCAAAGCATCGCACAGCCGTACCAACCAATCATCGCAGCGCCAATGCCGCTGGTAATATGGTCGTAACCCGGTGCAATATCGGTGGTTAATGGGCCTAATGTGTAGAATGGGGCTTCGCCGCAATGCTCTAATTGAAGCTCCATATTTTCTTTAATCAAGTGCATAGGTACATGGCCTGGGCCTTCAATCATGGTTTGTACATCGTGCTGCCAAGCAATTTTGGTTAACTCGCCTAGTGTTTTCAATTCAGCAAATTGGGCTTCATCGTTGGCATCGTAAATTGAGCCTGGGCGTAGGCCATCACCGAGTGAAAAGCTCACATCATAGGCTTTCATGATTTCGCAGACGTCTTCAAAATGCTCATATAAGAAGCTTTCTTTATGGTGCGCTAAACACCATTTAGCCATAATAGAACCACCGCGCGACACTATGCCTGTCATGCGTTTTGCGGTCATTGGAATATAAGCCAAGCGCACACCAGCATGAATCGTGAAGTAATCCACGCCTTGCTCTGCTTGCTCAATCAAGGTATCGCGGAAAATTTCCCACGTTAAATCTTCGGCTTTACCATTCACTTTTTCTAGCGCTTGGTAAATTGGCACTGTGCCGATTGGCACTGGTGAGTTGCGAATAATCCACTCGCGCGTTTCGTGTATATTTTTACCTGTAGATAAATCCATCACGTTATCTGCACCCCAACGGGTTGCCCACACCATTTTTTCAACTTCTTCGGTAATGCTAGAGCCTAATGCAGAGTTACCAATATTTGCGTTAATCTTCACTAAGAAGTTACGACCAATAATCATTGGCTCAACTTCTGGGTGGTTAATATTGGCTGGAATAATCGCGCGGCCTAAAGCAACTTCAGAACGTACAAATTCTGGCGTAATCATTTTAGGGATATTCGCGCCAAAATCTTGGCCTTTATGTTGCGTTTGTAGCAACTCGCTCATATTTTCGCGGCGTTGATTTTCACGTATGGCAATGTACTCCATTTCTGGGGTGATAATGCCTTGGCGGGCGTAATGCATTTGGCTGACGTTTTTGCCCGCTTTAGCGCGCAATGGTTTGCGTGTGAGGTTAAAACGCATCGCACGTAATTCTGGGTCTACTAGACGTTGTTGACCAAATTCTGAACTTGGGCCATCTAATTGCTCAGTGTCATTTCGTTCCTCAATCCAGCCAGAACGCACGGTATTTAAGCCGCTACGAATATCAATGTTAACGTTTAAATCTGTGTATGGGCCGCTGGTATCATAAACAACCACTGGCGCGTTGGTATCAGCACCAAACATGGATGGCGTATCGCTTAAGCTAATTTCACGAAACGGTACTTGGATGTCTGCCCTGCTACCTTGCACGTAAATTTTACGCGATTTAGCAAAAGGCTTAATAGTGTCTTGGTCAACTTGAGCGGTTTCGCCGTCAAATTTAGCAAGATTTTTATGTAGGTTTTTGTCGGTGGCGTTCACTGCACACTCCTTAAGTTAAAAAGCAAAAAATATAAGGAATACAGTGAATCTGCATTCGCCTATTAGTTTTAGTTTAATAGGGAAGCATATTGATGCTTCCCTACGGCGGCATGATCCGCATCAGGTTCAAAGGGTGTTTCTCACTGTAATTTTTGCAAATTCGCATCAATTACAGACCCCTAGCAATAATCTAAAGTTACGCGAAAACTATTTAAAAAGCAAGATTTAGATACTAAATAACCGTATTTGGCCTCTGTAACTAATAGATTAATTGTTGATAAAATAATGACTTAACGCTATCCTACAAATACTGTATGTAATAGAGATTTGCAAACTTTAGGTTAAGACAAAAAATCGTGTTTAACCAAATGATAAAAAATAAATTAATAAAATATAAGGTAATTCTATGTTTTTACTCGCCGCTTATTATCTATTTGCAATTGCTGCATTGGTTTTGCATTACACTGGCCACTTGGAGCGTTGGGGAATGAGCTGGATTTTATTAGTACTAGCCGTGACAGTTTTCCCAGTCGTCATTTATTTGTAAGTTTACGTATGCAATAATTATTCAAATATTTTTCAAGCACAGTAATAATTAACACATCAATCCAATAATCTTAATGATTAACTCATTAAGCTCAAATTTCTGTAAGGCTCTTTCGTGACTACTCGTCCAAGCAAGCAAGCGCATAAGCAAATACCTTTTTTCACCTATTTATCACTCACTGCATTAGTTATTTGGTTGCTTTTGCGCGTGGTGCTTTGGCTGCAATTAGGGCCAGCGCAGCTTAGTTTTGGTCAGCTTTTACAAACTTTTGCACTAGGTTTGTGGTTTGATTTGAGTGCGCTTGCCTATTTAGTAGTGCCATTTGTATTAATCTCAATTTTGTTGCCCAACCGTTGGCGCAAACCTAAATGGGTGCAAATCAGCCGCTGGTTACTGGTTTGGCTAGTGACGTTTGCCCTATTATTTGGTGCAGTATCTGAATTCATTTTTTGGCAAGAATTTACCACGCGATTTAATTTTATTGCAGTCGATTATTTAATTTATACCAATGAGGTGATTGGAAATATTCGCGAATCTTATCCTGTTCCATTAATTTTATTAATTATTGCATCTGTTGCGTTAGCCATTATTTTAGTGGCGCGCCGATACGTTAGCTTTGAACACGAAGCTTACACATTCAAAAAGAAATTAGTTTTTTTAGCTGTCATTATTATTTTGCCAATATTAAGTTTTAAGCTCGCCAATGTAGACCAAATGCAAGTGGGTACTAATGCTTACGCCAGTGAGTTATCGGGCAATGGTGTATTTAGTATTAGCGCTGCCATGCGCCGTAACGAGCTAGATTACGATAAATTTTATAAGACTATTCCTGCAGATGAAGCTACAAAAGTAATGGCGAGTGTTGGCGCTAATCGTGCGCCAACTATACAGGCGGTTTTAGATGTTGCTGCAGTGGCAAATGCTGATGCAAGCAGATTAGGCCCGTTTAGCCGCAGCCCCAAAAATGTTGTATTAATTTCTGTGGAGAGTTTATCGGCAGAGTATATAGGTATCTATGGCAGCAAAGATAACCTAACCCCAAAGCTAGATGCAATTGCCAAACAGAGCTTGGTATTTAATAAGCTTTTTGCAACGGGCACGCGCACCGTGCGTGGCTTAGATTCGCTCACTATTGCGATTCCACCTATCCCAGGTCAGGCTGTGGTGCACCGGCCAAATAATAATCACTTGGCTGGAATAGGCGAGTTTTTAAAAGCGCAAGATTTTGCAACCTATTGGATTTATGGTGGTTATGGCGTGTTTGATAACATGAATAACTACTTTGAGAGCAATGATTATAAAGTGGTCGATCGTACCGATTTTGATGCCAAATCGATCGCGAGCGAAAACGTGTGGGGTGTTGCGGATGAAAGTCTGTTTAATAACTCACTTAAGGTATTTGATGACAATACCAAATTAGGCAAACCGTTTTTTGCCCATATTATGACCACGAGTAATCACCGACCTTTTACTTTTCCAGATGGTCGCGTTGATTTGCCGCAGGGGCATCGTGATGGCGCGGTGAAATACACCGATTACGCGATTGCGAAATTTTTAGAAGATGCAAAGTCTAAGCCATGGTTTAAAGATACGCTATTTGTCATCGTGGCAGATCATTGCGCATCTGTAGCAGGTAAAACCAAGTTGCCAGTAGCTAAATATCATATTCCACTTATTTTTTATGCCCCAGATATGTTAAAGCCTGGTCATTATGACCGTGTGGCAAGTCAGATTGATATTGTGCCGACCTTGCTAGATGTGCTTGGTGTAAAAGGCAGCGAGCATTTTTACGCACAATCTATGTTTAGGGCGCAAACCGAAAAAGCCCCACAACGCGCTTTTATCAGCAATTATCAAGAGTTGGGATACTACAAAAATGACACCTTGATTGTGCTATCACCCAAGCGCAAAACTGAAGCATTTAAAGTTGACCCTGTTACTTTAGATTCAAGCCCGATAGCCGTTAATCCTATATTGTTAAATGAAGCTATTGCCTATTATCAAACGGCATCCCGTGCTTTTAAACAAGGCGAACTGAAAGCAGGCTTTGTAAAATAGGGCTGTAAAGTAGAACTATAAAGTAGCGCTGTAAAATAGTGTTGCTAAGCAAGTCTGTAACATCAAGTCTATCAACATGTTTTCTCAATTAATGTGAGTTAAAGTTTATGCATATAATTGCATCATTACCTCAAGTTATAATATTTGAACATTATTAAAGGTCATCAAAATGAGCGCAAGCGATATTGAAGCGAATAAAGTTGCTGGATTTAATATGGCAAGATTTAACATGATAGAGCAGCAAATCCGCACTTGGGAGGTGCTAGACCCTGTTGTACTGGATTTGTTAGGTATGGTACCGCGCGAAGCATTTGTGTCAGAAGCTTATCAAGGTTTGGCATTTGCTGATATTGAGTTGCCCATTGGGCATGGTCAAACCATGCTTTCACCTAAGTTAGAGGGACGTATTCTACAAGCGCTCAACATTAAAAAAACCGACAAAGTGCTAGAAATTGGCACAGGCTGTGGTTATTTTACTGCGCTGTTGGCAAGCCTTGCCAAGCAGGTAATCTCCGTTGAAATTAACGCAGCCCTCTGCCAATTAGCTGCCACCTATTTAGCCAAACAAAAAATCACCAACGTAAGTTTAGAGGTGGGCGATGCTGCAACAGGCTGGGATAAACAAGCGCCGTACAATATTATTGTTTATACGGGCTCATTGCCCATAGAGCCAGCAGGTTTACGCAAAAATCTTGAAATTGGTGGTAGTTTATTTGTGGTGTTGGGCGAAGCGCCAGTGATGCAAGCCACGCTTATTCGTCGAGTTTCTGAAACTGGGTATCAGCAAGATGTATTGTTTGAAACTTGCTTGCCAGAACTCATACATGCAACACAACCGCCACGCTTCGAATTTTAATATAATCATATGAGCTTAATCGCAAAAGTCATGCTTAGCCAATTAGTGGTGATTGATATGCAAACGCGGTTGGCTGGCATTATGCCTAGCGATGAAATGCAAGCGGTCATTAAAAATTGCAGTATTTTATTACAAGCCGCTAAATTGCTTGAAGTTCCCTCGATAGTGACTGAGCAATATCCACAAGGCTTAGGTGTCACTTTGCCCGAGTTATCTGCCTTATTAGATGGTAAAAAATCTATAGAGAAAATCACTTTTTCTTGTGCGGGTGAACCAAAATTCAATGCAAAACTAACTTCTGATAAATCGCAAATTGTTTTGGCTGGCATGGAAACACATATATGTGTTTTGCAAACTGCATTAGGGCTTTTACAAGGCGCAAGCAAATTACAAGGCGAAAGCAAACTACAAACCGCTAATAAAAAACCGCATCAGGTTTTTATTGCAGAGGATGCCGTAATTTCACGCAATGCTAATAACAAAGCCAATGCCTTGGCTCGCCTGCGTGATGCTGGATGCATTATCAGCAATACAGAGTCGATTGTTTTTGAGTGGCTGGGTGTTGCAAAAGGTGATACTTTCAAGCAAATTAGCCGCCTTATTCGTTAAGTATTCGCACTGCCTATTTGAGTAGATTATTTTAAGTCGGCTATTAATCGCTTAAGGAATCGGGCTTTATGAACTGGAAAACTTTACTTTGTATTGCAGTAGTAGCTTATGGTGCTTACCATACATGGCACAAGCGCGCAGTTAGTTATCCTCCGGGTGTCATAGCACCTGCTGAACCACTTCAAACCAGCGTAGAAAATCATTCAGTTTTTAGTAAAAATGGCTACAAAATTGAGCCTTTGGCGGATTTTAAAATAGAAGCCCGTGTATTGGCGACGGGGCATTATCACCTAGGTAAATTTGCGGATTTAATCCCTGTTGATTTAGCATTAGGTTGGGGTCGTATGTCAGACGAATCTATATTAAAGGATATTGAAATTAGCCAAAGCAACCGCTTTTATTTTTGGCATGTCGATAATTTTATGATGCCGCGTGAAGAAATTGAAACACATAGCGCTAATATGCATATGATTCCATCTAGTAATGCTATTGAAAAAACTTTAAATAATGTGCGAGTGGGGCAAATCGTTAGCATTAAGGGCTACTTGGTGGAGGCGACATCTGCGGAAGGTGTGCATTGGCGTAGCTCCCTAACCCGCAACGATATTGGGGCTGGTGCTTGTGAAACAATATTTGTTAAGTCGGTGAGCGTGCGCTAATTTTATATTAGCTTTTTAAAACACTTTCCAGCAATGCCATTGCTCGCTGTGTAGCGCCAGTTTCATTTTTTGTAAATTCTAAAGCGGCTTTACTCATGCTTGCACGCCTTTCAAAACCGGCATTTGTGTCACTTAACAAATAGTCCAATTTAACAGCTAAATCGGCAATATTCTCTACCCGCAAAGCTGCACCGCTATTAATGGCTAGTTCAGTTGCATTGGCGAAGTTGTAAGTATTCGGCCCAATTAGTACGGGTTTACCCATAGCGCAAGCTTCAATGACGTTTTGTCCGCCCAATGGCAATAAACTGCCACCAATGAATGCAACATCGCAGGCTGCATAATAAGTAAAAAGCTCGCCCATCGTATCGCCAAGTAGTATGTTGGTATTGGGAGAGATTGTTTTATTGAGTGAAGATTTTCGCTCAAACGCCCAGCCGTGTTTGCCCAATAGCTCGGCAACTTCGTTAAACCGTTGTGGATGACGTGGCACAATAATGGTGAGTAGGTCGGGAATATGGGTTTGAGTCAAGGCTTGTAAAATGAATGTTTCTTCATTTTGATTAGCATCTGCACGCGTACTGGCTGCTAAAAATACGGATCTATTTTTCCCAATGAGCTCGCGTAACGCTAAACCTTGAGGTGTTGCATGATCTGGTGGTGTGACATCAAATTTCAAATTGCCCATCACGCTTATATTGGTTGCACCTAAATGCTTTAAACGTTCAGCATCTTGCTGGGTTTGTGCCGCTATTGTTGTTAAATTACTTAAGCCCTCAAATACAAGTTTGGGGATTTTTTCATAACCTAACATGGATTTTTGAGACAACCGCGCATTGATTAATAGCAGTGGAATGCCGCGATGTTTACATTGCGCGATTAAATTAAACCACAGCTCAGTTTCCATCAGCACACCAGCCACAGGCGAAAAATGCTTTAAAAATCGCTTAACGGCAAATGGCACATCATAAGGTAAGTAAACACGGCTAACGCTATCGCTAAATAGCGCTTCACTGGTAGCCCGACCTGTTGGTGTGGTGTGAGACAGTAAAACTTGGTAATGCGGATATTGCAAAAGTAGTGCTTTCACTAATGGCTCTGCGGCGCGGGTTTCGCCTACGGATACACAGTGCAACCAAATAACTTTGTTGTTGTTTGTATTTTTTTCTGCGTAAAAACCAAAGCGTTCAGCCCAATGCTGTCTGTATTCTGGCTGTTTGATGCTGCGCAATAAAAGCTTAATGGGGGTAAACGGCAAAATTAAATAAAGCAAGAAGGTGTAAAGCGTGCGTGTCATTGCTATATTTTCGCACAATTTAGTTAGTGTTGTTTAGCGTTAGATTTGAATACCAAATTTACAATAATATTATTATTTAAAAGTTAGTAAATACTCACTCATAGGCTAAGCAAGCACAGATTAAGATCTTAGAATTTTTTCCAAATTAATGACTATTTAAGCCTAAATTTTTTTAAAAATAAACTTGTACTAACCACAATTAAGTGATTAAATTCTGAATCCAAGCACAACATCTTGTGGTTGATGCCATTTTTTGTTCACAAATATTGCTTTAATGAATAAAAACACAGGCTTAGCAGATTTACTGACTAGGCTGACAATAATGAGGGAGTTATCTATGCTAAAAGCAGTTGAAACCAATTTAAATTCCAGCGCAATTTCTGATGCTAATCACGATATCGATGCGCCTAATATCCCCGTTCAATCTGTATCGTTAGATATTTGGGATAAAAAATATCGTCTTAAAACTAAAACTGGTGAATATGTCGATCAAAATATGGACGATTCCTACGCGCGTGTCGCACGTGCATTAGCTGATGTAGAAACTGAAGAAAAACGTGCTGAGTGGCACGAAAATTTTTTATGGGCGCTGCGTCGTGGTGCAATTCCAGCAGGTCGCATTACTTCAAATGCGGGGGCTTTAGAGCATAAACCTGCAACATCTACCATCAACTGTACAGTTTCTGGTGTGATAGAAGACAGCATGGATAATATTTTAGGCAAAGTGCATGAAGCTGGCTTAACGTTAAAAGCAGGTTGCGGGATTGGCTATGAGTTTTCTACGCTACGCCCAAAAGGCGCGTTTGTCGCAGGTGCTGGCGCGTACACGAGCGGCCCATTATCTTTCATGGATATCTACGACAAAATGTGTTTTACCGTGTCAAGTGCGGGTGGCCGACGTGGTGCGCAAATGGCCACGTTTGATATTTCACACCCTGATGTGACGGATTTCATCAAAGCTAAACGTGAAAATGGTCGTTTACGCCAATTTAATTTATCTTGTTTAATTACTAAAGAGTTCATGGAAGCCGTAAAAGCGGATAGCGAGTGGAAATTGGCTTTCCCAGTGACTGAAAAGGAAGCGATTATTGATGGCTTAAACGTCAATGATATTAACCAAGTAGTATGGCGCGAGTGGCCAGTAAAAAATAAATATCTCACCAAAACTGTAGGCATTGATGCTGGCAAAGTAGCCTGCCGTGTTTACAAAACCATTAAAGCACGCCGTTTGTGGGATGTGATTATGTCTAGCACGTACGATTTTGCTGAGCCTGGTTTTATTCTAATTGACCGTGTTAATGAGATGAACAATAACTGGTTTTGCGAAAATATTCGCGCAACCAACCCCTGCGGCGAACAACCATTGCCACCTTACGGCGCATGTTTGCTAGGCTCAGTAAATCTAACTAGATTTGTAAAAAAACCATTCACTGATCAAGCTTATTTCGATTGGGATGAGTATCATCAAGTGATTGCTATTTTCACGCGTATGTTAGATAACGTGGTTGAAATCAATGGCTTACCGCTACAGCAACAACGTGATGAAATTGTGCGTAAACGCCGCCATGGTATGGGTTATTTAGGTTTGGGCTCAACGCTTACCATGATGAAGATGAAATATGGCGATGATGATTCACTTAAGTTTACTGAAGATGTGACCCGTATCATGGCAGAAGTAGGATGGGAAGTTGGCGTGCAATTAGCGACTGAAAAAGGCGCTGCACCTATCATGGATGAAAAATTTGAAGTTACGGCTGATATGCTAGCAAAACGCCCAGAAATGGCGGCAGATGGCATTAAAGTGGGCAGTAAAATTGCAGGTAAAGTATTGCTTGGTAAATATAGCCGCTATATGCAGCAATTTCCAGAAGGCTTACGTAAGCAAATTGCAGAAAAAGGCGCGCGCTTTACGCACCACAGCTCAATCGCACCAACGGGTACTATTTCGCTGTCATTAGCAAATAACGCCAGCAACGGCATTGAGCCTAGCTTTGCACATCATTACGCACGCAATGTCATCCGTGAAGGTAAAAAATCAAAAGAGAAAGTCGATGTATTTTCATTTGAGCTATTAGCTTATCGCGAGTTGATTAATGCCAGCGCCATGCCTTTTAGCGATAAAGCTGAAGAACAATTGCCAGATTACTTCTTAGATTCATCCACTATTCAAGCTAAAGCGCACGTAGATATTCAAGCGGCCGCGCAAAAATGGATAGATAGCTCAATCTCAAAAACCATTAATGTGCCTACGGATTATGATTTTGAAGATTTCAAAAATATCTACTTATACGCTTATGACAAAGGTTTAAAAGGCTGCACAACCTTTAGATTTAACCCCGAAGCGTTCCAAGGTGTGTTGGTCACCGAAAAAGATTTGGAAAATACCACCTACAAATTTACGCTAGAAGATGGCACAGAAATGGAAGTGAAAGGCAATGACGAGATTGAATACGATGGCGAAATTCACTCAGCCGCTAACCTGTACGATGCGCTAAAAGAAGGCTACTACGGCAAGTTCTAAGCGGCTTTGTTTGTTAATACGGCGTTGCGTTTAGATTTTTAATCCTCATGTACCTCTCGTACAATCCGGTAAAAAATCTAAACGCGCCTTGTCTTAACCGCACACGCCACGCTTAAAACACGCGCTATTTAATCAGAGAGCAAACCTCAAAAGGAGAAATATCATGGCAATTAAAATTGAAAAAAAAATCACAGGCTATGCGCTAGTGAATGAACAAGACAAAGCTGATGCAGCAACAAAACTAGCTGAAGCTAAAGTACTCAACGCAAAAATCGTGCAAATTGGTGAGCCGCTAGAACGCCCAGAAAAAATCACAGGCTCAACTTATAAAGTCAAAACCCCAGTGACCGAGCATGCGCTGTACATCACCATAAACGATGTAGTGATGAATGAAGGCACGCCACAAGAGCATCGCCGCCCATTTGAAATATTTATCAACTCCAAAAATATGGATCACTTTCAATGGATAGTCGCCCTCACCCGCGTCATGTCTGCAGTGTTCCGCAAAGGTGGCGATGTCACGTTTTTGGTAGAAGAACTCAAAAGCGTGTTTGAGCCAAGCGGTGGCTACTTTAAAAAAGGTGGCAAATTTGTACCCAGCTTAGTCGCCGAAATTGGCGAAGTAGTCGAGCAACACTTGCAATCAATCGGCATGCTAAAAATGCCAGGTTTAGATGAGCATCAACAAAAACTTGTAGATGAAAAAAAAGCGGAATACCTAGAAAAAAATGCAAAATCTGGCGGTGAAATGAACGAAGAAGGCTTCCCCAAAGGCGCATCACTTTGTAAAAAATGTAATACCAAAGCTAGCATTGTGATGGATGGCTGTTTGACTTGCTTGAATTGTGGCGAAAGTAAATGTGGATAAATCAGTCATGGCGGTTAACATTCGTAAATGTGCATGGCGATAAAAATTAACACTCGATACAAAAATATGAATATCATTACTCTAGAAAATTAACTTTGATCAATGAGAAAGTAGACCGTTTGGCGAAGGCAGCCTGATGAACAAGTCATCATTCATTCAGATCAAGGCAGTCAATTCAATAGTTATGAGTGGCAGGATTTTTTAAAAGCGCACAATTTATGCGCCAGCCAAAGCCGCCGTGGCAATTGTCATGATAACGCAGTAGCCGAGAGCTTTTTTCCAGTTACTAAAACGTGGACGTATACGCCGTAAAACGTATTTAACACGGGAGGATGCAAGACAAGACATATTTGATTACATCGAGATGTTTTACAACCCGAGACGCCGACATAGTTACGCTAATCGGCTTTCTCCAGTAGAATTTGAAAGGCAATACTTCAGCAGGCAAGAAAGTGTCTAGTGAAGACGGGCAATTCAAGATCGCTATTGCATGGTATGGTCTAAACGAATCATATCTGTAATCGTTGGTGATAATTTGTTAAGGGATAGCATTTTTAATTCCTCTGTTTTTTAAAATTCAAAGTTTAATTTGATAACTACTGCTTCAGCTTAGTTATCTTGCATAGCTATTTAAAGATTGAATGAAAATTTCTTGGATCCAACATCATCCGATAATGTTAGAGGAATCATTGAAGAAAGAAATTCTTGAATATCATAAATTTACATAGCTAAAAACTAGTTTCAACTCAAAAAGCAATGGCCGCGTATAGCGGCCATAAAAGTATTGAAACTTAATTATGGCTTTTGCTAACTTCGCTTTTCAAATTACCATAGTTTTTTTGAATTACCCGCAATTTCTTTACTTGTAACTTTTATTTGCTGATTTTTACTATTAGTAACTTCTCCAGTAGTTTTTTGGACCTTGCCAACAATTTCTTTTGTTACGCCTTTTACTTGATCTTTATTCATTTAAGCTTCCTTTTATTAATGCAGATTAGTCTGCGTAATTAAAAATTACTCCATGAATTATTCAATTTCAGTGCGCTAGCAGACCGAAGTACGAAAAAGTTTAGTGAAAAATAAGCATACTATTGTTGTGCTTTAAGTAGTAAGCGTTTGCATTATGGAAATTTATGCCAGCTAAATTTCCATAAGGAAATGATAGAACTAACCTGACTAAACTAATTTTTAACGAATAGATATTTTGCATTAAATGAGATAAAAGGTTATGTATAAATATTTCCTTATTGGTACGGTATCGAACAACTGAATTTCCATGAGTTGGTTATACTAATAATGATAGAGTTTTGGAATGAGCTTACCTATACTAAAGTATCTGTTAAACAATAGGAATTGAATTTAGGATGTGGGTCAAAAATCTTGCATAGCACTACCCTTTAATAAACTTAAGAAATAAAAACTTCTTATTTCATAAATAGTTGATTGAAATGGGCTATTGCACTTCTGCTCTCCATAAATTATTTATCTTCTTATTTAGCAGTTTTCTATATTTTTTCTCTATAAATTAATCAGATTAATGAGAATTTAAAAGTTTTTATAATACTTGTAAGATGTTTAGCGTAAAAATTAAATTGTTCTATAAATTTTAAAATACATAAATTAGAGGAGCAGAAATTGCATAAAGAATCCAATAAAAAAGAAAAAGAAAAAAATACATTCAGAGAATTAATCAATAATGATGAAAGTGAAGATCCTGGATCTGAACTCGATATTATGGTATCGGATAATAATAAAAGTGATAACAAAAATATAACCATAAATTATTTAAAGAACGATGTTAATGAAAAGAAAAATAATACGGTATCTAATAAAGAACAAACTTCAGACAATCCCTCAAAAGGTGAAGAGTTAGATGCCTTTACTAATAATGCTTCCAAAAATAAAAAAATAGTTAAGACACATCCCCAACCTCAAGCTGAGGAAATTATGAATCCTGAATTAAATAGTACGAATGATATTTAAACTAATTTTGGGCCGATTGAATGAAGAAATAGGTGTAGCTTTAATCTCAAATAATGTTGAGAAATTAGGCAATTTGAAAAACTGATTACATCAGCAATCTCACATAATGATAGGCAGATTTGAATTGATTGATTGGTTGCATTTTCTCCAATTCACTCGTGATATTTATTCAATCATCTCCGCCAAAAAAGATTTAACAGAGGTTTGACGCTTGTGCCATGAAGCAAAATAGAAAGTGTAATAACAATAAGGGTTAGTGGTATTAATTCTCGGGCTAATGCCTCAGATATACCATGCTGAATAGCATACATTAAGTAATAAACAGATCCTATTCCTCGAACCCCAAACCATCCACTAATGCCTCGAATCCGCCACGAAGTATTGGTGCGCAATAACCCAACAATTACGCTAACTGGACGAGCAATTATAAATATATATAAGGCTAGGCTTAATGAACGCCAATTCCAAAATGTGGGCAACAGCATACCACCCACCAAAAGAACAAGCATTAATTCAGAGAGTCTTTCCAAATGTTCTTTGAATACCAATGCCTCAACGCTAACTATTTGGGGTGAAGTAGGAGATGAGTTGTCATCATTTGGAATCGTAATTTCCTTGTCTATTTCTTCAGGTTTAATACCAATTTTGCTAGCAAGCTTAATCTCAGTTTGGCGTAAAGCAACAGCGGAAAAAAATACTGCTAGGAAACCCCATGCATGAAGAAGTACACTTAAACCATAGACAATTGCAATAAGGCCAAGTCCGACCAAGTCATCAAGTATGCCTTCATCTTGCTCGCCCCTTAGCTTCCATACGACTTTCCCAATTAGCACACCACCAACAATACCAATCAAAATAGCTGCACTTGTTGCCCAAGCAACATCTAACAAAACCCACTTCCACCCAAATTTACCAAGGTCATGAAAACCAAGTATGCCTAACCCCAACATGACAAAAGGGAATGCTGTGCCATCATTCATGCCTGCTTCACATGTTAATGTGAATCTGAGTTTATCTTTGTCACCAGGAAACCGTGATTGGGTGTCAGTTGCTAGTACAGGGTCTGTAGGAGCTAATATTGCGCCTAATAATATACCAGCCCCTAATGGTAGATTTAGTACTGCACTGGAAAATACAGTGATAAGTACTATTGTAATAATCATCGAAATTGAAGTCAGTCTTATGGGAAGTCGCCATAGCGCGAAACTAAATGGAACAGGCATTTTGACGCCGGCTGAAAATAAAGAAATGAGAACAGCAACCTCTGTTAATACCTCTAGTATTGAAGATTGCTTGATAGGATCAAAATAAAAAAGGTTTAAAAGAGAAGGGCCGAGGACAAATCCAATAACAAGGTAAACGATAGCAGAGGTAAAATGAGCTTTATTAAGGAGAGTTGTTGTTAAGCCTCTAGTAAGCATAAGAAATCCGATGAGAAGAAACCAAAGTGCATTCGTCATCTAAATCCTTTATGTAATGTGGTATTTACTCACATTAGGAAAACATTAAAAAAATTATAATAAATTTTATTGTAAGAATGTTCAATCTGTTGAAA
Organism: Methylophilaceae bacterium; assembly: GCA_043772865.1. Lineage (GTDB taxonomy): Bacteria > Pseudomonadota > Gammaproteobacteria > Burkholderiales > Methylophilaceae > JACMMS01. Next base: position 37,888 of record JAYVFU010000046.1, read on the forward strand.
GCGCATTTTGTATTTATTAAGTTGCTGCTGACAATTATTTTTGCTTGGGCTGAGATGAGCCTGTATTTACTGATTGATCTTACATTACTACTTTTTAAACAGGAGGCTATACAGCGATTGCATGTTATTGCAAACTAATTGCAATCAATAATACCCACCTAATACTTCTGATGATTCATGTATTTTCCCAAATATAGTCAATCAAGAATTAAGCATATACTCTCAATTAACTAAGATTTAATATGTACGATTTCGTACATATATTCTCTTTATAACTAAAAGTTTTCTCCCTTCTCAGGGTGTAAGGGGTCAAGTTATTTGTTTTATAAATCAATTTTCCTACTAATTTCGTTCTCTTACTTCTCAATAGTCACATTCGATTTAAAGCATACCAAAGACGGATATAATTTTAATTATGTTCAAATTTAGTTAATAGCTTTTATCGACCCAGAGCTTACACTTAAACTAGGGTAATAGAACTGTTTAAGATCACCCAGTAATTCAATTTATATATTTATTATTTGGCTAAATCCTTAAATCTATAATAATCAAACCTAATGCTCTTAATTGAATTTTCTATTAAATACATTAGATTGGTTACAAGGTTTAGTTTTTGTAAGAATTTCCTTTAAACCAAATCTCCAACAAAAAAACCGTAACAGTAAGAGTTACTGGACCTAAAATCAGTCCAGCCGAACCAAATTTTATTAACCCACCAATCACAGAAATGAAAATTAAAACGGTGTGCAGTTTAAGTCGATTTCCTACAAATATTGGCCTCAATAAGTTGTCAATAGTACTCACCACAAAAATTCCCCAAAATGTTAAGATTGTTGCATTTATATAATTCCCTTCTGCAGCTAGAAAAAGGGCAGCTGGTACCCAAATTAAAGACGCCCCTAGCATAGGCACTATAGCTAAAAAGCTCATCACCACACCCCATAAAAGTGGGGCAGGCAAATACAGCCACCAAAACATCAAACCGCCTAAAGTACCCTGCAATGCCGCCATTGTAAATGTGCCATATACTGTTGCATGTATAGTATCACCCAGACGTTTAAACAATTTTTGCATCTCATTCTGTTCTAGTGGAGATATTGATGTGATAGATTGCATCACCAATTTACGATCACGTAAAAAAAAGAAAAGTATGTAAAAAATCAATACAAATTTGACTACTTGAAAGATAGAGCTTTTAAGAATTCCACCAGCCGCTTTACCAAGCTTACTGTTAATTGATTTAATGGCATCCGGCACATTAATGTACTGCTCAATCTTGCTTACGATGGGTGCTATTTTCGGCTGAGTTTCAAAAGTACGTTGCCACTCGCCCGAGTTCAATTTAATCTCTATTAATTGGGATCCTTTTACTACTTTCGTAAGTAATTGTTCTCCAATAAGCAAAGTGGGAACGATGATTATAGAACCAATCAACAATATAGAAATAAGTGTAGCAAAATTCGGCCGTTTAAGCTTTATCTCAAGCCATCGCTGTAAAGGGGTAAATATAACCGCTAATGTAAGCGCCCAAGTTAGTACAGATAAAAAAGGCAATGCAATTATGTAACATAAATAAATACCAATCAAAATTGCCAAAAGAAGCGGAAATGTATGATGGCGATTAGATAAAGTAAGATAATTATCTTTTAGCGATTCGGCTTCCGAGCTATTTAATTCAGTCATTTTTTACACAAAAAATTTAAATTTATTTTCGACAATATTCAATCAAATACTTCTGTTTGGCCATTAATTAAAAGTAGCGAATTAGCCATTTATATAACTCACTAAGCCACAATACAGAGCTTGCCATAGCAATACAAAATAACCATTGATGAAACTCTAGTGGACTTGTGCCAAAGGCAAGATTCATAAATGAAAGATTAACGACTGCCATTTGCAGAATTATTGATAGGGTAATTGCGCCCCAAAGCCACAGGTTAACAAATACATTCTTGAATGCACTGGTTGTGTCTGAACGCGAAGTAAAGCATGTAAATAAGCTACAAAATACCAACGTTGTGAAACCTGCTGTCCGAGCATTAATAATATTATATTTACCTGAAATTAACCCTCCGGGCAAATAAAAATCGATTGTGAATAGTGTGACGATTGCAATTACTAAACCTATAAAGATCACAGTCGTCCACATGTGGATATTAATAATGCGCTCATTTAAACACTTTGGTTTGCGTGTCATGAGATCATCCATTGGGGGGTCAACACCCATTGCAAGTGCTGGTGCAGAATCAGTAATTAAGTTAATCCACAAAAGCTGTGTTGCAAGCAAAGGTAGCAATACAACATGGTCACTACCTTTGAGCCCAACGACACTTGCACCAACCACTCCTAGAAATACAGTAAGTACTTCACCCATATTTGTTGATAAAAGATAACGTAAAAACTTACGGATATTATCTAGAATGCTGCGACCTTCGCGAATGGCTTTGACAATCGTTGCAAAATTGTCATCAACGAGAATCATCTTTGCAGCTTCTTTGGTTACCTCGGTCCCTGTTATCCCCATTGCGATACCAATGTCAGAAGCTTTTAATGCGGGCGCATCGTTAACCCCATCTCCGGTCATTGCCACGATATTGCCGTCGGCTTGCAATGCGTCGACAATACGTAACTTATGAGCGGGCGATACGCGGGCATATACCGATGTATTGCGTACAGCTTCGGCAAAAGATTTATCGTCAAGTCCATCTAACTCAAGTCCCGTTAAAGCGGTTGCACCTGCAAGCACAATTTTAAGATCGGTTGCAATACGGATAGCAGTATGTGGATGATCGCCAGTAATCATGATTATACGAATTCCAGCTTTATGAGCTTCTTCGATTGCAACAGCTGTTTCCTCACGCGGCGGGTCAAACATGCCGACGATACCCACAAAAACAAATCCTCGTTCAAGTAACTCTTGATTACTTAGATCCTCTTTCAAATCTAGCGTGCGGTACGCTACAGCGAGTGTCCGAAGTGCTGAATCAGATAACATATCAATATCAGCCAAAATCTTCGCTTTGGACACATCATCTAGAGGAACAACATCGACTCCAATTTTTATGTTACTGCACTTTTCAAGCAATATATCGGGAGCACCCTTAGTCATTAAGACAGAAGAGTTTTTATTTTCATGGTCAAGCACTATGACCGACATGATTTTTCGTTCTGATGAAAAAGGGATTTCACTAACACGTTCGAATCGCTTCTCTCGATTTTCAGTTAGGCTTAACTTCCGTTCTGCAATTAGAAAGGCTACATCTGTTGGGTCACCATGAATTTCCCATTTGTCATCTTCCTTAATATTCAAGTATGCGTTGCCAGCCAAGCAGCCCCCAGTCAACAACACAACAATTTCTTGATGTATTAGGCCATCTTTTAATTCAATACCATCAAGTTCTATATGTCCTTCATGCGTATAACCTACGCCTGTGACGTTAGTATCTCCGGAAGCAGTGATGATGCGTTCAATTGTCATTTCTGCACGGGTTAAGGTTCCTGTTTTATCTGATGCAATGACCGAGGCAGATCCTAATGTTTCTACTGATGATAGTTTCTTGACGATTGCATTATGCTTAGCCATTCGCTGCACACCAAGCGCAAGCACTATTGATAAAATGGCTGGCAGACCCTCAGGAACTGCTGCAACAGCCAAAGATAAGCCGAGTAACAGGACATGAACAAAATCTGAAACACGACGAATTTCAGTCAGTAATAAAATAGTACCAACCACTATTGCTGTAATAACGATAATTGCGATTCCCAGCATGCGTCCAATATATTTAATTTCTATCTGTAGGGGCGTCGGCTCTTCAGTAGTAGATTCAAGCATTGTAGAAATTGCACCCATCTCAGTTGAGATGCCAATTGCTGTAACTACAGCACGACCATTACCCAGTAATATATTTGTCCCTTTAAAAACCATGTTTGGCCTATCACCTAACGCCGCTGTTTTAAGCAATGTAGTCACATCTTTAAATACAGCTTCGCTTTCTCCAGTGAGTGAAGCTTCTTGTACACGTAAAGCTGCAACCTCTATTAGACGTGCATCTGCTCCTACAGAATCACCTTCATTTAATATTAATATATCTCCCATTACTAAATCAGTACTGGGTATGCGTGTTACCTGAGAGTTTCGCATGACCGAAGAAGTGGCTGCGACAGTTTTGGATAATGAGGCGACTGCACTTTCTGCTTTAGCTTCTTGCACAAAGCCTAAAATGCCATTTAGAATAACGATGATTGCAATAACTATTGCATCTATAGGCAAACCAACAAACCCTTCTAATCCCCAAGCAATCATTGCAATTACAACTGCAATTAATAATAAATAGATAAGTGGTTCTTGGAAGTGCGATAAAATTTTTCTCCATGTAGGTTCACGAGGTGCGGAGTTTATTTCGTTTGGCCCATCTTGATTAAAACGAATTAGCGCTTTTTCCGAAGTATGGCCATTGATCAAATCTGCTGAGAATAATTTTGCAACTTCATCAATTTCTCGAATGGACGGATCACTAAATACTTGGTTGTTGATGTGAGTTTCTAACATATTAGGTATAAATAGACTCTCACGTGTTGTGTAATTTTAAAAGGCGTTTTATTAGTTCTTTTAATCGCTTGGCATAAATATTAATGTCATAAATGTGATCTCAAATCTTCGCAAATATTTAACTTGTGTAACAAGATAACTAACATTGCCAACCAGTTAATTAGATATTAATTTAATGAGAAAGAAGACAACAAAATTCAGTTTGTTTAAATAATTCGTTTGTTACACCACCCAGTACCCACTCGCGAAAACTACTATGTCCATATGCACCTGCAACAATTAGATTAACATTTCGTTGTTTTGCTATTGAGAGAAGCTGAGTCGCATCATATTTTGTAGATGGAGATACCAAATATTCGGCTGAAATATAATGTCGATTTAACCAGGCAATTACATCACAAAGCCCTTTAGTAGCATTTGAAATTTCTTCTTCTGCACAAATTTCTACAACAGTAACTTGTTTAGCTATTTTTAAAAAAGGTAAAGCATCTAAAATTGCACGCCTAGACTCACGTGTGTCTTTCCATCCAATCAAAATATTATCTAACAAATGCACTTCAATGGATGTTGGTATTGCTAATACAGGTCGGCCAGTTCGCAAAACTATCTCACCTATATGCAATCCTCCAGGCCCTTCATAGAAATCAAATGGTACAAATTCTGTAATAATGAGATCTGAAGAGCGAGCTTGAGTCGCAATGTAATTTGCAATTGGCTCTCTGGTTATTATTGATCGCCATTCAATAATTCCTGAATTACTTTGCAATGATTTTATAAACAAAATTTCTGCATCAATTAACTTTTTATCTAACTGTTCATCCTCGCGATCAAAAACATCATTGTTAGCGTATGTTTTTCCATAAATCATTTGTGTTTGCAGTCCAACCATAATTCCTACAACGTTAGACTCAAACTTATTAGCAACATAATTCGTAATATTTAATAAACTTGTGTTTGGATGGTTAATATTTAAATGCACCATTGATGTTTTATAGCTCACCAAATTTCTCCAATACAAAATATAAACGTGTATGTGATACAAACTATTGTTAAGTACTTATTAAAGTACTTTTAGTTATTGTTTACTTTTTTTTAAATTCAGTCAGTTCGCTAACACGCATTAATATTAAAAATAAAAAATTTAAGGAGGTTAAAATTCAAAATACGTTTAGTGAAGATGTAATTTAAAAAGGGACTAATAAGTCAAAGGATGAGAAAGTTAAAGTATAAAGTTAAAGTATAAATTTAAGCTTACTTAAAAACTTTTGAATAGTAGATTAGAAAAGTATTTTACTTTTTTGATTAAGTTATACGTAAGTTATGAGTCGGAAACTTCTGTTTTTAATTGCTCTTAGCTTAGGTCAACTTTACAGCAAAAGCGTTGTTAGACGTATTATCGTAATGATAGATAAATTTGTAATATACATCCAGAGTGCTTGATTTTCATCAATTTACTACACGCCATCCTTTTCAGTGTCTGCTATGGGCGGGAAAACGGCCATTCAATTAGGTCTAGGTAACTGAAACCCCGACCTAATTTAATTATCAAACTTCTGTCTATTCTGCTATTTCCAAAGCATCGTCAACTATAATACCAAGATACCGTACGGTGCTTTCAAGCTTGGTATGGCCTAAAAGCAGTTGTACCGCTTTTAAGTTTTTTGTTCGTATATAGATAAGAGTCGCTTTGGTTCTTCGCATGGCATGAGTGCCGTAGTTAATTGGATCTAGTCCTATTTGTTCAACCCATCTATGGACAATCCATGCATATTGTCTAGTTAATAAATGAGGAGAGCCTTTAATACGACTTGGGAAGGGATAACTATCACTACTTAGATATTTATGAACCATCCACTGAGTAATTGAATTTCGGGTTTGTTCTGTAATTTCAAATTGTACTGGTCTACTCGTATTTTGTTGCATGACCATAGCCCGTGCAGAGATGGATCACCATGAGAGATATCTCTTACTTTTAATTTCACTAAATCACATCCACGAAGCTTTCTATCCAGTGCTAAATTGAACAGTGCTAAGTCACGAATCTGGTGAGATAACTCTAAACGTATCCTGCCAAAATTTCTTTCAGCTTTAATGATGCTTTTTGACCAACTAACTTACCTTTATTCCATGACTGAACATTGTGTTTACCGATAGGGATTCCATGATGATCTCCAAGGTTTACTAGGGATCATGAGTGTGCGCTTTATCTTAATGAAGTATCAGCGGCCCCAAGCAGACTGTAGCAATTCATTTTCTAGAATTGTATGTATGTTTACGTACAGACTAAGATAACTAATCAGCTGATTTTAATTTTATGAAGGAATTTGTTAATCATAATTTAATTAAAATTAGAATCATAAAGGCTAATGTATGGCTCAATCTTCAAAGAAAATAATCGCTTCTAAAGAAAATGGATTGAGTAAAAGCCTTACTGGCATTACCGGTTTTGACGAAATCACAAATGGTGGCCTTCCAGAAAATGCAGTCACTTTAATTAGTGGAAGTGCAGGTTCTGACAAGACGCTTTACGGCATTAATTACCTGATCAATGGCGCAAAGATTTACAATGAGTCAGGTATCTTTTTAACCTTTGAAGAAACTGCTGATGAGTTATACAAAGACGTTGCTTCCTTAAATTTAGATTTAAGGGGATTAGTATTACAAAAGAAGATTGCTATTGAGCATGTCCATTTAGAACACAAAGATATACAGGAGCTAGACTTTAATCTTGAAGGTTTATTCATTCGGTTGGAATATGCTATTGAAAAGTTTGGTGCCAAACGCGTGGTCATTGATTCTATCGAATCTTTATTTGCATGCTTAACAGACGTCGGCATTCTGCGCTTAGAAATAAAAAGGCTTTTCCGCTGGCTAAAAGTAAAAAATGTGACAGCCATTGTCACTGGAGAGTTAGGTCAAAGCTCTTATACCCGTCATGGCTTAGAGGAATACATTTCCGATTGCATTATCTTACTCGATAATAGGGTAAATGAAGAAATTGCAGTCCGTAGAATACGCATCATTAAATATCGGGGTTCAAAGCACAGAATGAATGAATATCCCTTTGTTATTGATAACCAAGGCTTGTCAGTCATACCTATCACTTCAGCGGGTCTGAACCAACCTGGTACGGCCGAAAGAGTATTTACTGGAGTGCCTTCTTTAGACAAGTTATTCAAAGGTAGGAACGGTATTGGATATACCAGAGGGAGCACCGTTCTCATCTCAGGTACAGCAGGCACTGGTAAAACCAGCCTCGCGAGTGCGTTTGCACTAGATAGTTGTCAGCGTAAAGAACGCTGTTTATTTCTTTCCTATGAAGAATCGGCAGGCCAACTCACCCAAAATATGGGCTCTATAGGATTTAATCTTGATGCATGGGTGCAAAAAGACCTGTTGAAGATTGTGTCTGTTAGACCATCCTATTTTGGTTTAGAGACCCATTTACTTGATATATACAAATACATTGAGGAATTTAAACCTAAATCGGTGGTGATAGACCCATTGACTAGCCTACTCTCTGAAGGAAGCCCACAAGAAATTAACTCAATGATCACGCGGATGATAGATCTTTTAAAAAGCAAGGGCATTACAGGGTTGTTTACTAGCTTAGTAGCTTCAAACGCACAAAATGATACTAGCGGCGAAATTGGCGTCTCGTCTTTAATTGATACCTGGATTGTAGTCAGGGAATTAGAAGAAGCTGTGGGTAGAAAACGCATTCGAGGTCTTTATATTGTTAAATCTCGCGGCACTAACCACTCCAGCGACGTACAAAAGTTAATATTAAGCGATGATGGTATTCATCTCGTACCAATGGACGCTAAGGCTAGCGCAAGCTTGAATCAGAAGAAAAAAATTGGCAAAAATGTTTCTGCGATAAAAAACAAATAGAAACGTGGAATTAATAAAAATTAATATCTGTGTGTATAACAATACATACGTCGTGCCTGTTGCCATTTGAGAGCGGTAAGCTATTCGGAATTTACCAATAGTAAAGTAAGAAAATATGATGAAAAATGTACCTCCAAGCTTTATTGTAGGCATTGGCGGCTCCGCCGGTGGCCTTGTCGCATACAAAGCATTATTGGATGCGCTGCCGCCTGATACTGGTATGGCTTTTGTATTCGTGTCTCATATGCTTCCTGATGCTAGTTGTCAACTCGCCCATATTTTGTCTCGACATACCAAAATGCCTACAATAGTGGTAAGTATTGGATTGGATATTTGGGCAAATCACATTTACGTGACGCCTCCAAATACAGACCTCAGTATTGAAAACAATGTTTTTATGGTTATATCACCTCGCGCCAAAAATAATACCCAAATAGATGTCTTTTTTACTTCTTTAGCCGAAACCATTGAAAAACGAGCGATCGGCATCGTCCTCTCAGGCTATGATGGTGACGGCACTGAAGGTTGCAAACAAATTAAAGCTAAGGGTGACATTACCTTTGCACAGGATGATTCTGCCGAAGTAAAACACATGTCTAGAAATGCTCAAGCTGCAAAATGTGTTGATTTCGTATTATCACCGAAGAAAATTGCAGAAGAATTAATAAGATTGGCAGGCTACAATGAGCGAATCGCTTAATAATTATTGTATTACTTACTGAAGCATAATGAAGATAGTGACCAGTAATTATTAGTTACTCGCATATACATGAAGGTGACCTGCCCCCAATAACACTACCAGTTTTTATTGAAAAAAGTCCGTTTAAAAATCATGTTGTTTGCCTAAGTCTTTGCGCATAGATAGCAGGTGGAATACGTCCAAAACTACTGTGCGGTCTTACTTCTTTATAGTCTTTACGCTATTTGTTGATGACTACTCTCGCTTGGTTTAATGTTTCAAACCAATACTCATTCAAACATTCATCTCAAAACTTACCATTAAACGACTCAATATAAGCATTTTGAGCGGGCTTACCTGGTTGAATCAGTAAGTGTTCAATACCATTGGTATGCATCAAGCCCATAAACACCCGACTGGTAAACTCAGGACCGCCATCGGTATTAATGGCTTGCGGAAAGCCTCTAATTACCGCAGCCTGTTCTAGTATGCGTGTGACATATAAACCACTGATGCCATGATCAACCGCAATATCGACACACTCATGCGTTTTGTCGTCGGCAATTGTTAAACATTTTAGCTTTCTACCGTTGGCTAAACTGTCCATCACAAAATCGATACTCCACACTTGGTTGGCTGCCTCTGGTATTAATAGCTCGGCTCGCTCAGTCATCGGGCGTTTGGCTTTCTTACGTCGCTTCACCGATAGCTTTTGCTCCGTATATAAACGATAGACCCGCTTGTGATTAACCTGCACACCTTCAAATTTCAGCATATCGTGTATGCGACGATAGCCAAAACGTTTGCGCGCATGCGCTAATGTTTTAATCCTTGCTTTTAAATCTATTGTGCTTTGGTCATCCTTTGGCGGATTGCGCCAAGATGATCTCGTTAACCCTACTAAACGAAAGGCTCTGCGTTCAGACATCAATTGCACATCAGGGATGCGCCCGATACCGTCACGTTTCGCTTGTGGGGTTAGCGCTTTACACCGAAGGTTACTTTAAGGACTGATATGCTTTTTAATATTCAAAAAAGAGTAGTTTAAGCTATTAAATCAAGCTCAATCCAAAACTCACTGCCAACATCTACCTCACTTTGAACGCCTATTTTGCCATGCATCAATTCAATCAGACTTTTGCATACAATTAGCCCAATCCCTGTGCCTTCTTCTAAATTTGCCTGCCTACCAAGTCGGTTAAACGGCTGAAAAAGTTGATTAAGTTGCTCTGAATTTAATCCCTCGCCAGTATCAATTATGCAAATGCGCAGCACATTTTGGCTTAAAGTATAATTTACGGTTACTGTCCCATCCACTTTGTTATATTTAATGGCGTTAGATAGCAGGTTAATCAAAACTTGTTTAAGGCGAGTTTTATCTGCATGCACTATTGCATCGTCAGCTAATGCATTGAAATTAACACTAATGTTTTGTTTTAAAGCTAACGGGTCAATCAAATTTGCGCATTCGCGCATTAACTCGTTCACCGATACAGCCTCTAGCAAAACGACTTGCTGGCCCGACTCGATTTGCGCTAAATCCAAAATTTCGTTAATAAGTTCTAACAAATACCAGCCCGCCTGTAAAATTTGATGAATATTGCTTTTTTGCAAATCAGTCAGTGGTGTTTTGCTGGATTCTAATAATTGTGCAAAGCCCAATATAGCATTAAGCGGTGTACGTAGTTCATGACTCATGCGGGACAAAAACTCTGATTTTGCAAGACTAGCCTTTTCGGCGATTAATTTTGCGTTTTGCAGCTCATGGTTGTTGGATACTAGGGTATTTTCCACATTTTTTCTGTAAGTCATATCCATCAAGCAGCTCATTGCACCAACAATTTGACCTTGTGCATTTTTTAAAGGCACAACATTGGCAACAACATTTACGAGTGTGCCGTCCAGCCTCTCTAAAACAGCTTCTAAATCGTGTGCGGCTGGAATCTTACCTTCCAACACTTCAGCTACTGCACTTTGTGTATGTGGTAGCAGCGTACCATCTGGCAAGTAAATTTTATATGCACAACAATAACTCTCACTAAGGTCTCCACGTTGTGGTTCACGACCCCACAATGCTGCTGCATTTTGATTAAATTCTTGAATTGTTCCAGCAGCATCGACGGTGTACATAGCAACTGGTCCGAAATCAAATAAAACCCGCAAACGCTCTTCACTTTGACGTAACGCTTCCTGTTCTTTTTTACGTTCGGTAATATCAATTGCCGTGCCAAACCATTCAGTTATTTCACCATCACTGCCAAATAATGGCACTGCACGCGATAAAACCCAGCCAATCGTGTTATCAGAGCGCAAAATACGATGCTCTAATTCAAAAGTGCTCCTAGTTTGAATCGCCTCTTTTATTTTTTCTTGAACAGTCAATTGATCATCAGCATAAATGTTATCTTGCATCCATGCGCTATTCGACTTTTTAGATTCTTTAACAAAATTTCGACCTTCGACTTCAAGCAAAATTTGCCAATCAGGACTCATGGTATAAATTGCATCTGAGCTGTTCTTCACAAATGATTTCAAGCGCTCCTCACTATTTTTTAAAGCTTTTTCCGCTTGTTTGCGCGCTTTAATATTAGTAAATAAAATGGCAATCTTATTATGTGCTGGTCTTTTAATTGTATCGTCACTTTCGATCCTGAAAGCATAAATATCAAACCATCGGTCAAGTTCTGGTACTTCATATTCAAAGCGAATAGGCTCGCCAGTGAGGGCAACTTGACCATACATTGCAATGGGAATTGGATCAAAATCAGGTAAAAATTCTAAAATTGTTTTGCCTGTGGCATTAGTTAGGCCTGATTGCTC